>NZ_ATUP01000001.1:327671-655343 GCF_000420265.1 Oceanicaulis alexandrii DSM 11625
GGCGGTGCGTAGATCGTCTTGAGCCAAAGACGGCGCGGTCAGCGCCAGCCCTGCGGCGGCGGCCATGAACAAATGACGCATAAGTGCGACTCCCCTTTTTTCTTGGCGGCATTGCAGACCGCTAGAGAGGAGAGGTCAACGAAGAAAGAAATTCAGGGTCAATCAAACAGGGCGTCGGCTGCGGCCTGGGCGGCGGCGCTGTCATCAATGCCTTCGCCTTCGATTCGCCCCTGTACGGCGGCGCGGGCCGCGGCCAGAAGCGATTCAATTTCGCTGCCCGCCATGGCCGAAGCGCCCGCGAAATCGCCGGCCTCGACTTTGGATTGGGCTTCGCGCATTTCGTCGTTCACGGCGGCGACGATGGTCTCAAGATGCGCTTTCAAGGTGTGGTCCACCGCGGCGTATGCGGCGATTACAGTTTCCTTGCCCACATAATTGGTGCGCTCGAAATGCTCTTCATAGGGAACAGGCTCCCACGCCAGGACTTCCTCGGCGAAGTCCGGCATATCGGGCAACATCTCAAGAAGCATGACCACCTCATTGAAATGATTGAGATAGTCAGTCGCCAAGCCGGTGTCGGGATGCACGTTGGCCGCCGTCAACGCCTCCGCTGACAGCGCGCCCGCACCCAAGGTCGCCGCTTCGCTCATGATCAGCCCCGTCGTCTGGTCCAACGCAGACAATGCCAAGTCAGCCTAAACGAAAGACTAACCGTCATGGGCGTATTCAGCGCGCGAACTCGCCTTATTCGGCGCCGCCGAAGCGCTCCGCCCACTCTGCGACCTGATCATCCTCTATCTTTGCGAACAGGATTTCAGCCGGCGTGAAGCTCTGACCCGGCTCAAGCGCAGCCAGAAGGGTTTTCGCATCCCCCGTCGGCCAGCCCTGCGCCCCTTCAAGACCCAGCGCTGACAAGATCTTGCCCGCCGCATTGGGAATTACCGGCTGAGCGGCGATGGCGCACAGGCGCACCAGATTGATCCCCACACGGACGCCCAACGCCGCCTGGACCGGATCGGTCTTGAAATGCACCCAGGGCTGAGCCTTGGTCAGGTATTCATTGCCCGCCGCCCACAGCGCGCGCGTTTCCGCGGCGGCTTTACGGAACTCCATCGCCTCGTAATGGCTAGCGATGGCGGCAAGACGCGTCTCGACTTCGGTTTCCAGCCAGGCTTCCGCCTCTCCCGGCGTTCCGCCCTCAGGGATCACGCCGTCAAACCGGCTGGCGCCGAATTTCAGGATGCGGTTGACGAAATTACCCAGAACATCCGCAAGATCCTTGTTCACGCTGGCCTGGAAATGATCCCAGGTGAATTGCGCGTCAGAGCCTTCGGGGCCATAGGCGGTGAGATACCAGCGCCAGTAATCGGACGGCAAAAGCTCCAGCGCCTGATCCATGAAGACGCCGCGCTTGTTGGAAGTGGAGAACTTGCCGCCATACCAGGTCAGCCAGTTAAACGCCTTGAGCGCGTCCACCGTCTTCCACGGCTCCTCTGAGCCCAGAAGCGTGGCCGGGAAGCTGACCGTGTGGAAGGCCACATTGTCCTTGCCCATGAACTGCACATAGCGCACATCGTCGGCGCCCTTGTCGGTGCGCCACCAGCTCTCCCAGTCGCCGCCGCTTGTCTCCGCCCACTCACGGGTCGCGGAGATGTATCCGATGGGCGCGTCAAACCAGACATAGAAGACCTTGTTTTCAAAGCCTTCACGCGGCTTACCGTCCTTGGTGACCGGCACGCCCCATTTGAGGTCGCGCGTGATGGTGCGGTCGCGCAGGCCTTCATCGAGCCATTTATAGGCGATGGATTTAGCGAATTGCGGCCACCCGTCGGCCGCGTCCACCCAGGCGCGAATGCGCGCTTCCATATCGGTCTGCTTGAGCTGCAGATGGCGTGTGTCGCGCACTTCGAGATTCTTGGAGCCCGACACCGCTGAATACGGCTCGATCAGTTCGATCGGATCCAGCAGCTTGCCGCAATTGTCGCACTGATCGCCGCGGGCTTTCTCAAACCCGCAATTGGGGCAAGTCCCTTCCACATAGCGGTCGGGCAAGAAGCGTTCGTCATCAATGGAATAGACTTGCTGCTCGACGACTTCGGCGATCAGCCCGTTTGCTTCCAGAACTTCAGCGAAGTGCTGGGTCAGTTCAGCATTCTGCTTTGAGGAAGTGCGGCCGAAATAATCCCAGCTCAGCGCAAACTGCTCACCGATGGATTTCTGGATCTTGTGCTGCTCGTCGCAATAAGCCCGCACGTCCTGCCCGGCGGCCGCCGCGGCCAGCTCGGCGGGCGTGCCATGTTCGTCCGTCGCGCAGATCGCCAGCACGTCATGGCCGCTCAACCGCATGAAACGCGCATATACGTCGGCGGGCAGCATGGAGCCGGCCAGATTGCCGAGATGCTTGACGCCGTTGATATACGGTAGAGCGCTGGTGATGAGTATGCGGGCCATGGGAAATAGATCCGGTCTGTCACGGGATGAGACGCGCACTCTTACCCAAGCTCACGGCAAAGGGAAACCAGCCCGGTTCAGCGGCCCGCCCCCATAACCTGCATTGTCTGCATCCGGGCGCTTGCCCAACAGACCGGCTCCCGCGTAGAAAGCCCAGACGCGCCGGCTTAGCTCAGCTGGTAGAGCAGCGGTTTTGTAAACCGAAGGTCGGGGGTTCGATTCCCTCAGCCGGCGCCATTTTCTCTGTTTTCTTGAAGTTCCTCGCTGACGCTGCGGGCGCACAGTCGCGCTTGCGAACCCTGTGGGTTCGGTGACGCCAGCCTCACTCCCCGCGCTCGGTGACTTGCACGCCATCCTCGATCCGGTCTGAGGGGTAGAGCACCAGGGTTTCACCGCTTTCGAGGCCATTGAGGATTTCAGCGTCAACGCCATTGGCCTGTCCGATCTCGACCTGGCGCAGGCGCGCGCGTCCATTCTCCACCACATAACAGGCCCAGCCGCCTTCACGTCGGAACAGCGCCGCCACCGGCGCGATCAGCACGTCCTCGCCGCGCCAGACCTCAATCGCCGGCTCCACCCGGAAGCCATGGCCCAGGCTCTCCCACATCTGCGGCGGGTCCAGCAGATCCAGCCGCACCCGCACCCGTTGCTCCTCGACGCCCAGCGCAGAGATTTTCAGAAATCCGAACGGCTCCACCCGGCTGACCCGGGCGCGCAAGGGCGGCGCCCCGCCCCAGTCTTCCAGCGTCGCCGCAGCGCCCTCGGTGATGCGGACGGCGTCGGTGGACAACAACTCCACGACGATTTCCAGATCTTCAGGGTCGCCCAGCTCCAGCAAGGGCGCGCCGGGCGCGACAACCGTCTCGCTCTCCTGAACCAGCCGGAGCACGCGGCCGCTGACCGGGCTCGTCACTTCCACCAGGCCGCGCGCATCACCGTTATCGCCCGGCTCCATCAGTCGCGCCGCCGCCGCGTCGCGCTCCGCCTGACGGGCGCGCACATTGGCGCGGGCTGTGTTCAAAGCGGCATCAGCGCTTCTGAGCGCCAGACGCGCCCGGTCCAGCGCGCCTTCGCTGACGGTGCCGCGCTCGTAAAGCGTATTGATCCGATCCATCTCGGTCTGTGCGAAATCAGCTTCAGCGCGCGCCCGCTCCACATCGGCTTGCGCAAAGCCCAACAAGGCCTCAGCCGAGCGCAAAGCCGCCTCGGCTTCACCCTGGCTGCGCGCGTCCAGAAAGGCCGGGTCAGAGGGCAGGATATTGGCCAGGACCTGTCCCACGCTCACCGTATCCCCCGCTTCAGGCTCCACCCGCAGCAGCCGTCCGCCGACAGGCGCTGAGACCGTGTAGACCTCTCGCACCCGCGTATAGCCCTCATCCTGAACGGTCACGGTCAGGACGCCGCGCTCGACAGTTGCGAAATCCGCCGGCACGGGGCGCGGCAGGAAGGCGTAAATGATCAACGCCAGGGCGATCAGCCCGGCTGCAGACCAGAACACCGTTCGAAAGTTCAATGTCATCAAGCGCCTCCTGGGCTATTCGCGAGTTTTCAGCACGGAGATCAGGTCAAGCCGGTTAATGCGCTGGCGCACGATCAACCCGCTGATCAGGGCGATCACGATCAGCACGCACGTCGTATAGCCATAGGTGGACGGCTCGATCACGAACGGCAGGCGGAAAAAGTCCGAGCTCATCGCCTTGGCCATGCCCCAGGCCAGAGCCGCGCCAGCGACCAGAGAAATCGGCAGGGCCACCAGGGTCAGGATGGCGCTTTCGGCGAGCAAGATGTAGCTGACCGCGCCCTTGGTGAAACCCAGAACCCGCAATGAGGCCAGCTCGCGTTCGCGCTCGGCGAGGGAGACACGTACAGAGTTATAAATGACCCCCAGCGCGATCATGCCGGCGAACAACGTGTAGATGAAGATCGAGCGGCCGATGGACCGGTCCATCAGCTCGGTGAAGTTCTCTCTGGCGATGGTGTGAAGCTGGACGCCCGCCACCAGCGGCGCATCTTTCAGCGCCAGATAGAGCGCGTCCGCAAACGCCGGATCCACGCGCAAATATACGCCAGAGATCACCCGTCCCTCACCCAGCGCCGCATTCAGGTCTTCAAGTCGCATCTGCGCGCCCGAGCCGATCAGCACGTCAGGCGTCTGGACCACCAGACGCTCAAGCCGCGGCCTGGAGCCTTCGGTGATCTGAGCGGTCAAAAGCTCTCCTGACTGCACATGAAGCCGGTTCGCCAGATCCTGCGACAAGATCAGACCGCCGGGCGGCGGCGACACCGTGCGCCCCTGGCTGTCCATCATGCGCGACAGGGCCGGATCGTCGATGACGCCCGTTATTCCCATCAGAACCTCACGATTGTCATAGCGAAGACGCGCGCTCGCTATCCGGAAGGGTTCCGCCTCCAGTACGCCCTCACGTCCGGCAAGGTCATGAAAGGCCGCCATGGTGCGCGGCTCGGTAAAGCTGACCGCCATGTCGTGCCGGTTGGAGAGGTCGAAATAATTTTCGATCATCACCTCCATGGCGTCGAGGAAATAGAGCGTCATCACCAAAAGAGCGCCGGAGGCGGCGATGCCGGTCACGGTCAGTCCCGCCCGCACAGGCCAGCGGAAGATCTGGCGCAACACCATCCGGCTTTGATGGTCGAGCAAGCTCAGCCGGGTCAACATCACCCCCGCGCCGCGCGAATAATCAGGCGGCGGCGGCGGGCGCATCGCCACCGCCGGCTCCAGCCGGGCCGCTTTGAGCACGGACCAGACCGCGCCGCCGCCAACTGCAACAACAGTGACCAGAACGCCGATGGCGTAAACAGACGGGCTGGCCGAAAAAATGAGAAAGGGGAAGCTGTAGTATTGCACATACATCATCGCCATGGCGTGACCGAGCCAGGTCCCCAAAGCGAAACCGATCACCAGCCCCAGCGCGGCGATAACGCCGACCAGCTTGAGATAGTGAAGGGACACAGCCTCTGACGAATATCCGAAAGCCTTCAACAGCCCGATCTGCTCACGTTCCACCGCGATCAGCCGTGAGATCACGATGTTCACCAGGAACGCTGCGACCGCCAGAAAGATTGGCGGCAAGATAGCGCCCATGGTCTGCAGCTGATCGAGCTCGCTTTGCAAGAAGGCGGCGGAGACATGCTCGCGGCGCGTATACGCCCCCGCCCCGCCATAAGGCTCGAGAATGCGGTCAATCGCGGCGCGTACGGGCGCTGGATCCGCCCCGCGTGACAAACGCACCACCACCTCATTAAAGGCGCCTTGCTGATCAGCGGCGGTCTCCAGCGCCTCACGGTCCATCCATAAAACGCCGAACAATAACGGGTCGGGCACGATCTGGCCGGGCGCGATGGCGTAGACGTATTCAGGCGAGAGAGCGATTCCAGAGATCGAAAGCCGCTCTCGCCCGCCCCGAATGGTGACCGTGACCGTATCGCCGACCGTCAGACCATGAGCGGTCGCAAACCCCTCCAGCACAACCACCTGATCGCGGCGCGCCGGGTCGGGCATGGAGCCGGAAACCAGATGAATGTCATTGACCAGGGGGCGTCCAGCGTGTGGCAAGGAATAGATGACGCCGCTGGGCGGTTCGGCCATGTCTGGAATGTCGAACAGGACCGGCGACAGGATGCGCGACTGGGCAGCCGCCACCCCGTCGATCCGGCGAATATCATCCAGCACCGCATTGGGCGCCCGCACCGCCGGCGCCCAGATATCAGCGAACCGATAGCGCTCGTAATAGGCGGAGCGGGTCTCATCGAGCGAGCCCAGCATGCCCGCCATCACCAGATGCACCGACACGCCGCCCGCAATCACCAGCGCAATCGCCAGCGCCTGGCCGCGCATGGACCAGACATCGCGCCAGAGCTTGAGGTCCAGCACTGAGAGCCAGCGCCGGGTCACCAGACAATCTCCTTGGGGTCCAGCTTGGTGGCGTTCTCCCGGTTTTCCCGGATCTGACCATCGCCGAAGACGATGACCCGATCAGCCATGTCCGCCACAGACGCGTTATGGGTGATGATGAACGTCGTCGCGCCCAAGGTCTCATTGACCTCGCGCAGCGCCTGCAGAACCTTGACGCCCGTCGCGGAATCCAGCGCGCCTGTGGGTTCATCGCATAACAGGACTTCAGGCCGTTTCGCGATGGCGCGCGCAATGGCGACGCGTTGCTGCTCGCCGCCCGACAGCTCAGCGGGAAAATGATGGATGCGTTCGTGCAGGCCTACCAGCGCCAGCGCCTCTTCCGGCGGCAGCGGATTGGGCGCCACTTCGGTGACCAGCGCCACGTTTTCAAGCGCGGTCAGGCTGGGCATCAGATTGTAGAACTGAAAGACAAAGCCCACATGATTGCGCCGATAGCGCGTCAGCTGACGCTCGCTGGCTTCATGCAGCGGTCGGCCGCGAAAGAACACTTCGCCGCTGGAGCCGCGATCCAAGCCGCCCAGAATGTTGAGCAAGGTGGATTTGCCGGACCCTGACGGCCCGAGCAACACGACGAGCTCGCCCTCCGGCGCCAGCAGGTTGACGCCGCGCAAGGCGTGAACGGCGCCTGCGCCTTCCCCGTAAACCTTGCAAAGATCGCGCGTTTCAAAACACGCTATGGGTGATGTGTTCGCCATCCGGCCTTTTTCATCCCCGCCTGATCAGGAACCATCTTAACGAGATCGGGGACCGATGGTCAGCCAGGACAGATGCGCGGGGCTGTTTCATCTTGCCGCACCTGCTCACGCACTGCCTTAATCAGGCCGCAAGCTCATGATTTTAGAGTGGAGATTGGCGCATCCTGCGACGCTTGGCGCATTTGCCGGGCCCCATGCGACGCGCTAGATGCTCATCCAGACCCGAGTGCAACAGGAGTAAGTTCCCAATGCGTATGATTTTCGCCGGTTTCGCCGCCCTCGCCCTGACCAGCGCGGCGCAGGCGCAAGACGACGCCGAAGCCAGCATCCTGACAGAGCTGGGCGAGCCCTATGTGAGCGCCAGCATCGAAAACGGCGCCCGCATCTTCCGCCGCTGCCAATCCTGCCACACTGTGGATGAAGGCGGCCGCAACATGGTCGGCCCCAATCTTCACGGCGTGTTCGGCGCGGAAGCCGGCCATAAGGAAGACTTCCGCTATTCACCGGCCATGTCAGAATCCGGGATCGTCTGGTCCGCTGAAACGCTGGACGCCTATCTGACCAATCCGCGTGAATACATCCCGCGTAACCGCATGAGCTTCGCCGGTTTGCGTGACGAAGAAGATCGCAACGACCTGATCGCCTGGCTGGCGGTGAACACGCACTAAGCGTTGTCCGCAAAAGCCCTGAACAAAAAACCTCGGAGCAGCGCTCCGGGGTTTTTCTTTGCTATTCCGCGGGCGCCGCGGGCGGATCGATCGGGTCGGCGCCGCGCACTTCGCGTGCTTCTTTTTCGAGCTGGCGCGTCACCCAGTTCGGCGTCTTGGTGTATCGGCCCAGAACACCGTACACGGCCGGCACCACGAACAGGGTGAACAGCGTGGCCACCATCACGCCGGTGAAGATCACCAGACCGATGGTCACGCGTGTTTCAGAGCCCGGGCCGCTGGCGATCACCAGCGGGAAGGCGCCGATGGCGGTCGAAACGCCGGTCATCAGGATCGGACGCAGACGGGTGACAGACGCCTCCAGCGTCGCCTCGGCGAGGGTCATCCCCTCTTCACGCAGCTGGTTGGCGAACTCCACGATCAGAATGCCGTTCTTTGCCGCCAGCCCGATCAGGATGATCAATCCGATCTGGGAGAAGATGTTCAGGCTCGACCCGCCCATATAAAGGCCGAACAGGCCGCCCGCGACGGCGAGCGGCACGGTGAGCATGATCACGGCGGGCTGGATGAAGCTTTCAAACTGCGCCGCCAGCACCAGGAAAACGATCAGAAGGGCCAGGCCAAACGCGAAATAGATCGCGTTGTTGGAGCGCAGGAATTCGCGCACTTCGCCCACATAGGTCGTGCCCACTTCCGGCGGCAGCGTGTTCGCCGCCCAGGCGTCGAGCCATTCCACAGCCTGACCGATAGTGTAATCGCCCTGGATGGTGGCCGAGACGGTGACCGCGCGCTGGCGGTCAATCCGCGAGCGGCTGGGCGCTTCGCCCACCTCACGCAGGTTCACAAGGCTCGAAAGCGGGATGAGATCGCCAGATTGCGCCCTGACGAACAAGGCCTCCAGGTCGTTCTGGCTGGACCGGTCCGCCTGCCGGTTCTCCATGATCACGTTATAAGCCTCGCCGCGATCAATGAATTGTCCGACCCGGCGTGATCCCAGATGGGTTTGCAAGGCGCCGCTGATGTCAGACACCGACACGCCAAGGGCTGCGGCGCGTTCGCGGTCAATATCGACCAGAAGACGCGGCGCGGTGGGTTGGTAATCCTTGCGGGCGCGGATGAGATTGGGGTTGCGCTCGGCCATGTCCGCGATCAGCCGGTCCGCTTCACGGTCCAGAAGCTCATATTCCGGACCTTGCAGCACGAACTGGATGTCGTCGCCGCCACCCCCGCCGCCCAAGGGCGAGCGCATGGAGACAAAGGCGCGAACGCCTGGCAACTGGCCCAAACGGGCGTTGATTTCATTGACGATCTCATCACCCGGACGGCGCTCGCCCCAATCGGTCATGCTGCCGATGACAATGCCGGAATTGTACCCCGACCCGCCCCAACCCGGCGACACCACCAGAACCCGGCGCAGTTCGCCATTGTCCAGATAGCTGTTCACGATCTCTTCGGCCTGCATCATCTGGCCGCTCATATAGTCAAAGCTTGCGCCTTCATGAGCGCCGACAAACCCAAAGAAACTGCCGCGATCAGACGGCGGGGTCAGCTCGCCAGGCAAGCGTGAGAACATGAAAGCCGAACCCGCCACCGCAACGATGATCAGCGGCGCGACGATCCAGGGCATGCTCAAAATGAGCTTCAGGCTGTGGCGATAGCTCACCTGAACCTGATCGAGGCCTCTGTTCACCCATCGGGCGGGACCACGCAGCTCGGTGCTGGGTTTGAGCAGTTTTGACGTCATCATCGGAGACAAGGTGAGCGCGACGAAGCTCGACAACACCACGGCGCCGGTGATGGTCACCGCCAGCTCAGCGAAGATCCGTCCAATGAGGCCCGGAAGGAAAATCAGCGGCATGAACACCGCCACCAAGGTCGCGGTGGTCGCGATCACGGCGAAAAACACCTGACGACCGCCGCGTTCACTGGCCAGCATGGGCGGTTCGCCCAGATCGACCCGGCGCTGGATGTTTTCCAGAACAACGATGGAATCGTCCACCACCAGACCAATCGCCAACACGAGCGCGAGAAGGGTCAGGATATTGATGGAGAAGCCGCCGGCCGCGAGGATGGCGAACGTGCCGATCATGCAGACGGGCACCACGGCCGCCGGCACGATGGCGGCCCGAAAGCTGCCCAGAAAGAGGTAAATCACCAGCACCACCAATGTGGCGGCCACGGCGAAGGTGCGCCAGACTTCCTTGATGGATTCCTTGATGAAGATCGTATCGTCAGACCCGGCGACAATTTGCATGCCCTCAGGCAATTGCGGACGCAGGCGATCAATAGCGGCGTTGATCTCTTCGGCCACGGCGACCGAATTGGCCTTGCTTTGACGCACAAAACCCAGGCCCACCATGTTCTCGCCATTTCCGCGGAACAGGGATCGATGCTCTTCAGCGGCCAGCTCGACATCCGCGACCTCGCCCAGACGGATCACATGGCCATCTTCTGACACCCGGATCGGCATGCGCGCGAAGGCGTCTTCATCGGCGAACAGGCGCTCGACCCGGACAAATAATTGCGTGTCGGAGGTTTCAACGGCGCCGCCCGGCGCCTCGACATTTTCAGAACGCAGCGCCGCTTCAATGTCTGACACCGTCACAGAACGCGCCGCCATCTCATAAGGGTCAAGCCAGATGCGCATGGCGTAACGGCGTTGTCCGCCAATACGCACATTGGCAACGCCGTCGAGCACGGTGAACCGGTCGACGATGTTGCGGTCCGCGTAATCGGTCAGCTCTTCGCGCGTCATCCGGTCCGAGCTGAGCATGTACCACAGGAAGGGCCGCGCATCGCTGTCCTGCTTGGACACTTCAAGGCCCTGCACGTCTTCTGGCATGCGGTCGCGAATGCGGGAGACGGCGTCACGCACATCGTTCGCCGCCGCTTCAATATCGCGCTCCAGGGTGAAGGTGATGGTGACGCGGGACGACCCATCGCGAGAGGATGAGCTGATCGTATCCACGCCTTCAATGCCGGACAGGCTGTCTTCGATCACCTGGGTGACGCGGTTTTCCATCACCTCGGCGTTGGCGCCGGGATAGTCTGCGCTGACAGAGACGATGGGGCGGTCCACATCGGGCATTTCTCGCAAGGGCAGCTCTTGCAAGCCCATGAAGCCGAAAACGATGATCAGGGCGCTCGCCACGAAAGCGAGCACGGGACGGCGAACTGCAATATCCGTCAGGGTCATCGGGCAGCCTCCCCGGTCTGAATTTCAAGGCCCTGACCACCGCCTTGCGCAGGCGCGTTCGCCAGCTCCAGCGGGGCGCCCTCACGCACGCGGTGTACGCCTTCAGACACGATGCGCTCTCCCAGGCTCAGGCCGTTCACGACTTCGACCATGCCCGCATTGCGCAGGCCCAGCTCGATGTCACGACGCACCGCCATCGGGCCTGCCTGGCCTTCGGTGATCACGTAAACAAAAGTCTGCTCACCAAAACGGACGATAGAAGACCCCGGAACGGCGGGACTTTCACGCTCGTCGCGACGCAGCTCGACCGTCATCAGCATGCCCGGGCGCAAGCGTCCATCGGCATTGTCGATCAGCGCGCGCACCGTGACCGTGCGCGTGGCGGGATCAATCCGGCTATCAACCTGGCTGACCTCGCCTTGAAACACCTCTTCAGGAAAGGCCGCGCTGCGCGCGCGGACGACCTGGCCGGCGTCGATCACGGACAAGAACCGCTCTGGAACGGTGAAGTCGAGCTTGATCACGGACGTGTCGTCGAGGCGGGCGATCACATCGCCCGGCCCCACCAATTCGCCAACACTGACGGTCCGCAGGCCGATCACGCCGGAAAACGGCGCCCGGATGATGCGATCCGCCATACGCGCTTCAATCGCCTCGACCCGCGCCCGGGCGCGATCCAGCGCCGCCTGCGCCTCGTCCAGACGGGTGCGTGAAGCGACGCCGCGATCTGTCAGGTCCTGAATGCGGGCGATATCGCGCTGCGTCTCGCGCAGGGTGGCGCGCGCCTCACTCAATCCAGCGGCTTCTTCTGCGTCCGCGAGCTCCACAAGGATTTCGCCCTGTTCGACACGCGCGCCTGAGTCAAAATCAAGTCGCGCAATGATGTCGGAGACCTTCGCGGTCAGGCTGACAGATTCATTGGCGCCCGCATTGCCCAGCGCTTCAACCACATCAGCGAAAGTGTCAGGCTGAACGGTGTAGACTGAAACCAGCGTTCGACCGCCGCCCCATCCTCCGCCCTGCTCTTCGCCGCCGGATATGGCGCGGATGATCACAGCCAGGGCCATGACTGCAAAAATCACTGCCGTCGCCGCCAAAAAGAGCCAACGCTGCATCTGCCCGTCTCCTGAACCTGTTTGTGCGCTCGATATGCGCCGTTTAATGCGAAAATCAAAATTCGCACGCTGAAATGCAGTTAAAACTCACGCCATAGCGCTATTACATATGCGCGCTCAGGTGATAATCCGTCGTTATAAAAAGAATTAGTGGCGCCTAGCTGTAAAGAAAGCCGGTCTGCAACTGGCGCAGTCACAGATATGTGAAGCCGATGACTTTCATACGGCTGGGCGTAGCGCTCACCCCAAGCCGAGTAAGTCTGCGCCATAACCAGCCAGCGCTCAGATGGACGGAGGCCAAACGTCAGGTCCATGCGGTGCTCGCCGCCTGCATTATCAAAGCGGCTGCGGTGAGCCAGTTGCGCCTCTGCGAACATGCGCGCCCCCAGGCTGCGCCCGAGCAGAAGCCGCGCATCCGCGCCCCAGACCGGAACGGCGTTAAGGGCGTCGTCTGGGTCGCCTGGAAACCGCACGGCGCTGATCTGGCTGCTCAGCACCCAATCCCCATACTCAAGCGCGTTCAGCCGCATGCCGGCCTCGAGCTCGCCCCAGCCCTGACTGACGGTGTTGAAAGATAGGCTGTAGGTGGCGCCCGCCTTGCTGACCTGGCTCACAGAACGACGAAAGCGCGTTTCCCGCGCCACCCGACCCACCAGAGTCAGGCGGTCAGTCAGCCCGTATTCTGTGAAAATCGACGTTTCAATCTTTGAGAACGCCGCATCGGAATTGCTCAAGTCGAAGGCGTGATGACTGGCGGAGGTGATCGTCAGCCCGCTGCCCGCAGGGCGTGTCCAGGCACCCGCTGAAGCGGGCGCGACGGCCAGCCCCCATAAACCGATCGCGCACCCGCACAACCACAGAGCGGCCGCTGGTCTTGATCGCTTCGCCCGGACATCGCCGCCCATCGCCTAGCCCCCTTGAAGGGAGCCAAACTCAGGCGCGGCGACTTGTCCAGAAAATTCCCCTCAAACGGGAAATCTACACATCATATCCCGGGCATTCCCGGTCCACGCGGCCACGAAGGGCGTGCCAGGCGATCTCCAGGAAGAGCTCATTGGTGACCCCTTCCTCGCCTTGCTTGAAGACCCGGGTCTGCATGGCGTCATCCCACTCGATCAGCTCTGCGCCTGCGCCCTGAGCGAGGGTCTGGATCGAACAGGCGCGCTCCAGAAGATACATGCGCAGATAGCAATTGAACGGGTGGTCCCCGACCGTCAGCGTGCCATGATTGCGCAAGATCATCAGGTTGTTGGAGCCCAGATCAGCGACCAGGCGTTCTTTTTCGTCCGCATCCAGCGCAATGCCTTCATAGTCATGATAGGTCACGTCCTTCATGACATTCATCGCCAGTTGCGAGATCGGCAACAGGCCGCGTTTCTGCGCCGCCACGGCGACGCCCTGATCGGTATGAAGGTGCATGGCCACTTTCACATCCGGGCGCGCATGGTGGATTGCGGAATGGATCGTGAAGCCCGCCGGATTGATGCCATAGCGCGATGGCGGCAGCACATTGCCGTCTATATCAACCTTGACCAGGTTGGACGCGGTGACGTCTTCAAACAGAAGACCGAAGGGGTTGATCAGGAAATGCTCGTCCGGGCCTGGCACGCGCATGGAGATATGGGTGAAAAACAAGTCATCCCATTTGTGCATCCGCGCCAGACGGTAGAGCGCCGCGAGATCGCACCGCGCTTTCCACTCGTCTTCGCTGACCTGGTCTTTCACCGAGATTTGGCTGGCGTCGTCCATAAGGCTCTCCTCCCTCTGACAGGCGATTGTGCGCTCACCCGCTCTTTGGCGGTTGTGTGAACACTGTTTACCGCATTTTTCCGGCTCTGCCCATGCCCGGCGGACAAGGTCAGGCGCGACTAAAGGTCTTTCGCAAGGCGCAACCCGGTCATTTGCCACTGGGCGTCAGGCGGGAAGAAATTGCGATAGGTGGTCCGCGCATGGTCGGGCGCCGTCAGGCATGAACCGCCTCGCAAGACGAACTGGCCGCACATGAATTTGCCATTGTACTCGCCGATGGCGCCTGCTGCGGGCGCAAAACCGGGATAGGCGCTATAGGCGGACCGGGTCCATTCCCAGACTTCGCCGAACAGGGCTTGCAAATCTGTGGCGGATGTCTGCGGCTGGGGGTGAAGCAAGCCGTCAGCGCTCGCCCACCGCACTGTCTGAACGGCAAGCCCTTGCGCAGCCTGTTCCCATTCGCGCTCTTCAGGCAGACGGGCGCCGGCCCAGCTGGCGAAAGCGCTCGCCTCGAAATAGTCGAGATGGCTGACGGGCGCGTCAGGGTGCAAGGCCTGCTCGCCGTGCAGGGTGAATTCGGCCCATCGACCGTCCCGACGGCGCCAGTAAAAGGGCTGAGTGCGCCCTTCATCCTGCATCCGCGCCCAGCCCTCCGAGAGCCAGAATTCCGGCCTCCCATAGCCCTCATCCTCTATGAAGGCGAGATACTCGGCATTGCTGACCGGACGGCTCGCCAAGGCGAAGGGATCCAGCCACGCCTTGTGCCGCGGGCCTTCATTGTCAAAAGCGAAGGCCTCGCCTTCATGCCCGAACTCCGCGAGCCCGCCCTCAAAGGTCAGCCAGACCGGGTCCGGGCGCGTGGCGATCAGATCCGGCGCAGTGTCCAGCGTCCGGGCATAGGCGGCCTCGGGAAAGCTGTTGCGTGACAGCACATGCTTGATGTCTGTGAGGAAGAGTTCCTGATGCTGTTCTTCATGCGCGAAGCCGGTCTCAATCACGGTGCGATAGGTTTCAATCGCTTCAGCGCTCGCCTGGTCAAACCAGCCATTCACGGCGCGGTCCACATGGGTGCGATAGGCCAGAACCTCTTCAAGACCTGGCCGGGTCAGAAAGCCCCGCTCCGGGCGCGCATGGCGTTCGCCAATCGCTTCATAATAAGAATTGAACAGATAGTTGAATCGCCGATCAAAAGGCTGATAGCCCGGTAGCGCCTCTGACAGCAGAAACGTCTCCCAGAACCAGGTCACATGAGCGAGGTGCCATTTGCCGGGCGAAACGTCCGGCATGGTCTGGACACACAGATCTTCCGCAGAAAAAGCCGCAGAGAGGGCCTCGGTCTGAGAGCGAACAGCGTTATAGCGGTCTCTCAGAGCACTAAAGGCGACTGCATTCATGTCTTTAGCCATCTTAATCTCCGCCGTTGATAATGATTCACTAACCAAGATTCAGTCAATTTGATGCTTATGATTCGTTCGGTCAGGCCGATTTAGCATGAGGGGCAAATGCTGCGTTCGACCTCAGACCCCGTGATCGCGTCTGCAAACCCGCCTGACAGGGCGGGCCGTAAAGCGCTTGCTTTGACCGATCTTTGCATGCTTCGGCCTTTGCCTGAACCGGTCCTTGAAGAGATCGACCGTCACCTCACGAGCTTTTTACAAGCGGCCGAAGCCCGGGTGCGCGCACAGGCGGCGCTGAAACTCTCTCAGTGCGACTGGGCGCCGCTGGAAACCATCCGCGTTCTGGCGTTTGACGCCTATGCTGTTTCTGCGCCCGTACTGCTGCACTCGGAATGCCTTAAAGAGCAGGACCTTCTGGCGCTGGCGGGATTGGGGGCCGAGCAAAGGAGCGCCCTCGCAAAACGACGTGTGATCAGTGACAAGCTGGCGGAACGTATCAGCCAGTATCGCGAACGCGGCTGTCTGGCTCTGCTTTTCGCAAACCTTGGCGCTCAGCTGACCGCAACCTGCGCGGAACAGACTGCTGACATCATCAAGGCGGACGCCATGTTGCAGAGCGCTTTGTCGAGACGGGGTTCGCTCGAGCTTGATTTCGCGCAAGCGCTCTATGAAGCTGCGGGCGAAGCCGTGAGCGCCCTATTGAAAGAGGTTTGTCCCGAAGCCCTGGACCATCTGGGCGAATACGGCACGGCGGATGATGAGGACAAACTTGACGATCTCGGCGCCAGCCTGACTGACGAACTGCGCAAAATTGACGCGCTGAACGCCGCAGATGTCCTGCGCGCTACACAGAACGGTCGCGCAGATATTTCCGACCACGCCGTTGCGCGCCTGACCGGCCTGGAGCCTGCGGACTGGCGGCAAGCGCTGCGGCGCTCTCCGGTGCGCGTATCAATTCTCGCGGCGCGCGCCATGGCGATGAATATTGATCACGCTCATCTGTTCTTTGAAGCTCTGTGCGAGCAGGGCCGCGCGCACCCTTTACCTCTGGACGCCGCCAAGAGGGCTGTGGGAGAATTGTACCAGCAATACTCCAGAGACGCCGCACGTCAGGCCTTGCACCGGATGAGCGCAGACGGTTCAATCCACTAAGCCCCTCTTTTCCCGAAGCGCCTTTACGGCGAGCTGACAGGAGCCGTTATGCGCCTGGCCTACCACGCCTCTGATCGTGACGACGCCCAAGCGGCCAAGGCCGAACTGATCAACCGCTATGGCGAAAGCGAGCTTCTGGACGCAGACGTTTTGATCGCCCTGGGCGGCGACGGCGTCATGCTGGATGCGCTGCATTCCGTCATGGGACGCAAGATCCCGGTGTTCGGCATGAATTTCGGGTCGGTCGGCTTTCTGATGAACGAGCCATGCGTTGAGGACCTGATCGCACGCCTTGAGCAGGCCGAACGCGCAGAGATTCATCCCCTGCGGGCCATTGTCCGTGACACCCAGGGCCAGACCTTCGAAGCCTTGGCGATCAACGAGGTCTCCTTGTTGCGCGAGACCCGGCAGACCGCCAAGATCCGCGTCAGCATTGACGGCAAAACGCGGCTTGAAGAACTGGCGGCGGACGGCGTTCTGGTGGCCACCCCCGCAGGATCCACGGCGTATAACTTCTCCGCTCACGGTCCGATCCTGCCGCTGGATGCGACCTTGCTGGCGCTGACGCCAATCAGCGCTTTCCGCCCCCGGCGTTGGCGTGGCGCGTTGCTGCGGCAGTCTTCAATGGTTCGCTTTGACGTACTGGAGCCGCGCAAGCGCCCGGTGGCCGTGGTCGCAGACAACAAGGAATTTCGTGACGCCGAGACTGTCACCATCTGCCAGGCGCCCGGACACACCCTGACCATGCTGTTTGACAAGGGTCGGGCGTTGGATGAGCGCATCCTGCTGGAGCAATTCGCCACCTAACCTTTTGGCTTACCCGGCATTAAAGTCTGACTGGTAGCAAAAGGGATACGCTGGCAGGGAGCCCGGTTTGAAACCGAAGGACGCCTATCTCGCACTGGACCGCATGACCGTGGCGATTGTCGATGACAACGCCGCCATGCGCGGGATTCTGCGCACCATTCTGAACGCCATGGGCGCGCCGAGAATTTATGAAGCGGGCGATGTGCGGGCGGCCATGGACATACTGCAGCACGAGCATGTGGATTTGCTGATTTGCGATTGGAAAATGAAACCCGTGGACGGCATCGCACTGGTGCGCTGGGTGCGCGATCCGCGCAAGAGCCCCTGCCCCACGCTGCCGATCATGATGCTCACCTGTTATGCGGAAGCCGAGCGCGTCAAAGTCGCCCGCGACGCCGGTGTCACTGAATTCATGGTGAAACCGTTCAGCCCGGAAAGCATTTACCAACACATTTCGGCGATATTCAGAAAACCGCGGCGGTTTGTCGACTCTGACAGCTTTTTTGGACCCGACAGGCGCCGTAAGATAGACTCGCACATCGATGCTGAACGTCGCGGTGCGTAGGGTCACGACGAAGACATGGGAAGCGGAGCCTTCTAAGCATGGCAAAACCTGATAAGTCGGTTGAGATCATCAATCCGCCGAACATGCTCAAGGCCAAGGTCGGCGGAAAACTTCCTCCTGCAGACCAGGCTGCGATTGAGCGCGCTGAGATGGCTCTGGGACAGATCAAACACCAGTTCCAGGACTGGCTGGCTGAAGAAGTCACCAAGATGGAAGCCCTGATCGAGTCTGTCAGTCAGGATGGCCTGCTGGGTGAAAGCGGTGAAATGCTGTTCACGTCCGCCCATGATTTGCGCGGGCTTGGCTCCACTTACGAGTTTCCGATCATCTCGCGCATTTCAGGATCGCTCGCGAAACTGATCGAGACCAAGGAACGTCGCTCGATCGCGCCGCTGGCCTTGGTTCGCGCGCACGCCAGTTCGATCCGCGCCGCGCTGATCCAGAATATCCGCACGGAAGACGATCCGGTTGGCCGTCAGCTTGCCGAAGAGCTGGAAACCCAGGTCATCGCACTGGTCGGCGCGGACTGATCCCCGCCGACCTCGCGATTTTTCAATTCAACAAGACGTTTTGCCCGCCCGCACCTAGCTGGCGGCGGACAAGCGCATCTGGCCCAGCTCCGCTTCATCAGCGTCGAGACGGTCCAGGATGTAATCCAGTTCAGCCTGCGGCACGCCCTGGAACTGGGTCAGAATGCGTTCGGCCAGAAGACGACGGAAGCGGACAATGTCCGGTGTTCCGTTCGGGCCAATCTCCAGCGAATGCCAGGCTGAAACCGCAGAACGCGCCACTGGCAAAATACGCTCGGGCATGCCGGCGCGTTTAAACAGAGTCTCAAGCCCCAAAGAACCCGCGTCATGGACCAGCAGCCAGGCTTTTTCATGAGTCACACCGGCCATCTCGGCCATGCAATGCTCAAAAAAGCTCATATGGCCGCGGAATAGCGAGCGCAGGATCAAGGACGGCGTCAGGCGTCCGTTCAGTTGCAATTGCTGCACGAAGCGGCGCGGCTCATCAGACAGCCCCGCCTGCTCCACAAGATCGACCGTCGCGCGCTCACGCGCGCCTTCGGCCAGCTCAACAGCCAGCTGGGCGGGAAGCGCATGCCGGTTTACGAGAGTCTGCATGGCGCTGTCAGAAATATGCGCGATCAGCTTCTCAGTGATGGTGATCGGCAGGCTGTCACGCAGGACGAACTGGTCCAGCACATCCGCATCACCGTCAAACCGGTTGAGCGCGGACGCATAGCCGCGATCATCAAACCGGGCGCCGTTATTGGAGGCCAGAATTTTCACCGCTTCGCGGTCACCGACTTCGACGATCTCATGCACGACGATTTCAGAGACTTCAGACCGGGCCGCAACCGCCGCTTGCCGCCGCGAGGGCGACGTCCGCACGATCTCCACCAGATCTTCATCGCTGAGCACGGGCGATCCTGCGATCACCGGCATGGCGATAGAGTCGATGTCCTGAGCCAGTTTGCGCGCCACATCAGGCGGCAGGTGCGAAGAGCGCTGCAAGGTGACCGAAAGCGAACGGCGCACCAGCTCGGCGGCGTCATCAGCGAGAAGCCGGACGACTTCCGAGCCGATCTTTCGTTCGTCATCGCTAAGGTCCACAGACGCGAAGCGGGCGCAGAATTTGCGCGCAGCCAGCGCGCGGCCTTCTGCATCAGTGGCGTCTGACAAGCGCTGAATATCGTCGCGGGTCAGGCGGGCGCGAAGGGTCTGAACAGTCATGGCAATACGAGCCTCATACTTGGTCTGTTCGCGCCTCTAGGGTCTCAACAAGAAGTTAATGACCTGTTGCGCGAATTATCGCCGATTTATCTTTCGGAAGACGAGCGCTCCGGAGCGCGCAGAGATGCGAGCAGTTCAACCACTGCCGGGGTCAACACACCGTCGCCCACACGGGCCGAGCCGTAAGCGCCCTGCGCATAGCGCGCCCAGGACGCCGCCATTGCGGTCACAGGCGATGAGGCATCCGTGACAGAGGCCACTTCACGGGTCAGCGTGACCGCCTCGCCAGTCAGCTTCTCCATCAGCTCACTGGCTTTGAGCGGGCGCCCGTTGTCATAAAAGACTGGCCGGTTGGCCGCGGCGGCGTTGGGAAACAACTGATCCGCGCGCTGGTTGGGATTGGCTTCAACCCCTTCGATCAGCCGCACCGCCCCGCCTGCGCCCAGAAAATGGGCCGCATAAAGCTCACCGCTGGTGGGTTTGCGCCCGATGGCGGTCTCGATCCGGTTCGCATTCTCCGCCGCCAGCTCTCCGGCCATGACGGACGCAGCTTGCGGATCAAGGCGCAGATTAAGCACCGCCTCACGCTGGGCCGGATCAGACACGCGAAAGCGCCCGTCCGTATTCTGCTCGATCGACGCCGCCGCATCCCCAAGGCCATGCTCGGCGCCATAGCGCGACACCATTGCGAACCAGGTCTGTTCGATGAACTGGAACATGCCCGCGGCACTGGAGGTGGTCGCCCGCGCATTGGCGTCAAAGTTGCTCTCGCGCGCCGCGGTGCGCATCAGAAAGTCAAAGTCTGCGCCCGTGCTCTGCGCCGCTCGCGCGATCAGGCTCGAGGGCGACAGCGCATTTGCGCCGGAATTGCTGATTGGATCGGACATGGCTGACACCGCGAATCGTTACTCATCCAGAGTGCCTGCGATGTGGTAAACATTCGTTAAGCCTTCAGCCCCGACCGCCCAGGCGAGAAAAAATCTGCACCATCGCTTCGCGAGGACGCGCCTAACGCCTGCACTACCAGCTCCGCCATGCCGGGCGCCGTCAGAACCCCGTTCCGGTACGCGCCCAGAGCCAGGTAAAGCCCTGGCCTGGCCTCGCCCACGATGGGCATGGCGTCAGACGAGCAGGGTCGCAACCCGGCCCAGCTTTCCACCACCATGTGGCCTTGCAGCGCTGGAATCGCAGCC
This sequence comes from Oceanicaulis alexandrii DSM 11625, assembly GCF_000420265.1. NCBI lineage: Bacteria > Pseudomonadati > Pseudomonadota > Alphaproteobacteria > Maricaulales > Maricaulaceae > Oceanicaulis > Oceanicaulis alexandrii. The sequence continues at coordinate 348,333 of NZ_ATUP01000001.1, forward strand.
TGCGCCGCCTTTGTCAGGCGCTCCAGCGTGTCAGGGTCCGTACCGAGCCCCGCCTGACCCGGTTCAGAGCTGGCGCCGGCGATCAGGCGCCCGCCGGATTTGGCGGCCAGATAGATCGACAAACCGCGCACCACACGCTGGGGAACCTGCAGATCCGTGGCGTCAAAGCGGATCATCTGACCTTTCACAGGCTTGATCTGCGCAAAGCTCGGCATATCAGCAAAGCGCTCCGCCCCAGTCGCCAGAACCACGGCGTCTGCAGCAAGGCGCTCACCCTCCTCCAGGACGACGCCGCTGACCCGGCCGGCGGTCATGTCCAGACCCGTCACGCGGCGCCCTTCCGCAATGTCGCCGCCCCTGGCGCGAATGGCGTCTGACAAGACGCTGCCGAGCGCCCGGTTGTCGAGTTGCGCGTCGCTGGGAAAAAGCAGAGCGCCGCGCGCCCGCGCCAGGGCCGGTTCAAGCCCGGTGAGCGCCTCGCCGCTGATCCGGTCCGCCGTCACACCGAAACGCTTGGCCAAAGCCTCGGCTTGATCGAGGCGCGCCTCATCAGCCTGGCTGAACGCCGGCGTCACGGCGCCTTGTGGATCATAGCCCAGCGCGACCGCGCTAGCGGCTTGCAGCCTGGGCGCCCAATCCCGCCAAAGCTGGAGCGACTGGCTGAGAAGCCCGGCGTAAGGATCAGCGAGCGGATGGTCGGAATCCAGCTCGAAACAGGTCTCAAATCCCGCCGCCAGCATGCCTCCAGACGCCCAGAGCGCGCCCTGACCCGCCTTGCCGGCCTCAAGAACCGTGACTCGCACGCCCTTTTCGCAAAGCGCCCAGGCGCTCGCCAGACCCATCGCGCCACCACCGACGATGACAATGCGTTCGGGCAGGTTTTCAGGTAAACTGCGAGCAGGCATGGGGCGGGCGCATCCACGGGGCGAAGTCATTATCGACCTCTGTGATGTAATCTGAGATGAAAGGCATAGCCATGGGACAAGCTGCAACCGTGCTGGGCGCCGCCCTGCTTACAGCCAGTGTGTTGTCCGGAGCGGCGATGGCGCACTCCCCCTCCACCTCTGAAGACCCGGTCGAACGAACCTGCGTGCGCCTGATCAATATCAATGGCTACACCACGCTGGATGATCAGCATCTGTTATTGTCTGGAGGTGCGAGCCGTCATTATCTGGTGACGACGCAGCGATCCTGTTACGGGCTGGAGCATGGCATGCAGGTCGGTCTCAGCTTTCCCGACACCGCCCGCATCTGCAATGCGTCGCTTGAATATCTGGTGGTTCCTGAAGGGGGGCGTTGCCGCATCCAGTCCATCGAAGCGGTGGACGATGTGCAGGCCGCCCGGCGCCTGATCGACGCGCGCGCGGAGCCGTCAGAAGGCGAGAGCCGGTAGAGCGGCGGCCGCTCAGGGGGGGGGCCTCAGTCAGCTGGCCGCTTCCGCAGTCGCGATCACAGCCTCTTCGCTCTCAGCGCCTTCTTCAAGCACGGACAGGCAATCACGCACGAAGCGCTCGCCGTCATGCTCGGTGCCCGTATCCATCCAGGTCCGCCCCAGCGTCAGGGTGTAAAACTCGATGATCGGACTACGCCAGCGATCCACAGTCCGGGCGCGCTCAGGCGCGCCGCGGGCGCCGCGGGCCGCGCTTTCCAGCGCCAGTTCGTAGACATCGCGCAGATAAGACAAGGTCGAAGGCGCATCCGCCAGCAAAGCCAGGCTGCTGGTCGCTGCGGCCTTGACCTGCCGGTCGCCCTCGCGCAAGGCCGCGGCATGCGCGGAATCAGCCCCGGACTGCCCCGGCTCCCGGAGATCGGGCACAAGCTCGATCAACTCGGTCAGCAGGCACAGGCCTTTGCGCAGATCCTGTCGCAGGCGGATGGTCTGGGTCGGTCGGCCATTGAGCTGCATCTGATCGAGATAGATCTGACCCGCCTCCTCCAGCACCCGCTTCAGGGCGCTGCGGTGCGTGGACGCAATGTCGTGACGCGCGCAAATCCGGTCGAGTTCGGAGTCCGAATAAATCGGATCGCTCTCGATAATGACAAACTGTGTCGTCCCGCCTGAACTCAACCGTCCCATATCCGCCTCTTCGAGCTTAGGGATTCGCGTGAAGAAATAATGGTGTCGCAATTCGCCAGAGTCGCAAGACCCCGCGTTAACGATTTGGGCGGAAGCTGTGGAAGACTTCTCTTTTGTTATATTTCACAGAAGCTTGGAAATCATATTTTCCCGCATTTGGAGAAAGTTCTCCGTGTCGCCGCCCATGATGCGCTCTGATGGCGAGCCTTAAGCGGGCGGCGGATGGATGACAGCGGACCGTAGGCCAGCCTATCGTCACGTTTCCAGCGACCAGACAGGCCGGAGTCGCCTCTCATGCCGGAGCCCGCAGCGCCCCACCCCATCGCCCCGGAACAGGCTGAACTCGTCGCCTTTTTGGGCACGCCGGAGGCGCATGGCGGCGCAACGCCCCAGCGCATCGACACGCACTTGTCGCATGTCTTTCTGGGTCCGCAGACCGTCCTGAAGCTCAAACGCGCCCTCACGCTCGACTTTGTGGATTATTCCACGCCTGACCAGCGCCGGACGTATTGCGAGCGGGAGCTGGCCGCCAATACACAATGGGCGCGATCGTTATATCTGGACGCCGCGCCGGTCTGGAAAACACCCGAAGGGTTCCAGATTGGCGGCGACAGGCCCGGCGACGCCCCGGTGGACTGGCTGGTGCGCATGCATCGGTTCGCGGACGAAGACCGGCTCGACAAGCGACTGGCGGCTGGCAGGCTAACCCTGGCGCAGGTCGAGCGCTTCGCCGATGATCTGGCTGCAAATCATGAGCGCGCGCCGATCTCGGACACGTCCAGCCTGTCTCAGAACGTTTCAGGGCTGATTGATCAGGTCGCCGGCGATATGGCGGCGGCTGGCGCAACCCCACTCTTTCGCGAAGCCAGCGAGCGCTGGCATGAACGGGCGAGATCCGCGCTGAGAACACACAGGGGCCTCATTGACGCGCGCGGCCAGACCGGCAAGGTGCGCCAGGTTCACGCCGATCTGCATCTGAAAAATATCTGTGTCTGGCAGGACCGGCTCGTCGGTTATGACGCGCTGGAATTTGACGATGCGCTGAGCACGATCGACGTGCTCTACGACGCCGCCTTCCCGGTCATGGATTTCCTGCACTACAAGGCGGGCTGGGCGGCGAGCGCTTTGCTCACTCGCTATCTCGCCCGGACCCGAGAGTATGACGGCCTGCCCCTGTTTGATCTGTATCTGTCACTGCGCGCCGCCGTGCGCGCCATGGCCAGCGGTCTGGCCGATCAACAGGCCGAGGCCGACGCCTATCTTGATCTGGCGCTTGAGAGTCTCGCCCCCGCGCCCGCACCTCAACTGATCGCTCTGGGCGGCCGTTCAGGGACCGGTAAATCCACCCTCGCCAGCGCCATCGCGCCGACGCTTGGCAAGCGCCCAGGCGCGATCATTTTGCGCAGCGACGTCATCCGCAAGGTGATGGCCGGACAGGCGCCGGAAGACCCCTTGCCGCCCAGCGCCTACACCCCCGAAACCTCGGCCCGCGTCTATGCCGAACTAGTGAGGCAAGCGAAATCCTGCCTCGCTGCAGGCTATGCCTGCATCCTCGATGCGACCTTCCTATCGGAAAAGTCCGAGGCGAACCTGGCGGACATCACCCAGGATTTCGACGGCGAGGTGAAAACGCTCTGGCTGGAGGCGCCGACAGACGTGCTGCGCGCCCGCGTCGCCGCGCGCCGCGGGGATGCGTCCGACGCCGGCGTGGACGTGCTCGAAAAACAATTGCTCGAAGACGAGCCCCAAGGCTGGACCCGCGTCGACGTGTCCGGATCGAGGGATGAGGCGGTCACAGCGCTCAAACAGGCGCTGAGCTAGCAAAGATCAAGGCTCTGCTTCTGGCCATCAAATTTTGGAGAAAATGGTACCGCCTCCCTGGATTGAACAGGGGACCTCTAGATCCACAATCTAGCGCTCTAACCAACTGAGCTAAGGCGGCACGCAATGCGCCCTGCCGGGGCCTGGAAGCCCGGTCGGCAGGGCGCGGAAACTAGCGCCGCGCGCGGCGGCGCGCAAGACCCGTGTCTGCGCTTTGCGCACACCCGTTTCAGTGCTCAGGCATAGCCCTGCTCGGCGATATGACGCTCGAGGTTTTCGATGCGCGTGGCGTCCGAGGGGTGAGTGGACATCAGCTCAATCGGCCGGCGGGCGTTTTGCGCGGCCTTGGCGCGCCAGAACGCCAGCGCTTCTGACGGACGGTAGCCTGATCGCGCCATGTAATCGACGCCCAGAATGTCCGCTTCCAGCTCGTGCTGACGCGAATAGGGCAACAGCACGCCATAGGTCACGCCCGTGCCCAGAATGCCGGCCCAGGTGTCGCTGTTCTCCACATTGGCGGCGCCGAGACCGGCGTTCACCACTGCGAGCCCCAGCCCCGCCGCGGCCTGTTGACGCGCGCGTTGGGCGGCGTGATTGCGGCTGAGATGGGCCACTTCATGGCCCATGACCGTGGCCACCTGGTCGTCATTGCTCATGGTCTCGAGAATGCCGCGATAAAAGGCGACCTTGCCGCCGGGCAGCACCCAGGCGTTTTGCTGGTCTGAGTCAAAGACCACGAATTCCCATTGGTATTGGGTCAGCCCCGACGCCGGCACGATGCGCTGGCCCACGCGGCGGACCTTGTTGTTCAGATTGCGGTCCTGGCTGATGCGTTCTTGCTGGCGCGCCTGTTCCCAAGCGGCCTGCGAGGCCTGCATGATCTGGGCGTCAGACACCAGCGCCGCGCCGAAACCACCATCGGTGGCGCATCCGGCCAGCGGAAACACCGTGCCCGCCGCCAGTCCGACCAGCAATTCACGGCGTCCCATGGTGACGCGCGGCAACGCGTTCAGTTCGTCTTCGGTCATAATGGTCTCCCCCTGTATGATCTTCCGGCCTGTTCGCCATTAAATCGCCGCTTCCAGCCCTTACCTGCTGTGGCCAGACTGAGCGATATGGTGAATCATTGTCGCTCATCGCGGGAAATCCGCAAGCCGGGGACGGGACGCGCCCGCCCCTGAACGCGCTGTTTTTGGAGCTGAGCCCATGCGCCGTCTGATTATCGCCCTGCTCGTTCTGTTCATTCTGGTGATCGGCGTGGCTGTTCTGGCGCCCGCGCTCATCCCCGCAGACCTCATTCGTGAACGCACCCAGACCGCAGCCAGTCAGACCCTGGGGCGCGAGGTGCGGCTGACCGGCGATATCCGCCTGCAAATCCTGCCCCAGCTTCAGGTGCGCGCCCAGAACGCGGAGATCGCCAATGCGCCGGGTTTTGGCGATGCGCCGTTCGCCGAAATGCAGGAAATGCGGGTGTCGGTGGCGCTGATCCCGCTGTTGTCGCGCCAGGTCGAAATCGAGGAGTTTGTGCTGGTCGAGCCGGTGATCCGGCTTCAGTCGAACGCTCGCGGCAATAACTGGACCTTCGGGGACGCCGCTGATCAGACAGCGCAGGCGTCCTCCAGCGACGGCTTCCGGCGCCAGCCGGGCGCCCTGCCCTTTGAAGCGAGCTTTGGCGATGTGCGTATTGAAAACGGCGCCGTCTATTTTGAAGACGGCTCCCAAAGCCGCCAGATCGAAGCGCTGGATCTGAGCGTGGAGCTGCCCTCCGTGGATGATCCTGTGCGCTTGCGCGGTTCGTTTGAAGCGGACGGTCGGCCGATGACGTTCTCCATCGAGCTTGGCTCCTTGCGCGGCTTCTTTGAAGGGCAGGAAACCCCCTTCTCAACCACGCTGAATGGCCCGCTGGCGGATCTGACGCTGGAAGGCCGCTTTCTGGAGAGCACAGAGCTGGCTTTTGACGGGGATGTGGACGTGACTTTGCCCTTGCGGGCCCTGGCGCGCTATCTGGGCGCAGACCTGCCCGATGGCGACATTTTCCGCCAATTCAGCGCCCGCTCGGACCTGTCGGGGGAGCCGGGAATCGTGCGGCTGCGCAATGCCGCCATCCGCTTTGATGATATCGCGGCCAATGGCGACTTGACGCTGAACTCTTCCGGCGCACGGCCGCGCATCACAGGGGATCTGAGCACGGCCATGCTCGACCTCACCCCCTACATCCCTGCCGACAGCGCGCCTCAAGGCAATCGAAACGCCAATGCAGGCGTGTCGCAATGGAGCGATGAACCGATTGATCTGGCGCCCCTGCGCACCATGGATTCAGAGCTGACCATTCGCGCCGATGAGCTGAAAGCGCGCGATATCGAGATCAGCGACGTGACCGCGCTGATCTCGGTGGATCAGGGCCGAATGACCGCGCGTCTGAACCGGTTCCAGCTTTATGGCGGGTCGGGTGAGGCGACCGCGGTGATCAATGCACGCTCGAACACGCCCAGCTATTCCTTCAACGCCCGTCTGGACGGGCTGGAGGCGCAACCCTTCTTGCTGGCTGCGGCGCAGTTTGATCGCCTGATCGGCGATGGCGGCATGACCATGGACCTCACCGCCAGCGGCGCCAGCCCGGCGGCCATCATGAACTCCCTCTCGGGCACGGGACGGTTTGATTTCACCGACGGCGCGCTGCGCGGCGTGAACCTGGCCCAGATGATCCGAACCATTCAGACCGCGCTGCAGAACCGCGCCCTGCCCACGGCCTTCGCCGACACCGAGCAGACCGACTTCTCCAGCCTGGGCGGCAGCTTTACGGTCACCAATGGCGTGGTGCGCAATACCGACACGACCATGCTGAGCCCGCTCCTGCGCGTATTGGGCAATGGAGAAATCGATCTGGGCGGTCAAAACATTGATTACCGCCTCACCGCACGTGCGGTGCAGTCCCTGGCCGGTCAGGGCGGCGAGCTCGACCTTCAGGGGCTGGAAGTGCCGGTGCGTCTGCGGGGCGGTTTTAACTCGGTCTCCGCCGGGATCGACTTTGAAGCCGTGGCGCGCAATCTGCTGCGCCAGCAAGCCGGGCGCCTGATCGGCGGTCAGACCGGCGACAGCGGCGACGGTGAAGAACCCGCATCGCCCGAAGACGTGGTGCGCGGCCTGTTTGGCCAGCTTCTGAACAATGCGCGCAATGATGATGACGACGCCGCAGACGAGCCGACAGACGGAGACGATGAACAAGGTGAGGCGCCGAACTAGGTCTTGATCCTTAGGGCGCGGGCTTATCTACTTGCCCTCAACGCGCAGGCCAGAAGTCTGCCGCACATACGGGGAGCAAGCAGATGAAAAAGATCGCCGCCGCCGGCGTGGTCGCCGCCATGACCTTTAGTGAATTCGGAGCGTCAGCAGGCGCGCAGGACTTCTATCCCGGCGACCGGGTCAGCGGCGATCATTTCGCCACCCGTTCTCCCGTCACCGCGACGAACGGCATGGCCGCCACCGCTCACCCGCTGGCCACACAGATCGCGCTGGACGTGCTCAAGGCTGGCGGCAATGCGGTGGACGCCGCCATCGCCGCCAATGCGGCTCTGGGACTGATGGAGCCCACGGGCAACGGCATAGGCGGGGACATCTTCGTCATCGTCTATGACCCCGAGACGCGCCAGGTCTATGGCCTGAACGGCGCCGGCCGCTCGCCGATGGGGCTGAGCTATGACGAGGTCGTGGAGATTGTCGGCGAAGACGGCGCCATTCCGCCGCTTGGCGCCATGCCTGTCTCCGTGCCGGGCACGGTGGATGGCTGGTTCGCCCTGCACGAGCGTTTTGGCGAAATGCCGATGGCCGACGTCCTCGCCCCCACCATTCATTACGCGCAGGAGGGTTTCCCCCTCACCCAGACCATCGCCTATTACTGGGACCGCAACATGACCATCCTCGAGAACCGGTTCGCGCAGGACCAGTTCGAGGAGTTCGACAACGCCCGCGCCACCTATCTGACCGAAGACGGCGACGCGCCGCTTGAGGGCGAGATTTTCCGCAATCCGGATCTGGCGAACACCTTGCAGCAGATCGCCGAAGGTGGCCGTGACGCGTTCTACGAAGGTGAGATCGCGCGCACCATCGACGCCTATATGCAGCGCATCGGCGGCTGGATTCGCTATGAGGATCTCGCCAACCATCGCTCGGAATGGGTGGACCCGGTCAGCGTCAATTATCGCGGCTATGACGTCTGGGAATTGCCGCCCCAGGGCCAGGGCATCGCCGCCCTGCAAATGCTCCAGATCCTTGAAGACTATGATCTGGCGAGCATGGGCTATATGAGCGCGGACGCCCTGCATGTTCAGATCGAAGCCAAGCGTCTCGCCTTTGAAGACCGGGCGCGCTTCTATGCGGATCCCGACTTCGCCCCCGCCCCGGTCGAGGCGCTGCTGAGCGAAGCCTACGCTGATCAGCGCCGCGCGCTGATCTCCATGGAGCAGGCGATGCAGAGCGTCACCCATGGCGATCCGGCCATTTTGGAAGACGGCGACACCACCTATCTGACGGTGGCGGACGGGAACGGCATGATGGTGTCGCTGATCCAGTCCAATTTCCGCGGCATGGGCTCAGGCCTGGTGCCGGACGGCCTGGGCTTCATGTTCCAGGACCGCGGCGAGCTGTTCAGCCTTGATCCCAATCACCCCAATGTCTACGCGCCGGGCAAACGCCCCTTCCACACCATCATCCCCGCCATGATCACCCAGGACGGCGATGGCGTGATGAGTTTCGGCCTGATGGGCGGCGGCATGCAGCCGCAGGGCCATGTGCAGATCGTCTCCAATATCATCGACTTTGGGCTCAATGTTCAGGAAGCGGGCGACGCCGCCCGCTGGCGCCATGAAGGCTCGACCTCTGAAACCGATGATGCGGGCGAAACTGCAGGCGTCGGCGTCGTGCATCTGGAAAGCGGCGTGCCTTCAGAAGTCCGCGCCGCGCTGGAAGCGCGCGGCCACGTCATCGGCGATAGCGATGGCGGATTCGGCGGCTATCAGGCCATCTGGCGCGATCGCGAAACCGGCGTCCTCTATGGCGCCAGCGAGATGCGCAAGGACGGAAACGCTCAAGGGTATTAAGCCTTTGAGCGTAGATGAACGGCGGGGCGAAAACGCTTTCAGTCCCGGTTCAGGTTGGAGGCTTCATAGACTGAGGCATACTCTGATCTGGTTGTTAGGAGACTGAAATGCGTTTCGCCCCTGTAATGCTCGCCGCGCTGGCCGGACTGGTCGTGACGGCGGATCTGGCGGAAGCCCAGCGCAATGGCCGCGGCGATCGCGGCGATCGTCAGCGGGGCGCCAGCATCACCCTTTATGACGCGCCGAATTATCAGGGCCGGTCCGTGGTGATCGATTCTGACGCGGAGAACCTCGACTGGGTGAACTTCAACGACATGGCCAGCTCCATCCGCGTCAGCGGCGGTCAATGGGAAGTCTGTGTCGACGCCAGCTATCGCGGGTCCTGCCAGGTGATCGATTCCGATCTGCCGAACATGACCCAATGGGCGTTCAACGACCGCATCAGCTCGATCCGCCCGGTTCATGATCAGGGCCGTCGCGGCCGCACGCGCGACAATGGCGTCACCCTGTGGTCCGGCACGAACTTCACCGGCCGCAGTGTTACCCTGATCGAGCCGGTAGGAAATCTGAGCCGGCTGGGCTTCAACGACGCCGCCCAGTCCATCGAGGTGCATTCAGGCGACTGGACCTTCTGCCAACATGATGACTTCGGCGGGCGCTGCGTGGAAGTCGATCGCGATGTGCGCAATCTGGGCGTTCTCAACCTGAACCGCGAGATCACCTCCGCCACCAATCAGCGCATCCCGCGCGATGACGACAATTATGGCGGGCGCCCCGGCTATGGCTCCAACCGTGTGGATGGCGGCGTGCGCGGCGTGGAGACGGTCTTCTTCGCTGAACCCACCATCAACGGCTATGCGGTGTCCGCGTGTGAACGCGGCGGCTATGGCCGCTGCGGACAAAGCGCCGCCGATGATCTGTGCCGGGCCAGCGGGATGAACCGCGCTGTCTATTACGGCACGGTGCGCGCTCGGGGATCGGTCTGGTCGCTCGATGAGCGCCGCACGACCCAGGGCCGTGAAGCGCTGGCTGACGTGCTCTGCGTTCGCTAGACACACACCGGTCTATCAAGACAAACCCCGGCGCTCAGCGCCGGGGTTTTTTGTGTCCGCTATCAGGTCAAAAGCCTCAGGCGCCCGCGCGCTGGAACGGATAAAAACCCGAACCCAGCCCCAGAATGCCCGTCAACGCATCCAGAGCGGCACGGCTTTCCGCCACAAGCGCCGGATCGCCCAAATCGCTCGGCGCCAGCGCTTCGCGGTAATGGGTCTCCGCCCAAGCCGTCAGAGCCGCATAAAGCGCGTCATTCATCATCACCTTGGGATTGACTGACCTAAGCTCGTCTTCGGTCAGCACCACCCGCAAGCGCAAGCAAGCCGGGCCGCCGCCATTGCGCATGGACTGGCGAACATGCGCGAACTTCACGGCGCCGATTGGGCCGTTGCCCGCCACCATATTGGCGCAATAGACATTGGTGGAATCCGTCTCTTCGGTTTCGCTGGGCGCCAACAAAACCTGACGGTCGACGCCCGGCATGATCAGAAGCTGGGAGTTGAAGATATAAGAGGTGATCGCATCGCCGAGCGGCACTTCAGCGTCGGGCACTTCCATAAAGATCGGGTCGAACAGACCGTCCGCAGCTTTGCGGATGGCGTCGAGCGCCGCGGCTTTGTCCTCGAAGGCATGCTCATGAAAGAACAGCACCGGGCCGGTTCCCACACACACCACGTCATTATGGAAGGCGCCGGCGTCGATGGCTTTGCGCGACTGGCGAATGTGCACCGTGCGCTCAGACTTCAGGCCATGGCGCCGCTCAACCGCTTCGCACGCTTGCAGGGTTTGCCGCGCGGGGTATTTGCCCGCCCAGGCTTCAAAGGCGTCGCGGCCATGAACGAAAATCTCGACGCCCTGACCGCCATGCTCGGCGCACAGGCGCACATGATTGGCCGCCCCCTCATCCGCGAAAGCAGACTGGTAAGGCAAGGTCTCATGGACGGCGAACCGGCTTGGATCGGGAAAGATCGCGGACAGCGCCCGCCGGGTCTGCTCGCCCTCGATGGATCGATGCAGCGCCGTCAGAAGGTTCGCAGGCGTGAAATGCACACACCCGTCTGATGTGTCGGCGCTTGGACTGACCGTCGCGGCGTTCGCCGCCCACATGGAGCTGGCCGACAACATGTTCAGCGCCAGCGCCGGTTGCGCCTTGTAGGCGGCTTCCCAGATCGCGCCGTCGCTGGCGCCCGAGAACCCCAGCGCTCTGAGTTGCGGAATGTAAGGACGTTCCTGCGGCGGCAGAACGCCCTGGACCAGGCCCGCATCAGCCAATGATTTCGCCTTGGCCAAGCCTTCCAATACGCCGGCGCGCGGGGCGGCGATGGAGCCTGAGTTCTTCGCGCTGGCCAGATTGCCCGGCGCAAGCCCGCCATAATTATGGGTCGGCCCGACCAGACCGTCGAAATTGGCTTCCACCGCCGTCATGACTTACAGCCCTTTCACCGGCATTTTCTCCACTGTCGAAGCCGCCTGGGTCGCCACCGGATAAGCGACATAATCCGCCGCATAATACGCGCTCGGACGCAGATTGCCCGACTGGCCCGGCCCGCCGAACGGCATGGAGGACGCGGCGCCCGGCGTGGGGCGGTTGCGATTGACGATGCCGGCGCGGCTGCCCGCCCAGAACCGCTTCCACAGCGTTTCTGAGTCTGACACCAGCCCGGCCGAGAGGCCATAGGCGGTGTTATTGGCTTCTGCGAGGGCGGCTTCAAAACTGTCCGCACGGCGCACCTGCAGAAGCGGACCGAAGACTTCCTCGTCCGGCGTGGTCACGCCGTCCACATCCAGAAGGCCCGGGCTGACAAAGGCGTCGCCCAGCGCCATGCGTTCGGATTTGACGATGGGTTTCGCGCCCAGCGCGATCAGGTCGTCCTGCGCCTTGAGCACATGGCTCGCCGCTTGCGCGGAGACCAGCGGCCCCATGAAGGGCTCGGGATCGGCGTTCCAGACATTGACGCTGAGCTTTTTGATCATCTCTACCAGATGATCGACCACCTGATCACCCGCCGCGCCTTGCGGCAGGATCAGGCGACGCGCGCACGAACAGCGCTGGCCGGCAGTGATATAGCTCGACAAGACGGCGATCCGGGCGGCGGCTTCCGCGTCCGCAGCGTCCCACACCACAAGCGGGTTGTTGCCGCCCATCTCCAGCGCCAGCTGGATGCCGGTGCGACCGGCGAATTTCTTGTGAATGAAGGCGCCCGTATTCCAGCTGCCGGTGAACAGCACGCCGTCAAGATCAGGATCGTCCAGCGCCGCCGCGCCGGTCTCGCGCGCGCCCTGCACAAGGTTCAGAACGCCGGCGGGCAGGCCCGCCTTCTCCCAGCACTGCACCATGAACTCGCCCACAGCCGGGGTCAGTTCAGACGGTTTGAACACGATGGTGTTGCCCGCCAGCAGCGCCGGAATGATATGGCCGTTCGGCAAATGACCGGGGAAATTATACGGCCCCAACACGAACATCACGCCCAGAGGCTTGTGATCGAGCACAGCCTCGCCGAACTCGGTTTCGGTGACCTTGCGGCCTGCGCGCTCGTCATGAGCCTGAATGGACACGCCCACCTTCGCCGCCATGGCGCCGGCTTCGCCCTTGGTCTCCCAGAGCGGCTTGCCGGTCTCGCGGCTGATCAGCTGGGCGATATGGTCGGCTTCCGCCTTGACGATATCGCCATAGGCCTGAACCACAGAGCGGCGCTCGTCATATGAGGTCAGCGCCCAGTCTTCAAAAGCGGTGCGTGCGGCGGCGAAGGCTTGCCGGACGCTCTCGGGCGTGGCGCTGGAGCCGGTCCAGACCGTCTCGCCGTCCGCAGGGTTGATGGAAACGATGTCAGCGCCGCCGCCAGACACCCACTGCCCCGAGATAAATGCGGAATGCGCCATCAGCTTAGCTCCTTCGTCCATAGACGTACGGTGTCCCCCGCGCTGGCCTTCAGCGCCCGGGTTGCGTCGGCATCCAGAGACACAGCGTCGCCTGTGACGCTGACTTCTGCATGCACGCATCGAAAATCAGGCATTTGATTGTTGGAGACCAGCGCCCGGATCCGCTCTGAACCCGGCGCACTGCCCGCCACAGTCATCAGGCGGCTATCCTTGATGGTGCGCACATCGTCAGTTTCGCAACTGACCAGCGGCCCGCCGTCAAAAATGTCCACATAGCGATCATAGCGGAAGCCCTCATCCTCCAGAAGACGCAAGGCGTTGGCGCCATGGGGATGGGTCTTTCCGATCACCGCCTGGACCTCGCCGGGCAGCAAGTCGAGAAAGATCGCGCTACGCGGCATCAGGTCCAGGATGAACTGGTTGTCCGTGGAAGCCGACAGGGAATCCGCCTCTTCGAACGTCATACGAAAAAACGGCCGCGTGACATGTTCGTAGAAAACAGACTCCCCCGCCTCGTCCACCACGCCGCGCAACTCAGACAAGATGCGCGCGCCAAAGCGAGACCGGTCTGCGGCCACCAGCATGTACCGGCATTGAGAGGTGAGGCGCCCGGCCCCCGAACCGCGCAGGGCGTCGCTGACGAACAGCGACCCCACTTCGGTGCAGCCGGCGAAATCATTCACCAGCAACATGGCGTCCATATCAAAGCGACGCTCCGCTTCCTTGGACGACTGGGCGATAGTGAAAATCTTGAAGTCGAAATAGGGCTTCTTCACCCCCACTTCCGCCTTCACTGCGGCGGTGCCGTAAACCTGACCCGTCACGTCATCTTCCAGCATCAGCTGGTAGACGCAGTCTGACCGGTCCGGCAGCTTGCCTTCAAACGCCTGTTCAGACTTCAACAGCTTGGCGTGCAGCGCTTCGTCATCAAGCGACAGGCTGGTAAAGCCAGGGCCAGCAGCCCTCGCCAGGTCGACAAATGCGGCATGGTCGTCAGACCGTGCGGCGCGCACCACGAGCATGGCGCGTCCCCCTTTTTACTTTACTTATCCCGCCGGACTGAGCGCGCGGGCGTCTGATGCGTTGAACCGTCCCCGGGCGAACTGCATCAACATCACCGCTGACAATTGCGCGCGCTCCACAAAGCTCGAAAGCTTGGCGATCTCGCGGTCAGAGTGAATGTCGGCGCCGCGAACCCCCAGCGTATCCACATTCGGACAGCCAGACGCCCACAGATTATTGCCTTCGCAAACACCGCCCGTATCGGCCCATTTTATGTCTAGACCTATGGCCTGTCCCGCAGTGCGCGTCCAGTCGAACATGCGCTGATTGGCCGGACTCATCGGCTTGGGCGGACGCGTGAACCCGCCATGCAAATCCGCCGTGATCCCGTCGCGTGCATCGGCTGCGCGCACCAGTTTCTCGATCTTGGTCTTGGCCCATAGGGCGTCATCTTCCGTCTTCACCCGCACATTGAAACGGCAGATGCCCAGATCCGGCACCACGTTCGGCGCTCCACCCCCATCAATGCGTGAGACGTTGAAGGTGATGTCGGGGCGCTGACCATTCAGCAGATCCAGTCCGCGGGCGAACTCCGCCGCTGCGACGATGGCGTTGCGTCCCAGATGGTGTTCACGGCCTGCATGGGCGGCGCGGCCGCGGCACCGGAGCGAGAAATTGCCCGAGCCCTTGCGGGCGCCGGCCAGCGAGCCATCCGCCAGCGCGGGTTCATAGGTCATGCCCACATGCGCCTTGGCGCCGAGATCCATCAGCACCGGCCCCGAACCCAGAGAGCCGATCTCTTCGTCCGGACTGACCAGAACGTCATAACCGATCTGGCTCGCCCAGGGGCTGCGCTCCAACGCCAGAAGCGCGTGAAGCATGACCAGAAGGCCGCCCTTCATGTCCGCCACGCCTGGCCCGTTGAGGGTGTCGTCATCAAGGAGGCGCCAGTCTTCAAACCCGCAGCCCTTTGGAAACACCGTGTCATGATGGCCCGTCAGGACAATCCGCACTGGCGCTTCGGGACGTTTGGAGACCTTCATGGAGGGCGTGTACGGCACCTCCTTGATGTCGCCATCAAGCTCCACCGTCGTGGACGGCTTCAGCTCGACCGCGCTGACATCGCCCTCAAGCTCGGAAAACGCGTCGGACAAAACAGACCGCATGGTCTCGAGCCCGTCGAGATTGCGGCTGCCTGAATTGATCCGCGACCAGGCTTTGACCGTGTCGATCATGTGATCGCCCCGGCTTTCAACCCAATCGAGAATCTTGCGTTCGTCCTGGTCGAGGGAGATGTCAGTCATGGCCGTCCTTCTGGTTTAGACCTCTGCGAGGGCCTGTTCGAAATCAGCGATCAGATCGTCAGGGTTCTCCACGCCGATCGAGACCCGCACCATGCCCGGATCAAAGCCCAACCGTTCCTGGAGATCCGGCGCTACAGCGGCGTGCGTGGTGCTGCCCGGATGACAGATCAGGGTTTCAGTGCCGCCGAGCGACACGGCGAGCTTGGCGACCTTAAGCGCATTGAGCATGCGGAAAGATGCCGCCTGGCCGCCTTCTACGTCAAAGGCGAAGGTCGAGCCATGCATGTCGCCTGACTGACGCTTGTGCACGTCGTAATCGCGCGACCCTTCTTCAAGGAACCCCAGATACCGCACACGCTTCACCTTGGGGTGGTCGCGCAGATACTCCGCCACCTTGCGCGCGCCCTCAAAGGCGGCGCGCATGCGCAGCGTGACCGTCTCCAGAGAGCGGGCCAGCATCCAGCACGTGTGCGGATCGAGATTGGTGCCGATGCCCGAGCGCAGCTTGCGCACGGGCAGCATCAGATCAGATGCGCCCAGAGCCGCGCCGCCGATCAGGTCAGAATGACCGCCGATATATTTGGTCAGGGAATAGACGACGATATCGCCGCCCAGCTCCAGCGGCTTGTGGCCGATCGGTCCCAGAATGGTGTTGTCCACCACCACGGGCGGGCGATGTCCCTGACGCTCGCCAATCTCATCGGCGAGTTTCGCCATGAGCTGAAGATCAACCACTTCATTGGTCGGGTTGGTCGGCGTCTCGCAATACAGAACCGAAATACGGCCCTGTTTCATGGCGACGTCCACGACCTTGCGGATTTCGTCTTCAGACGCGCCGGCGAAAAAGTCAGCGCTGGAAATGCCATATTGCGGCAGGATCGAACGGATCAGGGTCTCCGTCCCGCCATAAAGCGGCGTGGACTGCAAGACCACGTCGCCGGCTTTCGAATGCGCCATCAACACCGTGGAAATGGCGCCCATGCCCGACGAGAACACCAGCGCGTCCTCGGCGCCCTCAAACACCGCCAAGCGGTCTTCCAGCACTTCCATATTGGGATTGTTGAACCGCGAATACAGAAGGCCGGCGGTTTCCGGATCGCCCGCTTCTTTCTTGCCGCCCATGATGCGGAAGTAAGCCGCGCCCTCTTCCGCCGTCGCAAAGGCGAAGGTGGACGTCAGAAACACCGGCGGCTTGATGGAGCCCTCTGACATTTTCGCGTCAAAGCCATAGCTCATCATCAGGGTTTCAGGGCTCAGCGCGCGGTCGCCCAGCGCACGTTTGCGATAAGGGGTGTCCGGCTTGCTCATGGGCCAGTCCTTCTGCAAGACGCCCGGACGCGAAGGCACGGGCGTTCAAATCGAAAAATGTGATGGCAGGTTCTTGCGACGCGTGTTCCGCGCGGTCAACCCGCCGAGGGCGACCAGCCCCAGCCCGGACGCTCACAGACGCGAGATGCTGCAGCGCAATGAAGGCGCCCCCGTGAGGGATGTCCTTGCCGCCCTGACCCTTTGCTCAAAAGAAAACGGCCCGGCGCATGAAGCGCCGGGCCGCAATCTTTCGCCAGTGCGATAGACCTAGTTGAGGTCGATCATCACTTCAGCGCGACGGTTCAGCGGCTCACGCACGCCATCCGGGGTCTCAACGGCCGGGCGGCTTTCGCCGAAGGCGTCGAGAGAGATGGCGGACGACGGAACGCCAAGGCGCACCATTTCGTCGCGAACCGCACGAGCGCGGCGTTCGGACAGGCCGACATTGTAGGAGGCTGCGCCCGAGCGGTCAGCGTGACCGTCGATGTTCACAGACGCCACACCACATTCGCGAGCCTGGTTGACAGCTTGGTTGATCACCGCAGCAGCCTGGCTGGAGATCTCGGAGCGATCCCAAGCGAAGTAGACCACGAAGCCAGCGTCGTCACACACCGGCGCCGGAGGCGGCGGAGGCGGCGGCGGAGGCGGCGGGGGCGGCGGAGGAGGCGGCGGGGGCGGCGGCGCTGCAGGCTCCGGAGCGGAGAACAGATAGCGCAGGCCGATCCAGGCCTCGTGACCACCAACGCGATCCAGCTCCAGATTCGGAGCGTAATCGGTGTCGCCGTAACCGAAGTAGCGATACTCGGTGTCCAGGGTCAGGTTGCGAGCCAGCTCCCAACCGATACCAGCGATCAGCTGATAGCCGAGCGCCGCGTCAGAATCGTCAACGGTGACGAAGTTGGAAGACGCGTTGAACGTACCGGTGTCCCAGCCAGCTGCGGAAATCTCGGACTGAACCCAGCCCAGACCACCACCGATATAGGGGGTCCAGAAGGATCCGGTGTCGAAATCATAGATGAGGTTCAGCATGCCGGACCAGACTTGGAAGTCCGAGCTGCTGTTCTCAAAATTGCCGACGGCGCCAGTGTCGTTGAAACGGTGAGCGAGCTCACCTTCCAGACGCCAGTTGTTGTTCCACTGGTAACCCAGGGCCAACTTTTCGCGGATATCGCCAGCGCCTTGAATTTCACCATTCAGGCTGCCAGAGACGTCTACGTCGCCCGGCGCGCCATAACCCAGCGCGCCACTGACGTACCAACCTTCATCCGCGACCGCCATGGACGGCGCGGCGAGGATGGCCCCGACGGCGACTGCCGAAAGAAGCTTTGTTTTCATCCTATCCCCCTCCGGGCGGAGAACGCCCTTCGTGTGAGCATTAAGTTTAACACAGGCCCCAACGCATCAAGATGCGCTCCAGTTCCATGTCACGCTCATCGATACCTGATTTAGTTTCACAACACCACTGGCATTGTAGTGAAATCAGGCCTCTCAGCGCACGATTGAGCGGTCCCGGAGGCTCTGTATTTCATTTTCAGTCAACCCGAGGCGTTCTTGCAACACCTCAGACGTGTGTTCCGCGAAACGAGGCGGCGCTTTTCGGTATTGCGGCCCGGTCTCTGAAAGCCGCATGGGATTCGCGATCATCGGCGCATCACCGACCCCGGTCATCGGCAAGGTGAAAGCCAAGTTTCGAGCTTGCGCTTGCTCATGGCCAAACACTTGGTCAAGCGCCAGAATCGGTCCGCACGGAACCCCGGCCTCATGCAAACGCTCCATCCAGTGAGCTGACGTCGCCGCATTCAGGGTGAGCGTGATGTCCGCAACCAGAACCTCCCGATTGGCCACCCGGTCCGCGTTACGCATGAAACGCGAATCAGTCGCCCAGTCAGGCCGTCCCAACGCCTGTGCGAAAGCCTGAAACTGGCCGTCATTGCCTACAGCCACAGCTATGCGGCCGTCAGAGGTCGGAAAGTCCTGATAGGGAACAATATTGGGATGCGCGTTCCCCTGGCGGCCGGGTGTTTTTCCCGAGACGAAGAAATTCGCCGCCTGATTGGCCAGCATCGCCGCCTGCACATCAAACAACGCCATGTCGATATGCTGACCGCCCTGCCCTTTCGTTCGGGCCAGGAGCCCCGCCATCACGGCGCCGGCCGCATATACGCCGGTGAACAGGTCCACCGCCGGCACCCCCACCTTCATGGGCGCGTCCTCGCCCGTGACACTCATCAGTCCGCCCATGGCCTGGATGAGAAAATCGTAGCCGGGCTGGTCTTTCCAGGGCCCGGTCTGGCCAAAGCCCGTAACCGAGCAATAGACGAGATCGGGATTGACCGCTTTCAGGCTGTCATAGTCCAGGCCGTATTTCTTCAAGCCGCCGGTTTTATAGTTTTCGATCACCACATCGCTGTCTGCGGCCAGCTTTTTCAACATCGCCTGGCCTTCGGGCTCAGCGATGTTCACGGCGATCGAGCGCTTGTTGCGGTTCGCACAGAGATAATACGCCGCGTCGGCGTCCTGTCCGCCCTCATCTTTGAGAAACGGCGGTCCCCAGCGCCGCGTATCATCGCCTGATTTGGGATTTTCGACCTTGATCACATCCGCGCCGAGGTCTCCCAGAATTTGAGCGCACCATGGGCCCGCCAGCACACGCGAAAGATCCAGAACGCGAATATGAGATAATGGCGCAGGGCTCATGGACAGATCCTTGTGGGCGGAAAAAACAGCTGAGGTCTGGGCTACCCCCGCGCCTGCGCCAGCGCAAGCAGCCCTTGCGTATTGCTCCCGCTCTCCCGCCGCCTAGCCTGCCCGTCATGGCGCACAGCGATTCGACCCTTTCCCCGCAGCTCGATCAGGCCCGTCAAACCATGGCGGAGGTGTTCGGCTATCACGACTTCCGGCCCGGACAGGCCGAGATCATCGACAGCGTCCTCAAAGGCCGCGACGTGCTGGCGGTGATGCCTACGGGCCGCGGCAAATCCATGTGTTTTCAATTACCCGCTCTGCTCAGAGGCGGGCTGACGGTCGTGATATCTCCCCTGATCGCCCTGATGCGCGACCAGGTCAGCGCACTGCAGGCCGTGGGCGTGAACGCCGCCGCCCTGACGTCCACCGATGAAGCGCAGGACCGCGAAGCAGCCTGGCGCGCACTCGATGACGGCAGCTTGCGGCTGTTATACATGGCGCCCGAACGCATGGCGGTTCCTGGCCTTGCGGAACGGCTGGGCCGGGCGGGCCTGTCGATGATCGCTGTGGATGAAGCCCATTGCGTCTCGCAATGGGGCCATGATTTCCGTCCCGATTATCTCAGGATCTCGGAGTTCGCCCAGGCTGCGGGCCGGCCACAAATCGCCGCCTTCACCGCCACCGCTGACGCTGCAGCGCGGCGCGACATCGCCGGTCGGTTGTTCGAGCAGGCCCCCGACGAATTCGTTTCCGGCTTTGATCGCCCCAACCTGCACCTGGCCGTCGGCGCGCGGCGGTCCGGCGCCGCCCAGATCATCGACTTCGTCAAGGCGCGGCCAGAACGGGCGGGCATCATCTATTGCTCCAGCCGGAAGGCGTGCGACGATATCGCCGCCAAGCTGCAAGCCGAGAACATCTACGCCCTGTCCTATCATGCAGGCTTTGACGCCCAGACGCGCAGCTTCCGACAGGACGAATTTGTCAAGGGCGACGGCGTGGTGATGTGCGCCACCATCGCCTTCGGCATGGGCGTGGACAAACCTGACGTGCGCTATGTCCTTCACGCCGCCCTGCCCAGCTCCATGGAAGCCTATTACCAGGAGATCGGGCGCGCCGGACGCGATGGCGACCCGGCGGATACGCTCATGCTCTGGTCATTGTCTGACGCCGCCTTGCGCCGTCGCCAGATCAATGAAGGCGACTCGGACGAAGAGCGAAAGCGCATGGAGCTGCGGCGCCTGTCCGCGCTGATCGCCTATTGCGAAGCCCCCCAATGTCGGCGTCAGACCCTGCTGGGTTATTTTGGCGACGAGATTGAGCCCTGCGGGCATTGCGATCTGTGTGATGATCCGCCCAAGCTGATTGACGGGCAGGTCCTGGCGCAAAAAGCCATGTCGGCGATCGCCCGGACGGGCCAGCGTTTCGGCCTGGAGCATCTGATCAGCGTTCTGCGCGGCCTGAAAACCGACAAGGTGATGGCGCGGGGCCATGACGCCCTGCCCACCTTCGGCGTCGGCGAAGACCTGTCCAAGGACCAATGGATGAGCGTCTTTCGTCAGCTCTTCGCCTCCGGCGCCATCGATCAGCCGATCGATGGTCATGGCGAATGGATCATCACCCCCAAGGGCAAGCAGATCCTGTTCGGCAAGCTTCCGATCAAGTTGCGTCCGCCGGAGGAACAACGCGGCGTCCGTTCGTCCCGGGCCCGCCCCAGCGACGCCGCCGACCAATTATTATCCGAGGCTGATCGCGCCCTTTATACTGCACTGCGCAAAAAACGTCTGGAGCTCGCCAAGGACTCCGGCAAACCCGCCTACACCATCTTCGCTGACCGGACCCTGATCGAAATGGCGGCCAGCAAACCGCGAACCGCGGAAGACATGTCACATGTCTTTGGTGTCGGCGCCCGCAAGCTCGAGCGCTATGGCGCCGAGTTTCTTGCCGTGATTGAAAACGAGCTCTAGACACTCTTTTGGCGAGAAAATAGCGGATTGCGGGCACTCATGTGCTCGATAGTCAGGAATTGGTGCACGATAGACGAGCAACAGCGATCTGCTTGTCCGCATATTTTTTATTCTCTTTGACCAAAGTCCTAGCCGTCTGGAACCGTGCACATGCGGCCTCGGGGTCGTCTCTAAAACTAGAAGGCGGGCTGGTCCCGCCTTTTTTTCTGCTTTCAAATCCAGATTTGTAATCAGGGCGACTGTGGCTTCTTCGCCATAGAACTCTGATGCGCATCAAAAAGTTTTCACTTTTTTGTTGCGACGCAGCAAGCGCTCTGCAAAGGTTTTGTTAACGACAGACGCAGCTCAAGCTGCGCGCGTATTTAGAGACGCACCGCCGGCCGCCGCAAACCGCGACGGAGGCACATATGAGACAGGACCAGACCGGCGCCGCCCGGCTCTTCGGCACGCAAGCGCGCCGCATCCTTCGTCGTATTCATTCGACCCGACTGGACGAGGCCGGCCTTGCTCCGTCCCGTCAGAGTGCGACCGAGGACACCATCATGACCGATTTTAACGGCGCGCAGACTAGCCTGCGCGCACGCGCCACGCGCCTGGGGGCTTTGGCGCTGGCCGCTTTGAGTTTCACGGCCCTGGCGTCAGAATCCGCCTTCGCCCAGGTAAGCGATGAAACAGCTTATATTTTCAACACGCTGCTCTTCCTGATTGGCGGCTTCCTGGTGATGTGGATGGCGGCCGGCTTCGCCATGCTGGAAGCGGGCTTTGTGCGCACCAAGCACGCAGCCGTCATCTGCCTGAAAAATATCGGGCTTTATTCTGTCGCCGGCCTGATGTTCTTCGTCATCGGCTACAATCTGATGTACTCCGGCGTGGGGGACCATGGCGGCCTGATCGGCACGCCTTCCATGTGGTCGCCTTCTGAAACCGCCGCGGATGACGCGATCGACGTCACGGCCGCGGGCTATTCAAGCGCGTCCGACTGGTTCTTCCAGATGGTGTTCGTGGCCACCACTGCCTCGATTGTCTCAGGCGCTGTCGCGGAACGCGTGCGTATCGGATCCTTCTTCATCTTCACGGCGGTGCTCGCCGGGGTGATCTACCCCATCCAGGGATCCTGGGAATGGGGCGCTGGCTGGCTGGATTCGCAGTTCGGCTTCTCCGATTTTGCAGGCTCCACCCTGGTGCACTCCACCGGCGGCTGGGCGGCGCTGGCCGGAGTCATCTTGCTGGGCGCACGCCGCGGACGCTTTGTCGACGGCAAGCCGGTGACCATGCACGGCTCATCCCTGCCGCTGGCGACGCTGGGCACTTTCATCCTGTGGTTCGGCTGGTTCGGCTTTAACGGCGCTTCGCAACTCGCCCTGGGCAGCGCAGCCGACGCCACCGCCGTGTCGCAGATCTTCGCCAACACCAACATGGCCGCCGCCTCCGGCGTCGTGGTCGCCTATATCGTCTCCATGCTTCTGGGTAAGGGCAAAGCCAATCTGGGCTCGGTTCTGAACGGCGCCCTCGCCGGCCTTGTCGCCATTACAGCGGAACCTCTGACCCCGACCATTCTGGAAGCCATCCTGATCGGCGGCGTCGGCGCGGTGATCGCCACCTTCGGCGCGGTGCTGCTGGAAGCCATCCGCCTGGATGACGTGGTTGGCGCGATCCCGGTCCACCTCATGGCCGGCATCTGGGGCACCATGGCCGTACCTTTGACCAACTCTGATGCAAGCTTTCTTGGACAGGCTGTCGGCGTCGGCGCGATTGGGGCCTTCGTCTTCATCACCAGCTTCGTTCTCTGGCTGGCTTTGAAAGTCACGCTCGGCATCCGCTTGAACCCCGATGAGGAAGAGGTCGGTGGCGACCTCTCTGAACTGGGTCACAGCGCCTATCCCGAGTTCACATCAAAAACCGCGCACAAACCCGCTGAATAACCGGATCAGCGAGGCGGCTGATGCGCCGCCTCGCCTGCCCCCGGTAAGCCATATGACCACCGATACAATTTTAAATGGAGAACAACCATGAAATCCGCAAACTTACTCGCAGCAAGCGCGCTCCCTCTGGCCCTGGTGGCCACCGCGAGCCTTTCCACCGGGGCCGCCCAGGCGCAGGAAGTCTCGGCGAATGTGGCGATGACCACGGATTATCGCTTCCGCGGCGCCTCGCTCAGCGATGAGGCCATCGCCATCCAGGGCGGCTTTGACGTTGCCTTTGACTCCGGTTTTTACGCCGGAACATGGGGATCGAGCATCGAGCCCGTGGGCAATTCGGAAATTGAGCTGGACCTGTACGCCGGATATGGCGGCACGGTCGGCGCGCTCAGCTATGATGTGGGCTTGATCGGATATTTCTATCCCGGCGCTGAAGATGTCGCCTATGCCGAAGTCTATGGCAGCCTGACCGGCACGATCGGTCTGGTGGAGACCACCGGCACGGTCGCCTACGCCCCCGAACAGGACAATCTGGGCGATGACGACAATCTCTATCTGAATCTCTCAGGCTCAGCGCCCTTGGGTGAGTCCGGTCTCAGCCTGATGGCGGGCATCGGTTATGAAACCGGCGCCTTCGGCGATCTTGATGGCGATGGCGACGACAAGGTCGACTGGACGATCGGCGTCGGCGGCTCGGCGTATGGCGTGGATTGGGCGCTGGCCTATATCGACACCAGCGAAGACACGGACGGGTCGGATGAAACCGCCGTCTTCACCATCTCCAAAGCCTTCTAGACAAGAAGCCTGTTCCATCGGCGGTCTGAAACGGGGACTCCGTTTCAGACCGCTTGTCTGTTGACCGCCAGCCGCCAAAGGCGTCGCCATGCGTCCCCTGTTCCGCACCCCGTCTGATGATCAGTTGAAAAGCCTCTCTGAAACGGATCTGCGTCTGTTTGTGGCGCACCAGAAATATAATGTGCGCTCCAGACGGCTCGCTCTGAAGGAACTGCGCCAGAGACAGGCCCCACAGGGCTTCTCAGCCTCGCAGGCAAGCGCCCCGCCTCACATATCAGGACCGCTGACCTCCGGGCCCGATTACAGGCCAAAAGGCGGGCTTGCGGATATCGCCTGGCTCGGCGTCCTGCTGGGCGCCGGCGCCCTGACGCTTCATGTGATCAGTTGGTGGGGCGGGCTCTAGGCCTTATTCCGCCGCCGACGTGTGATCATGCACCACGCGCCAGCCCTCCTCGCGTTTACGAACGATCAGCGTGAACAGCCCGGTGGGTTCATCCGCCTCGCGGTAGAGCGTCCAGCGCCCGAACACATAGGCGGCGTCGTCTGAGAGCTGGGTGACGTCGAGATCGGTGAACGCCAGCCAGCCCATGGCGTCCGGCGTGTCATAGCGCGCCTGATAGCGCGCCAAAGTCGCCGCCCAGCCCGTGGTCACCGATCCACCCGAGGCGAACCGCAAATCCTCGCTTTGAAGATATCCGTCCATGAAGCCGGGAATATCGCCGGCGTTCCAGGCGTCCTGCTGGGCGGTCAGCACCTCACAGATCGACTGAACCTCAGCGCCCGTTCCGCTGCAGGAAGGCGCGTCCGTCTGGGCCTGAACGAGAAAAGCGGCGGCGAGCGCACTGACAATCATCATCGGGGACCCCATTTTCCATCTAACGACAGACAGAGTGAAGCGCGCCTGACGACACCGTCAACGCTTGATGAGATAGCGATGTCAGGAATGAGGAAGCGCAATAGTCTGGAGAAACAATCACCACCACCCCATAAAACGCCATGTTTTCAGGGAGAAGTGGTGAGCCGACAGGGATTCGAACCCTGGACCTACTGATTAAAAGTCAGTTGCTCTACCAGCTGAGCTATCGGCTCTCCGTCTCGAGAGGCGCGGAACCTATAACCGGCGCCCCATACGGTCAACCCGGCTATATGCGGGAAACCCCCTCTTTTACAGTTGCACGATCATGATAGGACATAAGCATGAAGAACACCCTGTCCAATTTGCTGATCTCCGGCGCGTTCGCGCTCATCCTGACCGCGTGCTCCAGCCTGCCCGACCTGCCGGAGACGCCCTTGGGGCGTACCGAATCAGTCGCGTCTGACACGGTGGGCCTGCCGCGGGCGCGGCCCGGCCAGATCGTGATCGATAATGGCGATGAAACCGTGCCCACCCCTTATGGCGGTTCTGGCGCAGCGATCAGCTGCCCGGCCCTCGCCCGCGACATTGCGCGACTCACCTCACTGCTGGGGCCTGATGTCGAGGCGCCACGCCCGGAGGTGCAGACCGAAACTAACGAAGACTCAGAGGGCATGCTGGACCGCTCGCGCGATTTCGCCTCGTCCATCGCTGAAGATGCGCCGGATCTCGCCGCCGATACGGCGCGCGACACGATTGTGGGGCTGAACCCGACACGTCCCGTGGTGCGCTTCCTGGGCCGGGCGAGCGAGATTGAAGCCGCCGCCGCGCAAGAGCGCGAGCTGGCGCTCAAACGCCGCGCCTGGCTGCGCGGAGGTTTTGATGCGCTGAACTGTGAGCGGGCGACCCTGATCGAAGCCATGGACGCCTATGGTTTGCTCAATGATGCAGAGGCGGAATCCGAGGACTAGATCGCGTCCGGGCCTTCATCCATGCGGGCATGGAACTGGGCGCGAAACGCCTCGAACTCCCCCGCCGCGATGGCGGCGCGCATGCGCGCAGTCAGGGTCTCGAAATAGGCGATGTTGTGCCAGGACAAGAGCATCGAGCCCAGATACTCACCCGCCCGGATCAGATGGTGCAGATAGGCGCGTGAATAATCCCGGCTGGCCGGGCAATCGAGCGTCTCGTCCATGGGCCGGGTATCTTCGGCGAAGCGGGCGTTCTTGACGTTCACCGGGCCCCAATCCGTCCACGCCTGACCATGACGGCCCGAGCGGGTCGGCAGCACGCAGTCAAACATGTCCACGCCGCGCGCGACCGCTTCCACCAGATCAATCGGCTTGCCCACGCCCATCAGATAACGCGGCCGTTCATGGGGCAGATGCGGCGTGGTGACATCGAGCACCTGACACATCATCTCGAACCCTTCGCCCACGGCGAGGCCGCCAATGGCGTATCCGTCAAAGCCGATCTCGATCAGTCCTTCAGCGCTTTCGCGGCGCAAATCCTCATAGGTGCTGCCCTGGACGATGCCAAACAGCGCCTGGCCTGAGCGCTCACCGAACGCGTCTTTGGAGCGCTTCCCCCAGCGGCGGGACAGCTGCATGGAGCTGGCGGCGGCGTCGCGCTCGCACGGATAGGGCGTGCACTCATCAAGCTGCATGGAGATGTCCGCGCCCAGAAGGTCCGCCTGGATCTCGATGGAGCGCTCGGGCGTCAGCATATGCTTTGAGCCGTCGAGATGGCTTTTGAACGCCACGCCCTCTTCGGTCATGTCGCGCAGATCAGACAGCGACCAGACCTGGAAGCCGCCCGAATCGGTCAGGATCGGCCCATCCCAGCGCATAAAATGATGCAGGCCGCCCAAACGTTTGACCCGCTCCGCCCCAGGCCGCAGCATAAGGTGGTACGTGTTGCCCAGAATGATGTCAGCGCCGACGGCTTTGACCTGTTCAGGATACAGCGCCTTCACCGTCGCCGCCGTGCCGACCGGCATGAAGGCGGGCGTGCGAATATCCCCGCGCGGGGTCTTGAGCACGCCGGTTCGGGCGGCGCCGTCGGTGGCGTGAAGATCAAAATCAAAGCTGGGCATCAGAACCTGGCGATACTGCGGGAGAGAGTTGAGTGAGTTGGAAAGACGAAATCGCCCATTTGCGCAAGCGTCAGGCGCTGGCTCATAACATGGGCGGAGCTGAAAAGCTCGCCCGTCAAAAGGCGGCAGGAAGGCTCAACGTCCGGGAAAGACTGGACCTTTTGCTTGATCCGGGCAGTTTTCGGGAAATCGGCTCGCTCACCGGCAAGGCGCGCACAAATGCAGAGGGCGGCTTTGAGGGCTTCTCTCCGGCCAATTGCATCTTCGGACGCGGCACGGTTCGCGGGCGCCCGGTGGCGGTGGTGGCGGACGATTTCACCGTGCGCGGCGGCGCGGCGGACGCCGCCATCGTCGAGAAACAGGTCGAAGCGGAAAAGATGGCGGGCGAGCTGGGCCTGCCCTTGATCAGACTGATCGAGGGCACGGGCGGCGGCGGCTCGGTCAAATCCATTCTCGACATGGGCGCCAGCTATGTGCCGTTTAATCCAGCCTGGGACCAGGTGGTGGCCAATCTTGAACGGGTGCCGGTGGTGTCGTTGGCGCTTGGTCCGGTCGCGGGCTTGGGCGCGGCGCGGGCGGTGTCTTCACACTATTGCGTCATGGTCAAAGGCCAGTCGCAAATGTTCATTGCGGGGCCGCCCGTGGTGGCGGGGGTCGGTGAGCATGTCACCAAGGAGGAGCTGGGCGGATCCGACCTGCAGCTCGCCGCGGGCGCCGCAGACGACGCCTACGCCAGCGAAGCGGACGCCATGGAGGCGGCGCGCTGGTTTCTCTCCTATCTGCCCGACATGGCGGGCGATGCGGCGGACCGCATAAAGCCGAGTGATGATCCCGCACGGATTGACGAAAGCCTTCGCGAGATCGTGCCGCGCGACAAGCGCTTCGGCTATGACATGCGCGCGATCCTGAATGCGACCCTTGATCAAGGCAGCGTGTTCGAGATGGGCCGTCATTTTGGCAGCTCGGTGATCACCGCCCTCGCCCGCCTCGACGGCTGGCCCATCGCGGTGCTGGCCAGCAATCCCAATGTCTATGGCGGCGGCTGGACGGCGGAAGCGGCGCAAAAGATCATTCGCTTTGTGGATCTGGCGGAAACCTTCCGCCTGCCAGTGGTGCATTTCGTGGACGTGCCGGGCTTTGTCATCGGCACCCGCGCCGAGCGCGCCGGCACGATCCGTCATGGCGCGCGCGCCTTGTCCGCCATTTATCAAGCCAGCGTGCCCTGGTGCACCATGCTGATCCGCAAGGCCTATGGCGTGGCGGGGGCTGCGATGATGGACCATACCCGCTTTCGCTATCGTTATGCCTGGCCGTCGGGCGATTGGGGCTCGCTGCCGCTGGAAGGCGGGGTGGAAGCCGCGTTCAAATCCGTGCTGGAAAAAGCTGAAGACCCCGAAGCGCTCAAGGAAGAGCTGCGCGCCCGGATGCGCGATCTCTCCGACCCGTTCAAGACCGCCGAGCGGTTCTGGATCGAGGAGATCATCGATCCGGCGGACACCCGGCCCTTGCTGACGGAGTTCGCGAACCTCACCGCCAAGCTGCGCACCCGCGACACGCCGGGGACGCGTTACCGGCCATAGAGCCAATCACTCGCAAGTACACAAACTATCGATTGGACCGTGATCGAAGGGCCGGCGCAGGATGGGCTCAACACAAAGGAGCCCGCCATGATGAAAGACGAATACGAATATCTGTGCCTGATGGTGCTGGATGACGAAGACACCGTGAAAGCCGACCCTGATCTCGCCTGCGGCTGCGCCATGTATCTGACGCGGCAGGGTTATGACCAGGTGGATGACGGAACAGTCTGCGGGACCACCGACTAGCCCTTCCGCCAGAGCAGGCTGGAATCGCCATAGGAGAAGAAGCGGTAGTGCTCACGTATGGCGTGGGCATAGGCCGCGTGCATTTCCTCAAACCCCGCCAGCGCGCTGACCAGCATGAAGAGCGTGGATTTGGGAAGGTGGAAATTGGTCATCAGCGCGTCAATCACCTTGAACCGGTAACCCGGCGTGATGAAGATCGCGGTGTCGCGCGCCTCGGCGCGGACCGTGCCGTCCTCCTCCGAGGCGCTTTCCAGCGTGCGGATCGACGTGGTGCCCACCGCGATGATGCGGCCGCCCGCCTTGCGGGTCTGGTTGATCAACTCCGCCGTCTGTTCGCTGATCTCGTAGTATTCCGCGTGCATCTGGTGCTCGGACAGATCATCGGTTTTCACCGGCAGGAACGTCCCCGCCCCCACATGCAGCGTCACATGGGTGCGCTTGATCCCGCGCGCGTCGAGTGCGGAAAACAGACGATCGGTGAAGTGCAGACCGGCCGTCGGCGCCGCCACCGACCCCGCCTTGTCCGGCGCAGCGTAGACGGTCTGGTAATCGTCGAGATCCGCGGCGTCCGCGGCGCGCTTTGAGGCGATGTAGGGCGGCAGCGGCGGCGCGCCCGCCTCCACGATCGCCTTGTCGAGTTCAACGCCTGCGCGATCAAACGTCAGCACGACCTCCCCGCCTTCGCGCTTTTCAGTCACCTGGGCGGTCAGCCCGCCCTTGAACTGCAGCGTATCGCCTTCTTTCAGCCGCTTGGCGGGGCGCACAAAAGCGCGCCAGACCGTCTCATCATCGCGCTTGTGCAGATTGATCTCGATCTGCGCATCCCCGCCGCCGCCATGGGCGCGCGCCGGGCGCACGCCTGTCAGCGCCGCCGGAATGACGCGGGTGTCGTTGAAGACCAGAAGATCGCCGGGTTCGAGCAGGTCTGGAAGGTCAAGAACGCCCAGATCCGACAAACCGCCATCCTTCACCTGCAACAGACGCGCAGTGTCGCGCGGACGCGCCGGGCGCAGCGCAATCCGGTCTTCAGGCAGATGAAAATCAAAATCGGTCAGTCGCAATTGAGTCATAACATTCCTTCAAGCTGGCGGTGATATACGCACAGCCTCGCTCGCCCGCCAGACATCCGGACAGAAATCTCGCATGCTTCCTCCCCGCCCCTTGTTGACGAAGGCCTTTCGCATGGCCGCCTATCTGATCTGCATCGCGGCGTGCGTGTGTCTGGGGCTGACCTATGGCGTGCTGCTGTCCGGCGCGTTTCGGCCCAAAGCTGATGTCTTCAACATGATCTGGCCAGTCCCTGTGATGGCCGGCGTTCTGGCTGGGACAGCGCTTTATGTCTTGCGCCCAGAAGGCTTGAAGACGCTCCGGCGCATCGGTCTGGCCGCGAGCGCCGTTCTGGTCTTGCAGGCGCTGCCCTACGCCCAGCTTCAACCGCATCCGGACAGCCTGCCGCCCCGCAGCGAAACCGGCGAAGCCCTGCGTCTGGCCAGTTTCAATCACTGGCATCTGAACCGGGACCCGGACGCCGCGATCGCCTTCCTGCGCGAAGGCGATTTCGATCTGGTCTTCCTGCAGGAAGTCGGCGGCGCCTCCCGACAGACGCCGCTCAGTCTGGAAGAGGACTATCCCTATCAGGTCTATTGCGCCTGGGGCACGGCGCTGATCTCGCGCAGGCCCGTGCTCGAACAAGGCTGTGATGAATACCGCACCGTGCCGGCCGCCTATATGCAGATCGAGTTCCAGGGCGCGCCCCTGCGGCTGACCAGCACCCATTTCGCGCGCCCGACACGACCGGACCTGTACCAATACCATCGCGAACGTCTGTCGGCGTTGATCGCGGCGCAGACGGAACACGCCCAGATTCTGGCCGGGGATTTCAACACCGCCGAAAAAGGCTTTTCAATGCGGGCTTTGAGAGACGCTCTCTATCCGCTCAAACGCGTAACCCACGGCCTGCGCACCTGGCCGTCTGAACGCCTCATCCCCATGCCTATGCTAGGGATAGACCATATCTGGGTAAGTGACGGGCTCTGCGCGTCACAGACGGGCGCAGCGCCAGACGCCGGGTCTGATCACCGCCCCGTCTTCACGCTGGTGGAGCGGTGCGAGACCTGACTGATCGCCACAAACAAAACGGGCGGCTCGATGAGCCGCCCGTTTCACACATCATCGCAGAAACAAGATCTAGCGTACGGACGCCTTGACGATCTTGCCCGGCTCGGCGGGCGGCTCGCCCTTGGGCAGCGCATCTACGTGTTCCATGCCGGAGATTACTTCACCCCAGACGGTGTACTGGTTGTCGAGATACGGCACGGCGTCGAGGCAGATGAAGAACTGGCTGTCCGCAGAATTGGGATCCATGGCGCGCGCCATGGACATGGTGCCGCGCACATGCGGTTCGGCGGTAAACTCGGCCTCAATGTTCTGGCCCGAGCCGCCCATGCCATTGCCGTTCGGGCAACCACCCTGCGCGACAAAGCCGTCGATCACACGGTGAAAGGTCAAACCGTCATAAAAGCCTTCAGAGGCCAGCTCGGAGATACGGGCGACATGCTTGGGCGCCAGGTCGGGGCGCAGGCGAATGACGACATCGCCGCCTTCCAGGGTGAACACGAGTTCTTGCTTGGCGTCGGACACGACGGTCTCCTTTGGAGGATGGGTTCTTAATCGAGGACGCGCACAGGCACGTCGATGGCGCAAAGGTCAGGCAGGCGGCCGTTCTCACGGCTGGCCGCCAACGCTTCAAGGTAGGCAGTGAAGCTGGGCGAGCGCGTATCCATGACCTGCACCGTCGGCGCATCGGTCATGTCGCGAGCCAGCTCAAACTCTTCAATGATGTCGGGGCGGAAGCCCAGGGTCTGGCCCTGAGTGCCGACATTCAGGTTTTCTACCACGTCTTGCCCGACACGCACCTTGCCCCAGACGGTATACTGAGTGTTCAGATGTTCAGCCTCGCCGCGCACGATATAGAACTGCGCATTGCCAGAATTGGGATCACTGGTGCGCGCCATGGCGACGGCGCCGTCACAATGCATCAACCAGCTATCCACCCGTCCGTCTGCGACGATGCCCGCAAGCGCTGCAGGCTGTGTGCCGACCGGAAAGCCATTCCAGAATCCAGCCTGAGCCATGGGGCCGCCCCGTGTGGCGCGGCGCTCCTGAAGCTCATTCACGATGATGGCGTTGGGATCGCGGCGAATGCCGAATTCCGCCTGGATCGGATCAAACGGCGCCTGGATGCTGGGATTGTCCACAGCCCCGCCGCCTTGCGCCATGAAGCCGTCGATCACGCGGTGAAAGACCTTCCAGTCCAGCCAATCCGTTTCGGCCAGCATGCGTACGCGCTCGGCATGGATCGGGGTGAACTCGTCCTGCAGCTCTATCCAGACGTCGCCCTTGCTGGTCACCATGTGGATCAGGTCTTCCGCATCCACAGTGCGCCAGGCGCTGTCAGGCGCATCTGCAATAATGTCCGCGCCTGGCGCCGCAACCGGCGCCGCCGCTGCAGGCTGAGCCGCCTCGCTTGCTGGCGCCGCGTCCTGGGTCTGGCTTTCAGTTTCCGCCTCCGCGCACGCCGTCAGCATCATGGCTGACAGGCAGGCGGTGGCTAACACACGGGCTTTCAGAAGAGCGCTCTGGGCCATTAGACGAATTTCTCCAACAAACGCGCTTTGACCAAGGCTGGAACAAAAGGCGTGATATCCCCGTCCAGCTTGGCGATTTCCTTGACCAGACGAGAAGCGATCGCCTGATGGCGCGGGTCAGCCATCAAGAATACGGTTTCGATATCCGCATTCAGGCGCTGGTTCATCCCCACCATCTGAAACTCGTATTCAAAGTCCGACACCGCGCGCAGGCCGCGAATGATCGAGCTGGCGCCGACTTTCTCGGCGAAATGCATCAACAGGCCTTCAAACGGCAAGACTTCAATCTCGGTGTCGCCCGCCACCGATTCCGCCAGCTCTCGGGCCATCTCGACCCGTTCCTCAAAGCTGAAGAGCGGGTTTTTGGCGTCATTGCGTGCAACGCCGATGACCAGCTTGTCATAGAGCTTCACAGCCCGGCCGATAATATCGAGATGGCCGTTGGTCACCGGGTCAAAAGTCCCCGGATACAGCGCGACGCGGCGTTTCATGGCGGTCTCCCCAAAGCCCGGTGCGGTCTTGGCTCGGTCTAGTGCTCGTCTTGCGGCGCATCCGGCGCCGGGGCTTCACCCTCATCGCCTTCGTCAACGCCGGTGTCGTCATCGCTTTCCGCGATGCGCACAACAGACACGACTTTTTCGCCTTCCGCCAGTCGGATCAGCCGCACGCCCTTGGTGGCGCGGGCGGCGATGCGCACGGTGTCGACCGGGAAACGGATCAATTGACCGCCATCGGTGACCGCCATCACGGTGTCGCCGTCAATGACCGGGAAACACGCCGCCAGTTCATTGACCTTGCTCATGTCATGAGCGGCCACGCCCTGATTGCCGCGCCCCATGACGCGGTAGTCATAAGCGCTGGACCGCTTGCCGAGACCGTCCTGGGCCACGGTCAGCACGAACTCTTCCGCAGCGCCCAGCTCGGCGATGCGTTCAGGGCTCAGCGCCACCTCCGCCGCCGCTTCGCCCTCTTCCGGCGCGCTGACGACGGCGTCGTCCTCGTCCAGCCCCGCCGCACGCCGCATGGCGTTGGCGTGCTTCATGTAGGCGCGCGCCTCATCGGGGGTGACGTCGATATGATTCAGGATCGCCATGGAGATCAGGCGGTCGCCCTCTTTGAGACGAATGCCGCGAACGCCGGTGGAGTTGCGTGACGCGAAGACCCGCACATCTTCCACCGAGAAACGGATCGCCCGACCGGCCGCAGACACCAGCAGCACGTCCTGATCCTTGTTGCACAGGCGCACATCGAGGATTTCGGAGCCGTCTTCATCCAGCTTCATGGCGATCTTGCCATTGCGGT
Organism: Oceanicaulis alexandrii DSM 11625; assembly: GCF_000420265.1. Lineage (NCBI taxonomy): Bacteria > Pseudomonadati > Pseudomonadota > Alphaproteobacteria > Maricaulales > Maricaulaceae > Oceanicaulis > Oceanicaulis alexandrii. The sequence continues at coordinate 381,960 of NZ_ATUP01000001.1, forward strand.
TGACCTGAACGAAGTCCGATAGCTTGTTGCGACGCACCGTACCCGCCGTGGTGGCGAACATCACGTCATACTCGCTCCACTGATCCTCGTCCTCAGGCAGCGCCATCACAGACGTGATCCACGCGCCTTCATTGAGGCTGGGCAGCAGGTTTGTGAGAAATTTGCCCTTGGTGTTGGGCGCGCCCAGCGGCAGACGCCAAGTCTTGGTCTTGTAGACCATGCCGTCCGAGCTGAAGAACAAGAGCGGCGCATGGGTCGAGGCGACAAACAGGGTCGCCACGAAATCCTCATCCTTCATCGCCATGCCCGCGCGGCCTTTGCCGCCGCGGTTCTGGGCGCGATAGGTGGAGAGCGGCGTGCGTTTGACGTAGCCGCCATGGGTCAGGGTGACGACCATGTCCTCGCGCGGGATCAGGTCTTCATCCTCGATCCCGAGATCGCCCTCGATAATGATCGAGCGACGCTCCACGCCGAACTTGGCTTTGGCGTCCAGCAATTCGTTGCGGATGATATCGCGGATCAGGGTCGGGCTGCGCAGGATCTCCAGCAGCTCGGCGATGGTCTCGGCCAGCTTGTTGGCTTCATCGCCGATCTCATCGCGGCCCAGCGCCGTCAGGCGGTGCAGGCGCAAATCAAGGATCGCCTTGGCCTGCTCTTCGGTCAGGCGGATCTCGCCATCCTTGATGCGGGAGCGCGGATCAGCCACCAGCTCCACCAGCGGCGCGATGTCCTTGGCCGGCCAGGCCTTGTCACGCAATTGCTGACGCGCGGTCTGCGGGTCGGGCGCCTTGCGGATCATGGCGATGATCTCGTCGATATTGGCGACAGCCACGCCCAGACCGATCAAGACGTGCGCCCGGTCGCGCGCTTTCTTGAGGTCAAACTTGGTGCGGCGGACCACCACTTCCTTGCGGTGAGCGATGAAGGTCTCCAGGAAGAGACGCATCCCCGCCTGTTGCGGACGGCCGCCGATCAGCGCCAGCATGTTCACCCCGAACGAGGTTTGCAGCGGGCTCCAGCGATACAGCTGGTTGAGGATCACCTCGGCGTTGGCGTCTTTCTTCAGCTCGATGACAACGCGTACGCCTGAGCGGTCGGACTCGTCGCGCAGATCGGAAATGCCCTCAACGCGCTTTTCGCGCACCAGCTCGGCGATCTTCTCGATCATCGACGCCTTGTTCACCTGGTAGGGAATCTCGTGAATGATGATGGCTTCGCGGCCTTGGCGAATATCCTCAATGGAGGTCTTGCCGCGCAGGATCACCGAGCCGCGACCCTCAAGCAGCGCCTTGCGGGCGCCCGAGCGGCCGATGATCTCGCCGCCCGTGGGGAAGTCTGGCGCCGGCACGAATTCCAGCAACTCCACATCAGTGATGTCAGGCTGGTCGAGCAGCGCCATCGTCGCGTCCACAACCTCGTTGAGGTTGTGGGGCGGGATATTGGTCGCCATACCTACGGCGATGCCGCCGGCGCCGTTGACCAGCAAGTTCGGATAGCGCGCCGGCAGAACGATCGGCTCCTGCTTGGAGCCGTCATAGTTGTCCTGAAACTCGACCGTATCCTTGTCGATATCGGCCAGTAGCGCTTCGGCCGGATGGTCCATGCGGATTTCGGTGTAACGCATGGCGGCGGGCGGATCGCCGTCCATGGAGCCGAAATTGCCCTGACCGTCCATGAGCGGCAGCCCCATGGAGAAGGGCTGCGCCATACGCGCCAGAGCGTCATAGATCGCGCTGTCGCCGTGCGGGTGATAACGACCCATCACGTCGCCGACCACATTGGCGGATTTCTTGTACGCCTTGTCCTTGGTGTAGCCACCCTCATGCATGGCCCACAGGATACGGCGGTGCACGGGCTTCAGCCCGTCTCGCGCATCGGGGATGGCGCGGCTGACGATCACGCTCATCGCGTAATCGAGATAGCTGCGCTTCATCTCGTCTTCGATGGACACCATCGGGCCGCTCGGCGCGGCGGGCAGGTCTTCATCCATGGGCGTTTCAGGGGGCAAATCGCTCAACGTCGTTTCGTCCTGGCTGGCGCGCGCCTGTCTTCGCCAAGCGGGACAGCGCGCGTAAAGAGGCGTCGGTCGAGCGCAGTTCACCTGAATGGGCGTGAATCACCTGCGCACGGTTAGATGTTATGTCTAGCAAGGCCAGAGACGGGCGGCAAACACGGTGCGCGGCTGTCTCCACGGTTTCCTGACAGATTTGCGGCCCGGCCTGTTTTTTGTTGAAAATCAGCGCAGACTTCCTCTCTTGGGGTCGCATCGCGCGCGACGCCGCCTACGTTGATAGCGTAGCTTTCAAAGGAGACGCCTCATGACCCGCGCCCTTCACACTCTCGCTCTGACAACCGCGCTCGCCGCCTGCAGTCTTGGCGCCCCCGCGCTCGCAGCCGACCACCATGCCGAGGCCATGTCCGACGCCGCCGAAGCCCATGCCGTGCTGATCGATCGCGAGCGCAACGAAGTTGGTCACGCCCGTCTCCAGCAAGGCCCGACAGGCGTTCTGATCACGCTTGAGCTGGACGGCCTTCCCGACAGCGCCGTCGGCTGGCATGGCGTGCACCTGCACCAGATCGGCGATTGCTCGAACGCGGATTTCACCAGCTCCGGCGGGCATATCAACCCGTCAGAGCGCAGCCACGGCCTTCTGAACCCCGAAGGCCCGGACAACGCCGATCTGCCCAACATCTATGTGCATGAGGACGGCATGCTGCGTGCCCAGGTCTTCACGGACCGCGTCAGCCTCAATGGCGAATATGACGCCCCGGCCTTGCTGGATGATAACGGCTCCGCCCTCGTCATCCACGACAATGAAGATGATCACACGACCCAGCCCATTGGCGGCGCCGGCGCACGCCATGTCTGCGGCGTGATCGAGGCGGCGCACTGATGCTGACACGGCGGACTGCTTTGGCCGGGCTCGGCGCCGCCGGCCTGTCCCTGACCCTGCCCGGCCGCGCTCTGGGCCAGACGGCTGATGCGTCGCCCTGGCGCGCAGGGCCAGACCTGCCCCTGCGGGTTCAGGAGATTTACCCGGCTGTCCTTGAGGGCGTGCTTTACGTGGCGGGCGGTTTGAGCCCCGATGTGGGGCGCGGCCGGATCGGCATCTCGGATCGCGTTTTCTCATTGGCGCCCGGCGCAGATCGCTGGCGCGAGCGTGCGCGCTTGCCCGTGCCGCTGCACCACCCCAATCTGGTGGGCCTTGAGGGCTTAGTGTACGCCGTCGGAGGTTTCACCGCCCAGACCGGCGGCATGTGGGCGATGAGCAATGGCGTTCGGGTGTTTGATCCCGGTCGCAATCAATGGCGCAATGGCCCGGCCATGGCTGAACCCTATGCCGAGACGGTCTGCGTCGCGCTGAACGGACGCCTGCATGTGGTCACCGGCCGACGCCCGGCGGGCCTCACCAACAAGGCCTGGTCAGACCACGCCGACACCAACGCCCATATCGTCATGGACCCCGCCGCCCAGACCTGGTCGGTCGCAGCCCCCGCCCCCACCGCGCGCAATTCCGCAGCGGGCGCAGAGCTGGAGGGGCGCCTGCATGTGGTGGGCGGACGTACGGTGACCGGCGGCAACACGCCCGTGCACGAAGCCTATGACCCGCAAAGCGACAGCTGGGAGACCCGCGCGCCCCTGCCCGAGCCTGAAGCCGGGCCGCGCGGCGCCGGCGGCCTCGCCGCCGCCAGCGTCGATGGCGCGCTCTATGTGTTTGGCGGCGAGTGGTTTGATAATTCAGGCGGCGGCGTCTACGCCCAGGTCTGGCGCTATGACCCGCAAACCGACGCCTGGACCGAGATGGGCCGCATGCCCACGCCCCGGCACGGCCTGGGCGCGGTCACGGTGGGATCACAGATCGCCACCATCGGCGGCGCGGCCCAGCCCAGCGGCAGCCAGACCACCGCGACGCTCAACTGGTTCACGCCCTGAGCCGAAGTCGCAAATGAACAGCAAAAAGCCCGGCGCGCTGCGCCGGGCTTTTTTCGTCTGGGCCAGATGAGAGCCCCTAGAACGGGATGTCGTCGTCCAGGGTGTCGGAGGTGAAATCCTCGCGCGGGGCGTTGCTGCGCTGACCACCGCCTTGCCCACCGCCCTGATTGTAACCGCCCTGGCCGCCGCCGGAACGATCGTCCATCTGGTTGTTGTTATAGCCGCCGCCCATGCGGTCGCCGCCGCCTTCGCCGCGACCGTCCAGCATGGTCAACTCGCCGCGATAGCGCTGCAGCACCACTTCGGTGGTGTATTTGTCATTGCCGTCGCGGTCCTGCCATTTGCGGGTCTGAAGCTGGCCCTCGATGTAAACCTTCGAGCCCTTCTTGAGATAGTTCTCGGCGACCTTGGCGAGGTTGTCGTTGAAGATGACGACGTTGTGCCATTCGGTCTTCTCGCGGCGTTCGCCGGTGGACTTGTCGCGCCAGTTTTCTGACGTGGCGATGCGCAGGTTCACGACCGGATCGCCGGAATTCAGGCGCCGCACTTCAGGGTCGGCGCCCAGATTGCCCACCAGGATCACCTTGTTTACAGAACCAGCCATACCGCGTCTCCCGCTTGTCTTTCGCGTCGTATTTGTTCACATTCCGTTCCGCGCGTCAATTAAGGCGCGAGTCGGGTGTTAACGAAGCCTATCCCGCCCCTTGAGTCCATCGCCGGGCGCCGCTGTCGGCGCCTATACGGTGGATAGAGACGCGGCGGAGCCCTAAGTAACGCCCGATACGCCCGCCCGGCCCGGCCGCCAGCTAAGGACTTTGCGTCATCCATGACTGACAAGCTCAAAACCATTTCCGTGCGCGGCGCGCGCGAACACAATCTCAAGGGCGTGTCGGTGGACCTGCCGCGTGACGAGCTGATCGTGTTCACGGGGCTGTCGGGATCGGGCAAGTCCTCGCTCGCCTTCGACACCATCTACGCCGAGGGCCAACGCCGTTATGTAGAGAGCCTGTCCGCCTATGCGCGCCAGTTCCTGGAGCTGATGAGCAAGCCGGATGTGGACTCCATCGAAGGCCTGTCGCCCGCCATCTCGATTGAGCAGAAGACCACTTCGAAAAACCCGCGCTCCACCGTGGGCACGGTGACCGAGATTTACGACTATATGCGCCTTCTCTGGGCGCGGGTGGGCGTGCCCTATTCGCCCGCCACCGGCGAGCCGATCTCGGCGCAGACCGTCTCTCAGATGGTGGACAAGACCACCGCGCTCGACGACGGCGCGCGGCTCTACCTGCTGGCGCCCATCGTGCGCGGCCGGAAAGGCGAATACCGCAAGGAGTTCGCCGAGCTGCTGAAGCAAGGCTTCCAGCGCGTGAAGGTGGATGGCGAGTTCTATGCGTTGGAAGACGCGCCCGAGCTCGACAAGAAATTCAAGCACGATATCGACGTGGTGGTGGACCGGGTGGTCACCAAGGAGGGGCTCGAACAACGCCTCGCCGACAGCCTGGAGACCGCGCTGCGTCTTGCCGACGGCATCGCCATGGCCGAGTTCGCGTCAGACCATGGCGAGCATAAAACCGGCGAGCGGATCATCTTCTCGCAAAAATTCGCCTGCCCGGTCAGCGGCTTCACCATTGAAGAGATCGAGCCGCGCCTGTTCTCGTTCAACAATCCGTTCGGCGCCTGCCCGGCCTGTGACGGGCTGGGTCAGAGCCTGGAGTTTGACGAGGACATGGTGGTCCCTGACCGCGACAAGTCGCTCTATGACGGCGCCATTGCGCCGTGGAGCCGGGCGACCTCCAAGCTCTACCAGCAAACCTTGCAAGCGATCGCAGACCATTACGGCGCCAGCATGTACACGCCCTGGCGCGATCTGGACGCGAGCTTTCGCAAGATCGTGCTGCACGGCACCAAGGACAAGATCAAGTTCACCTACGAAGACGGGCTGCGCCAGTTCACCACCTCCAAGGCGTTTGAAGGGGTGATGCCGAACCTGCAGCGGCGCTGGCGCGAGACGGACTCCAGCTGGGTGCGCGAGGATCTGGCGCGCTTTCAGTCCGCCCAGCCCTGTGATGTGTGCGACGGCAAGCGCCTGAAGCCCGAAGCGCTAGCGGTGAAGATCGACGGCGCAGACATCTCCATCGCCGGGGAGAAATCCATCAAGGCGGCGCTGCGCTGGTTTGAAGCGGTGGAAGACACGCTGTCGGCCAAGGATCAGGAGATCGCCCGGCGCATCCTGAAGGAAATCCGGGACCGCCTGAGATTCCTGGTCGATGTGGGCCTGGATTATCTCACGCTCAGCCGCGCCTCTGGCACGCTGTCGGGCGGGGAGAGCCAGCGTATTCGTCTGGCCAGCCAGATCGGCTCGGGCCTGACTGGCGTCCTCTATGTGCTGGATGAGCCGTCCATCGGCCTGCACCAGCGCGACAATACGCGGCTTCTGGATTCCCTGCGCGGCCTTCGCGATCTGGGCAATACCGTGCTGGTGGTCGAGCATGACGAGGAAGCCATCGAGACGGCCGATTATGTGGTCGACCTCGGACCCGCCGCGGGCGTTCATGGCGGCGAAGTGATCGCGGCCGGCACGCCGGCGGAGATCGCCGCGAACCCCAAATCGCTGACCGGTCAGTACATGTCCGGCAAGCGCATGGTGCCGGTGCCGGAACAGCGCCGCCCGGTGGACCTGAACCGCGCCGTCACCGTGAAGGGCGCCTCCGGCAACAATCTTCAGAACATCGACGCCGCCTATCCGCTGGGCGTGATGACGTGTGTGACCGGGGTTTCGGGCGGCGGCAAATCCACCCTGACCATCGAGACGCTCTACAAGGCGGCGGCGCGGCGCCTGAACAAGGCCTCCGCCGTGCCCCTGCCCCATGACACGGTGGAAGGGCTCGACCAGGTCGACAAGATCATCGACATCGACCAGAGCCCGATCGGGCGCACCCCGCGGTCCAACCCCGCCACCTATACCGGCGCCTTCACCCCGATCCGCGACTGGTTCGCCTCCCTGCCTGAATCCCAGACGCGCGGCTACAAGCCGGGCCGCTTCTCCTTCAACGTCAAAGGCGGGCGCTGCGAGGCGTGCCAGGGCGATGGCGTGGTGAAGATCGAGATGCACTTCCTGCCCGACGTCTATGTGGAGTGCGATGTGTGTCATGGCGCACGGTTCAACCGCGAGACGCTGGAAGTGACCTTCAAGGGCAAATCCATCGCCGACGTGCTCGACATGACCGTCGAGGAGGCCGCCGACTTCTTCAAGGCCGTCCCGTCCGTGCGCGACAAGATGGAGACGCTGAAACAAGTGGGGCTGAGCTATCTCAAGGTCGGCCAGCCCGCGACCCAACTATCAGGCGGCGAAGCCCAGCGGGTGAAGCTGTCCAAAGAGCTCGCCAAGCGTTCCACCGGCAAGACGCTCTACATCCTCGACGAGCCCACTACGGGCCTCCATTTCGAGGACGTGCGCAAGCTCCTCGAAGTGCTTCACGAGTTGGTCGATCAGGGCAATACGGTGATCGTCATCGAGCACAATCTCGATGTCATCAAGACCGCAGACTGGCTGCTGGACCTGGGCCCGGAAGGCGGCTCGGGTGGCGGCGAGATCGTCGCCTGCGGCACGCCCGAACAGGTCGCCGAGGTGGATGCCAGCTGGACCGGCCGCTATCTCAAACCGCTTCTGGAGCGGGATGTGGCGCGTCAGAAGAAGCTGGCGGGGTAAAGCTGGGCGCTTTCTCTGAGCGCCTATCCCTTCCGCCCGCGCAGCACCAAACCCGCCAGCATCAGTGCGCTCAACCCGCCCATGGCGATGAGCTGGGCGTAGGTTTCCGGGCCCAGACTGACGGAATCCGCACCGGCCAGGCCGGTTGCGGAGCTGAACACCTGGGCGACAGCGGTCTTGATCGTCTGATCGGGATCGGACGCCAGAAGCGCGAAGGTGGGCGCGATGACGGCGACGGCGTTGAACGCGCCATGGGCGGCGGCGGCCTCGACGATGGAGCGCCGCCACAGTGCGGTCAGCGAGAAGACGAGGCCGGTCAGTCCGATTCCCGACAGCGCCAGCACGCCGAACATCAGCCCCGAGATGAAGACATGGGCGTGTAACAGCGCGAAGGCGAAGCTGGCGACAAAGACGCCGACAGGCTTGCCCCAGCGCGCGGTCAGCGCGCTCATCAGCCAGCCGCGAAAGACCAGCTCTTCCACCCCGCCCTGGATGAGAAAGCCCACGAACAGCGCCGCATAGCCGATCAGGGCGGTCTGGGTGACGGCGCGGCTGATCTCCATCGCCCCCAGATTATCGGCGGCGCCAGTGCTGGCGCCCATGCCCAACAGGGCCGCGACAACGCTGACCAAGACCACAAGAAACACGCCCAGCGGCAAGCCCAGAATGTAGCGCCCGAAAAAGCCCCGTCCCTCAAGGCCGATCGTCGAGAGCGGGCGACGTTCAAACAGCTTCACCCACATCAGCGTCATGATCGCCCAGGCGATGAACTGCAACAGCATCAGCGGCAGCAGCACCGTCAACGTGTTCTCGTTCAGCGCCCGTTGAGCGGCCAGCGGGTCGGTCTCGCCCGACGAGACCGTCAGGACGATGGTGTAGATGATCGTCCCGACCAGTACGGGAATGGATGAGACAAGATAGCCCGCCACCATCAAACCGACCGCGCCCCAGCCCCAGGTGCGACGCGCAGTTTCCGGCCAGGGTGCATACAGCGCTTGGGTCATCTTACGGAGCTTTCTCAGAAGGATTGGGCATGGAGAGCGCCAGTTTGGCGCTGATGCCGCGTCCGATCATCATCACGAGGCCCGTGCTGAACATTACGGGCGTCAGTACGAGCGCAGTAATCCATGCCTGGTCCACGCCAGGCATCAACAGCGCATACAAGCGCATGGTGATCATCGGGTCTTCCGGGTTCTGAAGCACCATTTCAAACGTATTCGCAACGTGGTCCCCGACGCTGAAGGCTATGGCGCCATAACCGACGATCATCACCAGCAGGTAGAGGATCAAGAACAGAACCCATGACACGGTGAGGCCGACCACATGTCGCCAACCTGCGCGGATCGCGCCCCCGATATCAAACCGCCCGGACAGGGCATGCGCCGGAAGACCGGAGAAGACTGACAAGATCGCGACCAGGCCCAGACCGCCGATGAGGCACAGCGCGATCACAACCAGGACGGCGGCGACTGCGCTGTCGCCGGTCCCGCTCTCTGCGGCCAGCATCGCAAACACGATACCGATCATGATCACGAAGAACAGGACCAGAAAGGCCGCCAGATAAACGCCAAAGAGGATCAAACCACTCAGGGTCAGGCGACCGATACCCGCCCAGCCGGGCCAGAGGGTGAACCGGCCCCTCATGAACAGCGTGAGCCAGACCGCCTCAATCCAGATCCAGAGCGGAAGCCCAAGAAGAGAGATGAGCGAACTGGCGGATGAAAACTGCATGCTCAGGGCATAGGCTTCACCGGCATCGCCCATTTCAGCGGCCTGCACGCCTGTACGCGCTAGCTCTCCGAACAGAACGAACTGCCCCACCGCCATAACGACATAGATAAAGGTGTACCCGATCAGCAAGGTCAGCACGGCTCCGGGCCGGGCGCGAAAAACTTCCAAGCCGAAGCTGAGCGCCCCGCCCACCGTGAAACGGTGGGCGGGCGGCGTCGTCATGTCCGTCATGGATCAGCCCTCGCTGGGCGCCTGCCCCACGGATGCCGCAGGCGCTTCGAGCGGGGTATCGGGTGCGAAACCGCCATCATGGCGCACCGCCACATAGGCGCCGACGCCCATCCAACTGCCCTGGACGAAGATGTCGAAGATCAGCTGCAGGACCAGGGCGATCCCGGCCATCGCCCAGAATAGCGGCGAGTTCAGAGCGTCCAGCAAAGCCTCCATCATGAGGTCCGGATCACTCGTCTGTTCAAAGCTGATCAGCGCGCCCACCAATTCTGACGACCCGATCATCAAGAACGCCTGCTGCATCACGCTCAGCACCACGTAAGCCAGGAGAATGGCGAAAAAGAGCACCACATAGGACAGGAACATCCAGAACATCACGCCCTGAGCGGCGGCGAAGCCGTCAAAGACCTTGATGCCGCGCTGACGCACGGTCAAAGCCGTCGCGGGCGCGAGCCCCAGGAGGAAAATGATCCAGCCGACAATGACGATCACCGTCAGAAGCGTGTTCACCAGGGCCTGAACGGCGACCCCGCCCGGCTCGCCGCCCATGGCGAAGCCTGCGTTGACGACGGCATAGAGCACGATGGTCAGCACGCCGGCCGCCATGATCAACAGCCAGAGCACGATATTGACGACCAGCAGGCGCAGCTCGTCCGCGCCCAGACGGATCGGTAGCCCGCCCACCACCTGATCCCGCGCCAGAAGGCGAAGCCAGGCGCCCTGGATCATGAGAGCGGAAATCAGGATGCCGAGAATGCCCAGCATGTAAAAGCCCATGCCTTGCAAGGCGGCCTGCGCCATCTCCGCGTCGGTCGGCTCCCCTTTGCCGCCATACTCGATCACTAGTTGGATCAAGGGCCAGAAACCGTAGAGCATCAGCGCGCCAAAGCCCGCATAAAGCAGGACCTGCCACAGGCCGATCCACGCCACGCTTAACGGACGTTGGCCAAACACCTTCAGGAAATAGAAGGTGGCGTCGACAAAGTTATAGCTGGGCTTGGACATGGTTCCCCCCGCGTGTCCGAACATAGCAAGATCGCGTGGCAGGATAACCCAGACCCGCGGGAAGGTCTCGCCTTAATCGGGGGAAAGGTCGCCTTCAGCCTTGTAAACGCCATAAAGCGCGCAGAGGGCCGCGATCAAGGGCGCAGCCAGAAATGCAATCTTGGCGACGCCATAAATCGCGCTCGCCAGCAGGAAGAGCACAGGTTTCACGATCAACGCCCCCGACTCGCCAGACGCCGATTGCGCAATCGCCGGACCTGCGCCCAGCAGGGCGACGCAGACCGTATTGAAGACGGCCAACACAACGATGCCGGGCGCCAGGCTGGCCAGCCCCGTCAGCGCGATCTCGACGCTGCGCCCGCGTGACGCCGGCCAGATGGACAGCACCCGGATGGCGCCCGCTTCCAAAGTCGCCGGAGCGGTCAGTGCGAGCCGTGTGATCAGCCACAGGCTGAACACCATGAACACGGCGATCAGGGCGAAAGACACCGCCAGCGCGACCGGTCCCATCATCTCAAACAGATTGACATAGCCGTCGGGCTGCGGCGCGCCGGGATCCATTTCTGTAAAGGCGAGACCGGCGATCATGAAGGCCATGGCGACGCCCGCCGTCATCAGGATGATCACCAGCAACAGCACGACCAGCGCCAGCGCCCAGATCAACCGCCCTTCATCCCCGCCGAGCGTCAGGCCGTAAAAGCCCTTTTTCGGAATGCCAAGCGCCAAGCGCCCCAGGCTCGCCCAGCCAATGACGAAGGCGCCAAACGCGACCGCCATGAAGGCGATCGCCGCTGGCGCCGCGCCCGGCGCATAAGCGCCGGCATAGGCCGTCATCAGGGATTGCACGGCGAAGACGACGCCATAAAGCGCGCCTGCCGCCAGTACGGGAGCAGGGTTTTCCAGAACGAAGCGGTAAGCGGCGCCCACGGCGCGAAGATCAATCAGTCTCATGAGGGTGCAGTTAGCCCGAAACGACGGTCAGGCCAAGGATCAGGGCGCCGAAACCCTGTGCGCAGGCAATTGAGCCGCGCCGCCTTCCCGACTATATGACGCGCCATGACAGATATGACCCCGATCCACATCATTGGCGGCGGCATGGCCGGTTCTGAAGCCGCCTGGCAGGCCGCGAACGCCGGCGTGCGCGTCGTGCTCCATGAAATGCGCCCGGTGCGCGGCACCTTCGCCCACCAGACTGAAGGCCTGGCCGAGCTCGTGTGCTCGAACTCGTTCCGCTCCGACGATGCGGAAACGAACGCTGTGGGCCTGCTGCATGAAGAGATGCGCCGCGCCGGATCGCTGATCATGGCGATGGGGGACACGCATCAGGTGCCCGCCGGCGGCGCGCTGGCTGTGGACCGCGAAGCGTTCTCCCAAGCGGTTACGGCGGCGCTGGAAAACCATCCCAATATCGAGATCGTGCGCGAAGAGATCACCGGCCTGCCGCCCGAGGACTGGGACAGCGTGATCGTCGCCACCGGCCCCCTCACCTCCCAGGCTTTGGCGGAAGCTGTTCACGCCGCAACCGAAGAGGGCGAGCTGGCCTTTTTCGACGCCATCGCGCCAATCCTCTATGCGGACTCCATCAATATGGACGTGGCGTGGAAGCAGTCGCGCTATGACAAGGGCGAGACCGAGGAAGACAAGGCCGCTTACATCAACTGTCCCATGGACAAGGACCAGTACGAAGCGTTCGTGGACGCCCTGCTGGCGGCGGAAAAGACCGAGTTCAAGGAGTGGGAGAAGGACACGCCCTATTTTGACGCGTGCCTGCCCATCGAAGTGATGGCTGAACGCGGGCGTGAAACCCTGCGCCACGGCCCGATGAAGCCGCGCGGCCTGACCAATGCTCATGATCCCGAGACCAAGCCCTATGCGGTCGTGCAGCTGCGTCAGGACAACACGCTGGGCACGCTGTTCAACATGGTCGGCTTCCAGACCAAGATGAAATACGGCGCGCAGGCGGATGTGTTCAAGATGATCCCGGGTCTGGAGAACGCCAGTTTCGCACGCTTGGGCGGCATTCACCGCAACACCTTCCTGCATTCGCCCAAGCTGCTCGATAGCCTGATGCGCCTGAAGGCGCGTCCCGCCCTGCGCTTCGCCGGCCAGATCACCGGCGTTGAAGGCTATGTGGAAAGCGCGTCCATGGGACTTCTGGCAGGCCGCTTCGCGGCGGCTGAGAAACTTGGACGGGCCGTCACCCCGCCGCCGCCCACCACGGCGCTGGGCGCGCTGCTGACCCATATCACCACGGGTCATGTGCCGGGCAAGAAAGGCGCGTTCCAGCCGATGAACGTCAATTTCGGCCTCTTCCCCGATATCGAGGCGCCCACCAAGGATGCTGAAGGCAAGCGCCTGAAAGGCAAGGACAAGTCCGTCGCCAAGAAACGCGCCATGAGCGCGCGCGCCCTGTCTGACTGCGACGCCTGGCTAAATGGGGTTTCTCAAGCGGCTGAATAATAAGCCGTTACGGAAGTTTCTCTTGTTTAAGGCGTTTTTTGCGAACTAAACTCCCCTCTCACAGGGGGATTTTATGCTCAAAACTTTGCTCGGCGCCGCCATCGCCTGGGCGTGTGTTTCAGCGTCATCGCTGGCTCAGACGTCTGACGTCATACCGGTTGAACACTTTGCCCGGCTGCCGGCCGGACAGGGCCTGTCCCTGTCTCCGAACGGAGACAGGATTGCGTATATCGCGCACTCGGGCAGCGACCGCTATCTGGTCGTTCAATCGCTGGAGACGGGCGAACAAAACGCCATCAACATCAGCAATATGCGCGCCTTTGAAACCTTCTGGGCTGATGAAGATACGCTGATGGCCCGGGTCGGGCGCGCCGCCGAACTGTTCTACATCAGCGGCGATCTCGACTTTCAGGCGCTGTTGACCATCAACACCGACACCATGGACGCCGAGCAGCTGATCCGTGAGGGACGCGACACCGGCTTCAACCAGAACACTGCGCAAGTCGCAGGCTGGCAAACCGATCGAGCGCGCATCTTGTTGCCCTTGCGTGACGGGAACCAGCATAAAAACCTCTATGCGGTAGACCCGGAAGACGGCAATCGACGCAGCGTGGTCGCCCGTGGCGCTGTGAATACGCGCTATTGGGTTTCTGACGCCCAGGGAGAACGCCATGTCCGCGTCAGCTATTCTGAAGACACGGAGCGTTTGCGTGTCGCCATCGAAGAAAATGATCAATGGCGCACCCTGATCGAGGAGCGGCAGGACATTATCGACCTGGGCGTTGTCGGTTTCTCTCAGGATGGCGAGGCGGTCATCATTTCGCGCACCGCAGATGAACCTCCCTACGCCAACATTCTTCAGCGTGTCGAGTTATCCGACGGCGCCTTGGGCGAGATCATCTTTTCTGATCCCCGCTACGATTTTGACAGCGTCCGCATAGACCCCTATCGCGGTTATGTCGCTGGAGTCGTCATCGAGCGTGAGCAACGCGAACGCATCTGGTTTGACGCCGAACTGGCTCAGATTCAGGCCAGCCTCGAAGCCTCATTCGCCGGAAAGAGCGTCTCCCTGATCGACTGGACGCCTGATCGCACCCGCTTCATCGTCTGGGTCGGCAGCGAGGATCAGGCGCCGGTCTATATGCTGGTGGACCTGACGGCCCGATCGGCTGATCCGGTGCGTCTGACCTACCCTGAGCTTTTCCGAGCGGAACTGCCGCGGCGGCAATCGATTCGCTATCCGGCGCGAGACGGCGCTTCGATACCGGCCTACCTCACCGTGCCGAACACGGACGGGCCGCACCCCTTCGTGGTCCTGGTGCACGGTGGTCCGGCCTCCCGTGATTATGGCGGTTTTGACACCCTGGCTCACCTGTTGGCCAGTCAAGGCTATGGCGTCCTGCAGCCGCAATTTCGCGGCTCGGGCGGTTACGGCGCCCAATGGGAGGCGCAAGGCTGGGGGCAGTGGGGAACGGGCGTCATGCAACAGGACGTGACAGACGCCGCCGCCTATCTGCAGCAAGCTGGCCTGACCGAGCAGATCTGCATCGCGGGCGGCAGCTATGGCGGGTACGCGGCTCTGGCTGCAACCGTCTTCACGCCGGATGTTTTTGACTGCGCCATAGCCTTCAATCCTGTCACCGACGCTGAAGACTTCCTGCGCTATGCGGGAGAGCGCTATGGCCGCGACTCAGAAACCGTGAGGTATTGGAACCGGTCTTTCAGCGGCGAGGTCCAGGACCGCATCTCGGGCGATCTCTTGCGTTCGATTTCACCGGTCAATTACGCGGCCCAGGCCCGCATTCCGGTCCTGCTGCTGCATGGCGAAGATGACAGTGTCGTCCCCTTTCGCCAGAGCCGCGCCATGCATCGCGCCCTGCAACGCGCAGGCGTTCCGGTTACCTTCATTCCTCTGGAGAGCGGTGACCATTGGCTGCTCGAATATGAAACGCGGCTGGAAGCCTATTCTGCGATAGGAGCGTTTCTGGATGAACAGGTTGGCGACTAGACCCGCCCCGTAAGCGACGCCCAGGTCAGGCGCGCGTTCTGCCCGAAGGGCGCGCGCTCGATTTGCTCTCGATACGGGTCTTCAAGCCCCTGAGCGCTTTTCAGATAGCCGCGCGCCAGGCTGACATAGCCCAGCGCCGGGAACACGTCAGCGGGCAAGGCGCTGCGGGTGCGGGTCAACATGCCGGCGGCGTCCCGCGCCTCTGTCAGCAGGCCTGACAAGGCGGCCTTCGCCGCATCCTGCTTGCGCCCGGCCGCCAGATCCGCTTCGCTCAGATCGGCGCCGGCCAGCTCGTCGGCGCTGAACGGGGGACGCCCCGCCTGCACCAGCGGCGCAAAGGCGCGCAACAGACCGACAAAGCCCCACAGCCGTCCTGCTGCGGTGATCGCGACGCCCGGCTCTCCGCCCAGATCAAGATCGGGTTTGAGCATGCGGGCTGCGATCTGCATCAACGCGCCCGAGGTACGGTCCACATAGTCGCGGCGGTCCTCGCGGGTGGGAAACGGCCCCTCGCCCAAATCCGCGGCGCGCGCCTCCACCAATCCGGCCAGAGCCGCCTGATCCGGAGCGCCGGGCGCTTCACGCAATTCAGACAGCGCTTCATAGATATCGTGGCGACGCACTTTCGGCGGATCGGTGAACAGATCGCTGACCGCCTCGCGCGCCCAGGCGAGACGCATCTCGCCGATCACCGGCTCAGACACCTTGTCGGGAATCTGCGCGATCTCATGATAAAATGCGTAGAGCGCATACAAGCGCGCGCGCAGCGCAGCGGGCGCAAATAGCGCCGCAGCACGGCGTTCAGGGTCATTTGCGGCTAACAAGCTGTCGAAATCAGTCACGCTATTCTCTCTGGCCGGTAGACACATACAGGTTGGAACCCATATCTAGCTCGTGCGTAATACCTGAGTATGGCGGTCTTCCAACCGGCCGCCGCACCCTATGAGCACCCTCTCGCTCAAACTCCCAAAGGAGGCCGACATGGCGTTCACTCTTCCCGACCTGCCCTATGCCCAAGACGCTCTGGCGCCGCATATCTCTGCGGAAACCCTGAGCTTCCACCATGGCAAGCACCATAAAGCCTATGTCGACAAGGCCAATGACGCTGTCAAAGGCACCGATCTGGAAAGCCTGAGCCTGGAAGAGCTGATCAAGAAAAGCTGGGCTGACAAGAATATGGGCGTGTTCAACAACGCCGCCCAGATCTGGAACCACACCTTTTACTGGCACTCCATGAAGCCCAATGGCGGCGGCAAGCCGACGGGCGCCATCGCGGACGCCATCGACAAATCCTTCGGCTCCTATGACAAGTTTGCCGAAGAGTTCAAAGCTGCTGGCGCCGGCCAGTTCGGCTCGGGCTGGGCCTGGCTCGTGAAAAACGGCGACAAGCTCGAAGTGCGCAAGACGCTGAACGCTGAAAACCCGATCACCGACGGCGTCACCCCGCTGCTGACCATGGATGTGTGGGAGCACGCGTATTATCTCGACTACCAGAACCGCCGCCCGGACTATATCGGCGACTTCCTGGACAAGCTGGTGAACTGGGACTTCGCAAACCAGAATCTGGCCAACGCCTGATCTGATTATGCGTTGACGAACAAGACGGCTGCGGTGAGTTTCACCGCAGCCGTTTTTTTGGATTTCAGGGGGCCTTTCATGCGGATCAGACTGTCACATTGCCGGATAGGCGCATCGCTTGGCGCTCTCTCGCTCTTGCTCGCCCTCGGCGCTTGTGACGGCCCCGCCAGTTCGCCCACCCCAGGCCCCGCAGCGGGCTCCACGTCACAAACGGCCCCGGCCTCGCTGCCGACGCCCGGCTTTACTCAGGCCGGTCTCACTCAGCTCGACAGCCGTCTGGCCGAGCTCGCCAGCGCCCGACAGCGCGCCGGCTATGTGGCGGTGCTCGCTCGCAATGGCGAGATCTTGCACACCGCCAGCGCCGGATACGCCGATCTGGAAGCGCAGCGCCCCATGACGGCGGATACGCTTGTGCGCATCGCCTCCATGACCAAACCGGTGACGGCCGTCGCGGCCCTGATGCTCATTGAAGACGGCGTGATCGCGCTCGACGATCCGGTCAGCGACTATATCCCCGCCTTTGCAAATGTGCGCGTCGCCACCTCTGTACAAAGAGATGAGAGCTACGAAATCCCCACGACTGAGGCCGACCGCCCGATCACCGTTGAAGACCTGCTCACCCACACGTCGGGGCTGGGCTATCTGTTTGATTATCAGTCCAACCTGGGCGCGCTCTACATCGGTAACGACATTTACGCCGCCGAAGGCGACATGGACAGCCGGATGGAGACGCTGGCGGGATTGCCGCTCTATTTCCAGCCCGGCTCGGCCTGGTTCTACTCATACGCCAGCGATGTTCTGGGCCATCTCGTGGCTGTGGCCTCCGGGGAAAGCCTTGAAGACTTCACGCAAGCGCGCATCTTCCAGCCTCTGGGCATGGAGGACACCACGTTTTTCCTGCGCGAGGATCAGCATGATCGTCTGGCTGCTGTGTACACCCATGGCGAGGACGGCATGCTGACGCGGGTTTCAAGCGCGGATGACGCGGTCAGCGTGGCGGCCTTTGAAGCGGGCGGCGCCGGGCTGTTCTCCACCGCCAATGATTATATCCGGTTTGCACAAATGCTGGCCAATGGCGGGACGCTGGAAGGCGCCCGATTGCTTTCGGCGGACACCGTCGCCGCCATGCGCACCGCTCACGTCCAGGCGGACCGCATGCCGGATCGTATGGATTCCATGGATCTGGGATATGGCTATGGCGTGGGCGTCATCTATGACGGTCCCGGCGCGCACCCGGTTCGAGCGCAGGGTGATTTTGGCTGGTCAGGCTATTTCGACACGGAATTCTTCGTCAGCCCAAGCACCGGCGTCGTCGCCGTTATTATGAGCCAGGAGCAACCGGGCCCGACCACGCCTGATACGATCGGCGCACGCGCCGTTTTCGATCAGCTGGTTTATGGCGCCGTGCCATCGGAATCCTGAGGGGCGGGTGCGAAGTCGAGCGCATCGAGCGGGTCATTGCCCAGCTCCACGCCCAGAGTCTCAGCCGCTTCCCGCCAACTTGAAACAGCAACGACATTGCCGCCGCGATTGAGGACCAGCTTGCTGAAATGCGCTGTCCGCATGCGATTGCTCTCGTTGTACAGATACACAATGCGTTCGGGGATTGACCAGGCGTCACCGACTTCATCAAGCAGATCAGTGAGATCTTGAGGTTTTACGACCGGGTCGCCCTTGCGGTAATCGACAATCAAGATGGAATGTTCATTGATCTTGCGCTTGTAGTCAGCGATGGCCTTGCCGAGCAGAGGCTGCAGGCTCGCGCCTACAAGCCCTGTGTAACTGATTTTATTATTGATTGTTTTTTCAATTATTCGAAATTCAGGAACAGCTGGCTTCATTTCAACCGGTCTTCTTAAAGCCTTAAAAGGCGACAATCGCCTTCGGCATAAGCATGGCAAATGAAGCAGCACATATGCTTAAGGTTGCTTAAACCGGTATTAGGGCCGCCGCTACATTGCGTCCCTCGCCCGCCAGAAGGTTATAGGTCCGGCAGGCGGTCGCCGTATCCATGACTTCCAGCCCAACACCGGCCTCGCGAAACGCTTTGCGAATGCTGGCGGGGGGATGCACCAGGCGCTCCCCCACGCCCAGGATCAGCATGTCCGGACGGGTCGCAGCGTTGAGAAAGATCTGCAGGTCTGCAAGCTCCAGCGTGTCGCCGGTCATTGACCAGGCGCGCGCAGCGCCGTCCACGATCAAGGTCGCGCCGTCCTTGCGCACCCCGGCAATGCGAAAACCGCCATCCCCAAACGCGTCGATTGGCGGCAAGCCGGCCCCGGATGCGTTACGGGGCAAGGGCGCCCCCATTACCGTCTTCATTGGCCTCACGCTTCACCCCGGTCAGGGTCAGAAGCGGCGCCGCCACGAAGATTGACGAATAGGTGCCCACGCCCACGCCCCAGATCAACGCCAGCGCGAAGCCTTCGAGTGCAGGGCCGCCAATCACCGCCATGGCGACGATGGCGATCAGGGTGGTGCCCGAGGTCAGGATGGTGCGCGACAGGGTGGAGTTGATGGCGCCATTGAGCACGTCCACGGTGGGACGCGTCTTGAACTTTCGGAAGTCCTCGCGGATCCGGTCATAGACGATCACGGTGTCGTTCATCGAATAGCCCACAATCGTCAGGATCGCGGCGATGGTGGACAGGTTGAATTCAAGCTGGGTGATGGCGAAGAAACCAATGGTCGCGATCACGTCATGGATCAGCGCCAGCACGGCGCCCACCGAATACTGCCATTCGAACCGGAACCAGATGTAGATCAGCATCAAGAACAGGGCGACGCCGATAGACGTGGCGCCGGCGACCACCAGTTCACCCGAGACTTGCGGGCTCAGGGATTCGGTTTTCTGAAAGACGATGCCCGGAAACGCCTCTTCAAGCGCGAGGGACACCATCTGGCGAACCGCCTGTTGCGCTTCAGCGTCATTGGCGACGGTATAGCCCTCGATCTCGTTCACACGCTCGGAGGAAACCAGCCCCACGCGCACCAGAGCCTCGTCTTCAGCGCCAAAGCCCTGAACCTGGACATCACCCAGATCCAGACCCGACAGGACTTCGCGCAGCGCGCCAGTGTCGGCAGGGCCTTGGGTTTTCACTTCGATGGCGGTGCCGCCTCGAAAATCAATGCCGAAATTGAGTCCCAGCGTCGCGAAAGCTGTAATAGACCCCAGGATCAGCGCCACCGAGATAAAAAACGCGACCAGGCGCGCCTTGATGAAAGGCACTGCGGTGTCTGTGGGAATGAGGCGGACGAGTGCAAGCGACATGATCGCCTCCCCTTACATGGCCAGAGATTTCGGCCGGGCCATACGCAGCCAGGTCGAAATCAGAAGACGTGAGAACACAAAAGCGGTGAAGACCGAGGTCAGGATGCCGATGCCCAGCGTCACGGCGAAGCCGCGCACAGGACCCGCACCCAGCATGTACAGAACCGACGCTGCGATCAGGGTGGTGATGTTGGCGTCCAGAATGGCCGACAGGGCGCGCGAATACCCGGCTTCGAAGGCCGTGGTCACTGTTCGTCCCAATCGGTACTCCTCCCTGACCCGTTCAAAGATCAGCACATTGGCGTCCACCGCCATGCCGATGGTCAGCACGATCCCGGCGATGCCCGGCAAGGTCAGCGTCGCCTGAAGCCCGGACAGCGCGCCCAGCAGCAACAAGATGTTCGCCAGCAGCGCCATGGTCGAAACAATGCCGAAGAAGCCGTAGGCGAGCGCCATGAACACGATCACCAGTCCGAAGCCGATCAGTACCGCCGTCTCGCCGCGCGCGACGGAGTCAGCGCCCAGGCTCGCGGTGACGGTGCGTTGCTCCACCGGGGTCAGGCGCGCCGGCAGGGCGCCGGCGTTGAGCATGTTGGACAGGTCAGTGGCCGATTGCAGCGTGAAGCCGCCCTCGATGATGCCCGAGCCGCCGGTGATGGCGCTGCGGATCACCGGAGCGGAGATGATGGTGTCATCGAGCACGATGGCGAAGCGGCGGCCCCGGTTCTGGGTCGTCGCTTCCGCGAAAGAGCGGGCGCCGGAGGTGTTGAAGCGGAAGCTCACGGCAGGCTGGCCGTTCTGATCGAACGCCTGACCGGCGTTCACCAGCTGCTCGCCAGTGACCAGCGCGCGGCGCTGAACGGCCAGATAGGGCTCGCCCGAACGTTCGGACGGCAGGATCATGACGCCGGGGGGCGTGCGGCCCGTTCCGTCAGGATTGATGGTGATCCCCTCCTCCACCATGTGGAAGGTCAGACGCGCCGTGGTGCCCACCAGGTCGATAATGCGTTGCGGATCGCTTTCGCCCGGCACCTGAACGAGAACCCGGTCCTCGCCCTGACGGGCGATATTGGGCTCGGTGGTGCCGGTGGAGTCCACCCGGCGACGGATGACCTCGATGGACTGGGTGACGGTGCGCTGACGCACGGCGTCCAGCGCGGCTTCGGTGATGCCCAGACGGATCGTGCGGTCGTCATCGCCCTGGTTGATGGTCAGGGTCTGGGTCATGCCCTGCCCGCCCGTGGCGGTGGTGATCGGCTCGTTGAGCTCTTCCAGACGCTCCAGAGCGCGGTCCATGTCTTCCGGGCGAGACAAGCGAACGATGACCTGGCCTTCCACGACCGCCGGCGAGCCGGCGATCAGGATGGGCGGATCTTCACGCAGCGCGCTGCGTGCATCGTCTTGCAGGTTCTCCAGCCGCTCCTGCCGGACTTCCTCCATATCCACCTGGAAAACCAGATGCGAGCCCCCGCGCAAATCGAGACCCAGATTGATCGTCTTGTGCGGCAGAACCGTAAAGACGCCCTTGGGTTCGCCGTTGGCGTCCAGACGGACGCTCTCAGGCACGAAATTGGGCAAGGTGAACAGAAGGCCGATCAGGATGACGAGGGTGACGACCGTCGTCTTCCAGGGAGCGAAATACAGCATGGGGCTCTCAAGCGTCCGGCGACGCCGGGCCGAGAGCCCGACGCCGGAATGTCAGTCAGGCCTTAGTCGGAAGACTTGGCGTCGGCGGCGTCATTGGCCGGCTCGGTGCGCGTGCGCACTTCCATGATCGTGTGCTTGAGCACTTTGACCCGGACGCCCTCAGCCAGTTCGACCGTGGCTTCAGCGTCAGCGACACGCGTCACCTTGCCGATCATGCCGCCGGAGGTGACGACTTCATCGCCTTTGCGCAGACCTTCGACCATCTCACGATGCGCTTTGGCTTTCTGCTGCTGTGGACGGATCAGCAGGAAGTAGAAGACCACGAAGATCAGGATGAACGGGGCGAACTGCATGAGCATGGGCACGAGCCCGCCCTGTGCGCCAGAAGCGGCGGCGGTGGCGAGGAAGACAGAGTCAGTCGCGGAAAACATGGCGGCTCCGGTAAAAACGAGCGATTAAGGTTGCCGGAATATATCGGTGTCCGCGCCGCATGCAACAAGACCCGACGGTATGTCGTCACCTGATTTACTCAGTCAGGCGCTATCTTGCGGGCAAAACCTGCATTGGATCGACCGGACTGACGCCGCGCCGCACCTCGAAATGAAGCGCCGTGCGGGTCTCAGAGCCCGACGCGCCTGCATCAGCGATGTGCTGACCGGCCGTGACCTGATCGCCCACGCTGACACGCAAAATCGAATTGAGGCCATAGGCCGTCACCCAGTTATTGGCGTGACGGACAAGCACAAGCTCGCCATAGCCCTGCAGCTCATTGCCGGCGTAAACAACCTCGCCGTCCGCAGCGGCGCGAACCGGGTCACCCAGGCGCGCCGCGATGCGGATGCCATCGATCCGGCTGCCCTCTGCGCCGCCATAAGGGGTGATGATCTGGCCTTGCAGCGGCCATTGGAAGCTGGGCGCATTGGCGGTGGAGGCCTGAGGCGGCGCACTGGCGCGGCGCGGCGGCGGATCGGACCGCGCAGTGGAACCGCTGTTTGCGACCGGCGGCCGGGCCTGCGCCACAGACCGAGCCGGCCCTCTGACAGAGAGGTCCTGCCCCGGATAGATCGTGTAGGGACGGCGCAGACCGTTCATCTGCGCCAGCTCGTCCGTGCTCATGCCGTGCGCCAGGGCAATCCGGTACAGATTGTCCCCCCGACGCACGGTATAGACGGACGGTCCTGGCAAACGCAGGCTCTGCCCGGTGCGCAGAGGGTACGGTTCGCGCAGATTGTTCTCAGCCGCCAGGTCCGTCACTGACGCGCCGCAGCGCTGAGCTATGGCGAACAGCGTATCGCCAGGGCGCACGGTGACGCTGCGGCCGCAGCTGGCCGTCGCGCGCGCCGATGCGCCCGCCCCATGTTCAATAGGTGCAGGCGCGCGCAAAGGCGCTGCGCAAGCGGACAACATAACCGCTACGCCCAGTCCCAATACACGTGTGCGCATCATAGGGCGCATTCACCCCGTCCTGCCATGAACTCTGTTCCGGCAGAATGGCGGATGAGCGTTAACCGTGTGTTGACTTTAGCTGGCGTCTTCCGGCAGCTGAGCCAATTCCTCGAATTCACCGATGCTGCAGCTGCCCACGACCGTGTTCGAACCCTGGTCCATCACACGCACAATCTCGCCCTGGCAGAGCTGAGCGCCCGGCACGCTATAGCTGATATAGGTGAACGGCCGTGTCGCCGAGCGACAGCCGCGACCAACACGGGTCAGATAGGTGTCGCGGTTTTTTGTGGTCACGAGCCAAGCGCTCTCATTGATCGTGTCGATTGTGTCGATACGCGTCAGGGAGAGGCAGGAGCGGCTCTCGCCGGTCAGCTCGTAGCCTTCAGGCACGAAAGGCGTTTCATCCATCGTGTCAGATTGAGACAGCGCGGCGCCAGTCATGACAAGCGAAGCGCTCAATGCCGTCAATGCAGCGGAAAGTTTCATAGTGAGCTCCTTGTGTGACCGCGGGATAAACCCGACAGCTTTCCCCAGTGAGGCGATCTTAACACATGCAATGGAGAAATCGGAGTTCGTTCTCTGGAAACTCTTAAAGCGCCCTGGCCTCGCCCGGCACCAGCGGCACGAAGCGCACGTCAAACAGGGCGGTTTCCGTCACTTCACCGTCTTCAGACTTGTCATAGCGCATGAGGGTCTGAACACTTCCGTTCTGCACCGGCGCGACGCAGATCCCGCCGGGCTTGAGCTGATCGAGCAAGGTATCGGGTCGGGCCGCCGCGGCGGCGGTGACGATGATGCGGTCAAACGGCGCCTGTTCGGGCCAGCCCAGCGAGCCATCCCCGATGCGTGTCACGATATTGGAGAGGCGCAAGGCGTTGAATCGCGCTTCGGCTTCCTTGGCCAGGGTGCGATAGCGCTCGACCGTGTAGACGCGGCGCGCCAGACGCGCCAGCACAGCCGCCTGATATCCAGACCCTGTGCCGATTTCGAGCACCTTGCAGCGGTCATCGAGCTTCAGCGCTTCGGTCATCGCCGCCACCACGAAGGGTTGGGAGATGGTCTGACCGCAATCAATCGGCAAAGGCCGGTTTTCGAACGCCTGATCCGCGAACCCCTCAGGCACGAAGATCTCACGCGGCGTGCGCTCGATCGCCATCAGCACCTGCTTGTCGGAGACGCCCGCCCGACGCAGCGCCATCACGAGCTGGATCATGCGTGTGTCGGGCGTGCCGGTCATGGGTTCAACGTCTCTCCGAGCGCGTCTTTCAGACGGGTGCGGGCGTCATAATTGGTCAGGTCCAGATGCAACGGCGTGATCGAGATCCGCCCTTCATACACCGCGCGCAAATCCGTTCCTACAGCCGGATCGGACAGCTTGCCGTTAAAGCCGAGCCAGTAATAGGCCCGCCCGCGCAGATCCATACGCTCATCAGCGCGCAGCACGACCTGGTCTCGCTTGCCCTGGACAGTGACTTCAGAGCCAGCGACCTGATCGGGCGCCCGGTCGGGGAAGTTCACATTGAGCAGCGTGTTCTGGCTCCAGGGCGTGTCCAGCAGGGCCTTGAGGACACGCGGGCCATGCGCGCTCGCGGTTTCCCAGCGGATCTTGTCCCGCCCTTCAAAGCCATAAGCTTGCGACAGGGCGATGGAGCGCACGCCCATCTGAACGCCATGCATGGCGGCCGCGACCGTGCCGGACATGGTCACGTCATCGGCGATGTTCTGGCCCGAATTCACGCCCGACAACAACAAGTCAGGACGCCCATCCTTCATCAGGATGTCCATCGCCATATGCACGCAATCTGTCGGCGTGCCGGACACGGAAAAGCGCTGATCGTCAAATTGCTCGACCCGCAAAGGCGCGTTCAGCGTCAAGGCGCGCCCCATGCCCGATTGCTCGTCAGCCGGCGCCACAACCCACACATCGTCGGAGACGGTGCGCGCGATCTCTTCCAGCACTTTCAGGCCCGGCGCGTGGATGCCGTCATCATTGACGAGCAGGATGCGGGGTCCGCTCATGGCTCGATGACCTTCATGCCGCCCATATAAGGCTGCAGAGCTTCAGGGATGCGCACCGAGCCATCGGCCTGCTGGTGGTTTTCAAGGATCGCGACCAATGCCCGGCCCACGGCCAAGCCCGAACCATTGAGCGTATGCAGGAAGTCAGGCTTCTTCTCGCCGTCCTTGCGGTAGCGCGCATTCATCCGGCGCGCCTGGAAATCACCGCAAGTCGAGCACGAGCTGATCTCGCGATAGGTGTTCTGGCTGGGCATCCAGACTTCAAGATCGTAGGTGCGGCGCGCGGAGAAGCCCATATCGCCGGTGCAAAGCTTCATCACCCGGTAGGGCAATTCCAGACGGCGCAGCACCATCTCGGCGCACTGGGTCATGCGCTCAAGCTCGTCTTCGGACTGCTCGGGCGTGGTGATCGACACCAGCTCCACCTTCAGGAACTGGTGCATGCGGATCAGGCCGCGCGTGTCGCGCCCCGCCGAGCCCGCTTCGGACCGGAAGCACGGCGTCAGCGCCGTCATGCGGATCGGGAAGCTGGCTTCCGCGTGGATGGAATCGCGCACCAGATTGGTCAGCGGCACTTCCGCAGTCGGGATAAGCCAACGGTCATCCGTGGTGCGGAACAGGTCTTCGGCGAATTTGGGCAACTGGCCCGTGCCGAACAGGGCGTCATCGCGCACCATGTAAGGCACGGACGTTTCGCGATAGTCGTTTTCGGTCGTCTGAAGGTCGAGCATGAACTGACCCAGCGCCCGCTCCAGCCGCGCCAGCGGGCCTTGCAGCACCGCAAAGCGCGCGCCGGACATCGCGGCGGCGCGCTCGAAATCAAGGCCCAGACGTTCGCCCACGGTCACATGGTCGGCGACGTCAAAATCAAAGTCGCGAGGCTCGCCCCAGCCGCGCACTTCCTCGTTCTCGCTCTCATCCTTGCCCTCGGGCACATCGTCTGCGGGACGGTTGGGCAAAGCCGCAAGATGCTGGTTGAGCACTTCTTCTGCGGTGCGGGCCTCTTCAGACAGGCGCTCCATTTCCGCTTTGAGGCTCTCGACCTCAGAGCGCAATGCATTGAAGCGGTCTTCATCGCCCTGGGCTTTCGCCTTGCCGATCTCCTTGGACTTTGAGTTGCGCTCGGTCTCGATCTCCTGAAGGCGCGAGGTCGCTTCACGGCGGCGCGCGTCCAGATCAATCAGGCGCTGGGCTTGCGGCTCCACGCCGCGCAGGGCCATGGCGGCGTCAAAAGCCGCCGGCTCGTCGCGGATCAGACGGATGTCATGCATGATAAAACTCAAAGGTCGAACGGTGAAATGGAACCCGCGTGATACTCGCGCAGGCTTCCATCGTCCACACTTCAAATGGATGTGCGTGCGCAGTTTACACCGCGAGCAAGCCGCCGTCAGGCGTCGTCTTCGTCCGGTTTGCGCTCGACCAGCTTCACCGCCAGGATCGACAGGCCGTACAGCCCGAACATGGCCCCCGCCAGGAAGAGCTGGCTGATCGGGTCGGGCGGCGTCACGAAAGCGGCGAAGGCGGCGATGCCCACCAGGGCGAATTTCCAGAACCGGATCAGATCACCCGAGGTGATGATCCCGGCCTTGCCCAGAAGCGACAACAAGACCGGAAGCTGGAAACTGATCCCGAAGGCCAGCGCCAGCGTGGTGACCAGATTGAGGTATTCAGACACCCGGGTCAGAAGCTGGATGCTGGCGCGTCCCTCCTGCCCGATCTGCTCCTGTCCCAGAGCAAAGCTCATCACGAAGGGCAGGATGACATAATAAACAAACGCCATCCCCGCCGCGAACAGCAGCGGCGAAGCCAGCAGAAACGGCGCAAAAGCGAGGCGTTCATTCTTATAGAGGCCCGGCCGCACAAACGCCCAGACCTGATAGGCGAGCACCGGGAAGGCCAGCACGATCGCGCCGAACAGGGCGAGCTTGAGTTTGACGAAGAAAAACTCGAGCGGCGCGGTGAATATCAGCTGCAGGTCCAGCGCGTCGCCGCGCACCTGACGCGCCGCATCTTCAAACGGCACCAGAAGCACATTGTAGATCCATTCGGCGAACACGAAACAGATGGCAAAGCCCACGACCACAGCGGCCAAGGACCAGATCAGCCGGTCGCGCAATTCCTCGAGATGCGCCATGAGCGGCGCGCGCGAGGACTCCACCTCGTCGTCATGCTCAAGCTGGGGCGAATCCATCACCCCTCTCCGGTCTTGGTGGATTTGGCGTCAGACGGCTCAGGAATATCAGAAGCGTCAGGAGCCTCAGGATCCGGAGCCAGGGCTTCACCCGGCTGAGGCTTCGGGTCCGCCATCGGGCGGGCCGTGCGCGGATGGGGGCGGTCCTCCATATCGCGCATCATCTCCGTATCGGTTTCCAGGAATTCGCGCTCGATATCCTTGATCGGATTGTTGGATTTGAGCGAGCTGATTTCCTTGCGCAATTCGGCGAGCTCCGCCTCGCGGCCCAGCTCGTCAAAACTGCGTTGGAACTCGCGCGCCGTAGCGCGGATCTGGCCGATCATCTTGCCGACCCGGCGCACCATGAGGGGCAAGTCCTTGGGACCCACCACCACCAGCGCCAGAATGACGATGACGATCAGCTCCTGAAAACCAAAGGCCGGGTTCATGGCCTAGCCTCCGGTGCGCTCGTCCTCGCGGGTGGATTGGCCATCCTGCGCGCCACCCTCCTCAAGGGCTGCGGAGGCGGAGTTCGACGAGGATTTTTCATCGTCCTTGTCGCCATCATCGCGCAAGCCCTTGCGGAACTCGGTGACGCCCTTGGCCAGATCGCCCATCAGGCCCGAAATCTTGCCCCGGCCGCCAAACAGCAGCACCAGCAGAACGACAACGATCAGAATGCCGGTCCAATGCGCACCCATGAGACGCTCTCCTTGCAAACACTGTCTGATACGCTGAACGCGGCAGGCCGCGCGGGGCGCTCAGTTCTCACTTCACTAGAGGATATAAGCGCCGGGGTCCAATCACCCCGTCAGCTACGGCTCGACATTTCAGTGACACGCGCCGTCAGTCCTCAGGCTCGTCGCCTTCCAGAAAATCCATATGGAACTGGGCGGCTTCATCCTCGCTGAACAGATCCTCGTCCGCATCAGGCAACACATGGCCTGCGGACGGAATGGAGAAGTCCGGCGGCAGGCGGCTGGAGAGCAGCCCCGCCGCTTTGAGATCCGAGACGCCGGGCAGATCCGACAGGTTCGCCAGCCCGAAATAATCCATGAACGCGTCCGTCACGCCATAGGTGACAGGGCGCCCCGGCGTACGCCGACGCCCGCGCAGGCGAATCCACTTCATTTCCAGCAATTGGTCGAGCGTGCCGCGTGACACCGCCACGCCGCGAATCTCTTCGATCTCAGCGCGGGTGACCGGCTGGTGATAGGCGATGATGGCGAGGGTTTCGAGCGCAGCCTGCGACAGCTTGCGCGGCTCTTCGCGCTCAGTGCGCAAAAGCCATCCCAAGTCTTCAGCGGTCTGAAACCGCCAGCGCCCGCCCACTTCCACAAGGTTCACCCCCGCATCGGCGTATTTGGCCTGCAGCGCATTGATCAGGCCGCGCACGTCAGTGTCGTCCGGCAGACGCGCGCGCAAGGTGTCGAGATCAAGCGGCTCGGAGGCGGCGAACAGCAGCGCTTCCACGATGCGCAGCAATTCCGGCTCGTTATCAATCGCCAGCCGGACGCCAGGCGGTCCGGCGTCTCCGGCGGGAATCGCCTGGGCCTGGGCGCGCAGCGCCTTGATCGCTTCGGCGATCGGGTCGTTATCGTCTTCAGCCATGCTCACCGCCCTCCTCGCTCAAGGACAGCCCGGCCGCTTCCGCCACATGCCGCATCCAGATCGGGGCATAGGTCTCGTCCTGCCTCAGCCGCAGCTCGCCATGCTTGGTGATCTCAAGCGCCGCCAGAAGCGACGAGGCCAAGACAGAATCTGAACTGGGCGCGTCATACCCAAGCTCGTCTTCATCCGGCAGCAGCTCATCCAGCCGCGCCCAGCCCGTCAGCCCCCGCGTCACATGGGTGAGGCGTTTGCGCGCCTGCTCCAGCCCGTAAACATTCGGCGACTTGGGCTGATAGGTGGCGAAGGCCTCGCGCTCGCGCCGCGTGGCGTAGGCCTTCAGAAGATCGTAGAGCTCCGCCTCGTAAAGCGGCGTGCGGATCGAGCGGACGCCCTCAGGCGCGCCCCGCGTGAAGACGTCCCGTCCCTTGAGCGAGCGCACAAACAAGGCATCGCCCGCCGCGCGCATGGCCTCCAGCCGGCTGAGGCGAAAGGCCAGCGCGGCCGCCATCACCTCAGGTTCGGGCTCGTCATCGGCCGGGCGTGGTTTCGGCAACAAAAGCCGGGATTTGAGATAGGTCAGCCAGGCCGCCATCACGAGGTATTCCGCCGCGATGTCGAGCCTGTGCGTGCGCGCCTTGTTGATGAAGACCAGATACTGATCAGCCAGCTCGACCATGGAGATGACGGCGAGATCGACCTTGTTCTTGCGCGCCAGCGCCAGCAGCAGATGCAGCGGGCCTTCCCAGCCCCCGATATCGAGAATCAGCGCTTCGGTCGCGCCGGCCTCCTTGGCGGCGGAGAAATCTTCATCCTCCTCGAAACCGTCAAACAGGTCGGTCATGACGCCAGCGGCACGCCCCCTTGGTCAAACAGAGCCTTGAGGCGTTTCACGCCATCCTCGGCGTCAAAGACATTCGGGCTGTGGCGCGCATCCAGGGCGCGTCCGGCGCGCTCGGCGGCGTGACCGCCCAGCGCCGGGGCGGCATGCGCCACCTCAACCATCTCCGACATCTTGCCGTTGCAATGCATCAACAGTTCACAGCCCGCCGCGAGCGCCCGCTCGCCACGTTGCTGCAAAGAGCCCTCAAGCGCTTGCATGGACAGATCATCCGTCATGAGCAGCCCGTCAAAGCCGATGGCGCCGCGAATGACGCCGTCCACCACATCGCGCGATTGGGTGGCGGTATGTTCGCTATCGATGGACGCGTAAACCACATGGGCGGTCATCGCCATCAGCGCGCCTTCAATGCCCATGAAGGCGGCGAAATCGCGCGTGGCCAGCGTTTCAGCGTCGGTCGTCACCACCGGCAATTCCAGATGGCTGTCCGCCACCGCGCGGCCATGACCGGGCAAATGCTTGATCACCCCCAGAACGCCCTGATCGAGCAAGCCGTCCAGCGCCGCTGTGCTCATCTGGGCGATAGGCTCGGGCTCGGTGTGAAAGGCGCGATCACCGATCACGTCATGGGCGCCCGGCACGGAGAGGTCCGCGCACGGCGCAAAATCCACATCGATCCCGAGCGCAATCAACTCGGCGCCCAGAAGCTGATGATTCAGCCGAACCGCCTCAAGCGCCAGCTCGGGCTCACGATCGTAAAGCTCACCGAAGATGCGCGCGGGCGGCGCAGCGCGCCAATGCGGTGGACGCAGACGCTGCACCCGGCCGCCTTCCTGATCGATGAAAACCGGCGCCTCACGGCCCACACAGTCGCGAAGCGCGCCGGTCAGGCGTCGCACCTGTTTGGGCGTGTCCACATTGCGCGCGAACAGGATAAAGCCCCACGGATCGCTATCGCGGAAAAAGGCTTTCTCGTCCGGCGTCAGGGTCTCCCCCTCCAGACCGTACAGCGCTGCGCTCACGCTCATCGGCGCGCCACCAGGCAGGCCTGGCCGCGGGCGTCCAGCGAGGCGCAGAATTGCGCAGCCTCCTCACGGCTGGTGAAGGCGGCGACCCGCAGGCGATGGAACACGCCGCGATCGCCCAGATCCGCGCGCTGTATGTCAGGCGCATGCCCGATGGCCAGATCAGAGAACCGGCTGGTGAACGCCACCCACCCTGCTTCCGCGTCTTCGCGAGAGCGGAACGCGCCGATCTGGGCCACATAGGCGCCTTCGGTCTGCGCAGCGGTTTGGGTCCGGGGCTCGGTCCGGGCCGGGGCGGGTTGAGCCGGCGCCGGGTCCGGGCGTGCAGGTTCGGTGCGGGCCGGTTCAGGTTCAGGCTCAGGGTCTGGCGCTCGCTCGGCGGGTTCATCCAGCGCGTCCGCGCTGGCGGTCTCCACCTGAAGGGCGGGCATCTCGACTTCAGGTGCGGGTTGTTGGGTCACAGGCTCTTCGGACACCGTGCGCGCAGGCGGCGTTTCGGTTTCAGCCGGATCGCTTTCGCCTTCGCGGAGTTCATAGGCCGAGAGGTCCTGATCCGGCGCTTCATAGCCGCCGGGATCTTCAGGCGCCACGCGATAGGGCTCGGCGTCGGCGGTGATCACCGGGTTCTCGCCGCGCTCGCGCACGCCCAGCTGGAAGGTGTTGTACACCACCGCCACAAAGAGGATGAACACCACCGCCGAGGCGCCCAGGAACAGCCAACCGCGGCGGTCCTGCTCGTCTTCACGCGCATCATAGGTGTCATAGTCATCAGGCGGCGGGGCATAGGCCCCGTAACGGGTGTCGTCGTCGGTCATCTCACGTTCCACACCGGTCAGCGCCACCGTGATTCGGCGGCGAACAGCAGCGTAAACCATAGCAACAGCTTTGACGCAGAGTCGCCCTGTGCGCAGAGATTTTCCACAGTCTGGCGGGCTTAGCCCCACCCCTCCACGTGGAAGAGCTTGCGATGCTCCTCAATGGCGTAGCGATCCGTCATGCCGGCGATGTAATCGCACACCACACGCGCTGTCGCTTCCGCACCCGCTCCGCTGGCCTCTCGCTGCAGTTCGGTCGGCAACAACATGGGGTCAGACAGGAAGGCGGAAAACAGGTCTCGGACGACCATTTTCCCCTTCTCTTTCATCCGCTTGACTTTGTAATGCAGATACATGTTCGCATACAGGAACCGCCGCACCGCGGCGAGGCTTTCCGTCATGCCGTCTGAAAACGCCACCACGGGCTGATCAAGCGCGCGAACGGCGTCCGGGCTGTCCGCGCCGCTCTCTTCAAGGCGCCGACGGCTCTCTTCCAGAACGTCCGCCACCATCAGCCCGATCATCTCGCGCACGGCTTCATGGATCAGGATGTTCTCTGAAATATCAGGATAGCGCTCCCGGCAACGGCGGAAGACCTGCCCCACCAGCGGCAGATCCATCAACTGCTCGATCTTGAGAATCCCTGAGCGCAGGCCGTCATCAATATCGTGATTATTATAGGCGATGTCGTCTGACAGCGCCGCGATCTGGCCCTCCACCCCGGCATGGGTGTGAAGCTCCAGCGCTTTCCAGCCCGGATAGGCGCGGAACCCCCAGGGCAGCACTTTGGGGTCATCGCCCGCACGCATCAGCGGGCCGTTATGCTTCACGACGCCTTCCAGCGTCTCCCAAGCGAGGTTCAGGCCTTCAAACTCGGGGTAGCGGGTTTCAAGCTTGGTCACCACGCGCAGGGTCTGGGCGTTATGATCAAAGCCGCCGAAATCCGTCATGGATTCCGACAAGGCGTCCTCGCCAGAATGGCCAAAGGGCGGATGTCCCAGATCGTGGGCCAGGGCGCTGGCTTCGGCCAGATCCTCATCCACGTTCAACGCCCGCGCCAAGGTCCGGGCGATCTGGGCCACTTCCAGCGAATGGGTCAGGCGCGTGCGATAGGCGTCGCCTTCATGAGCGACGAAAACTTGCGTCTTTTCCTTGAGCCGGCGAAAGGCGCTGGAATGGATGATCCGGTCGCGATCACGCTGGAACGCGCTTCGCATGGCGCTTTCAGGCTGGGGGTGATGGCGGCCGCGGCTTTTCGCCGGATCGCAGGCATAAGAAGCGCGCATCTGGGCCATCTCCTGCTCCATTGTCGGTTGAGGTCTTTTTTCAGGCGTCAGGAACGTCCATATACTGATGCGAGGCCTTAACGCCAGACGTTGAAAGTCAGACCGATCATGACCACAGCCGCCAACATCGCCGATATCTCGCTGTCGGACTCCGCAGCCGCCCAGATCAACCAGATCATCAAGGCGCAATCGGACGCCCGCTATCTGCGCCTGTCCGTGGAGGGCGGAGGCTGTTCGGGCTTTTCGTACAAATACGATCTGACCGACACCGCGAATGACGACGACATGCGCATCGAACGCAACGGCGCCACGGTATTGATAGACCCGATGAGCGTTGAGTTCCTGGACGGCTCGATCATTGACTATGTGGACGAGCTGATCGGCGCGAGCTTCCAGATCAAGAACCCCAACGCCACCGCCGCCTGCGGCTGCGGAACCAGCTTCTCGATCTGATGCATCTATCAATCTGACTGGACAGGCCGACAGGTTTCGCGCTCCCTTGTAAAAAATACTCAGGGGAGAGTTCATGAGCCTTTCGGTCAAAGACGCGCTGCATAAGCGCATTTCCACGCGCGCCTTTCTCGACACGCCCGTGTCAGAGGATGAATTGCGCGCTGTGCTGGACGATGCGCGCTTTGCTGCATCAGGCGGCAATCTGCAGCCGTGGAAAGTGGTTGTCGTGGCCGGCGAAGCGCGTCAGCGCGTCATCGACGCCGTGTCCAAGAAACTGGCTGAAAACCCGTTCGACGATGAAGCCGACTTCCCCGTCTATCCTGAAAAACTGTGGGAGCCCTATCGCAGCCGCCGCTACGAGCTGGGCGAGGACATGTACGCGCTCATGGGCGTGCCGCGCGAGGACAAGGCCGCGCGACTGAACTGGCTGATGCAGAATTATCAGTTCTTCGGCGCGCCGGTGGGTTTGTTCTTTGTGATCGACGAACGGATGAACCCCAATCAATGGGCGCATCTGGGCATGTTCATGATGAGCCTCGCCCTCGCCGCGCAGGAACGCGGCCTCGCCACCTGTTTTCAGGAAGCCTGGACGCCCCATTGCAAAACCGTCGGCGAGGCGCTGGGCGTTGAAAGCCCCGACCAGGTCTATTGCGGCATGGCGCTGGGCCATGCCGACCCTGACGCGCCGGTCAACAAGCTGCGCGCCAAACGCGCCTCTGTGGACGAAATCGCCCGGTTTGAGGGGTTTTGAGCGGCCGTTTGCATGCCGCGCGCCTCAGCGCGAACGCTGACCCCCATAGCCTAGGAGACGGGTCATAGAGATCACGCTGACCAATTTCTTTGCGGTCATGTCCATCCTGACCGGATTCATGTGCGTATTGCTGGCTTGCTTTCTGGTGCTGGCGCCCAATCCGAGAACCTTGCCGAACCGCTTTCTGGCGGCTTTCCTGATTCTCACCGCGATTGAGCTGAGCGGCTGGCTATGGGTGGACGCCAGCAATCAGGCGCATTGGGCGAACGCCCTGCGCCTGGCTCTGGGCAAGCTGCAAATGCCGGTGTTCCTCGGCTTCTTTCTGGCGTCCTGCTATGCCGACTTCCGGCTGAGAGCGCGTGACGCCCTGCATCTCATTCCCATGGCGATCGCTCTCTGGCTGGCGCTGCCCGGTGATCAACTGCATCTTAGCACCGGTGAGACTTCGAGCGCCAATCTCAGCCCCGCCGAGCAGACAGCCTTCACCGTCGGCTCTCACCTGCTCTATTACGGCTATATGGCCATGGTGATCTGGGTTCTGGTGCGCTTCTGGGCCCTGTATCGCAATCAGCATGCTGCCGGGCGGTCCCAGACTTTGCTCTGGCTGACCCAGTTGGCCGGCGCCTCGCTCTTCGCCCATACGCTGATCCTGCTGCGCGATGTGCTGAACCTCTCACCGGCCCATGCCGTGGTGCTGCCGCTCCAGCTTCTCGGCGCCGTGCTCGCACTGGGCATCACTACATGGATCGCCCTGAAGTCCTTGCTCCATCCTGAGCTGTTTCGTGATGTGGACCGACGCCTGCTGAGCCTCAGCCCGCGCTCAAAAGAGCCCCAGTCACCGGATTTGCAACGGGTGCTGGCCTATATGGAAACCCAGACACCCTATCTGGATCCCGACCTCAATCTGGCGCGGCTGTCAGATCAGCTGGCGATGACGCCGCGCGAAGTGTCTGAACTGTTGAACCAGTCACACGGGGTTCACTTCTTTGACTTCATCAATCGCTACCGGGTGCGCCATGCACAAGCGCTGCTGGAAGCGCAGGACGGACAGGGCGTCCTACAGATTCTGCACGCGTCCGGCTTCAATTCCAAATCGTCTTTCAACACCGCCTTCAAGAAACACACAGGTCTGACGCCCAGCGCTTACAGAAAGAATTTTCCAACTCTTCAAACTGCTTAGCTGAAACCCGCACAGGTCCGGTTTTCCCGAAAACGTTCGATTTCATGATCTCGGTCGCTAGCGGCGAGCAGACCGGGCCATTTGAACCTCGTGACAATACGGGGGTTCATCCATGGTCATTCAAAACGCTCAATTCTGCCTGCTCGGCGCTGCGCTGACACTGCTCACAAGCGCCTGCAACGCATCATCTGAAACCGCCACAGTCGAAACCATCCCGCCTGAAATCGTCCAGGCGGAAGCGCTGATCGCGCCCTGGGAGACTGATGACGCTCCGGGCCTGTCGATCGCCATATCGGTCAATGACGAGATTGTCTTTGCGCGGGGCGCTGGCCTCGCCAATCTCGAACATGGCATCGCCATCACACCAGACACCGCCTTCCAGGTGGCTTCGATCTCAAAACAATTCACGGCCTTCAGCACGCTGATGCTCGTCTCGGAGGGGCAGATCGATCTGGACGCCGACATCCGCACCTATCTGCCCGAGCTCTCCGCTCATCCGCGGACCGTCACCGTGCGGCATCTGCTCGATCACATGGGCGGGCTTCGCGAGCTGACCTCGCTGAGCGTTATGGCGGGCTGGATGGCGGATGATATCCGCCAGCGCGACCGGGAGCTGGAACTGCTGAGCCGTCAAACGGGCGTGAACTTCCCCGCCGGCGCCGAAGTCGAATACAGCAATACCGGATATACCCTGCTCAGCCATATCGTGGCGCGCGTTTCAGGCCAGTCTTTCCACGACTTCACCCGGGAGCGAATCTTTGAACCGCTGGGCATGACGGGCACCCGCTTTCCGGAAAGCCGAAATGCGCTCATCGCTTCACGCGCAGCGTCCTACTATCCGACCCGCGACGGCTTCGCGAACGTGGTCGCCGCCAATGAAACCGCGGGATCGACCGGGCTGTTCACGACGGCGCCGGACCTTCTGAAATGGGCGGAGAATTTCGAGACCCGCACAGTGGGGGACGACCGTGTCTTCGAGCTGATGGCCGAGCGCGCCTCCGCTGAAAATGGCGACGCGTCCGTCTTCGCGAAGGGACAGGAATTGCGCGTCTATAATGGTCTTGAGACCTGGTCGCATGGCGGAACGGATGCGGGCTTCCGCGCCTTCCTGTTGCGCATTCCGAGCGAAGATTTCGAGCTCAGCGTGATGAGCAACCGGACCGATTTCGACAGCGCCGGGCTGGCGTTCGCGCTTGCTGACACCTTTCTCGGCGACAGCGCCAATTTCACCGCTGATCCAGAGCCGGACTGGTCTCCCGCCACGACGGCGCAACTGGCGGCCTATGCCGGGGATTATGAGATCCAGCCTGGCATGATCTTTACAATTGCTGCTGGTGAAGACGCGTTGCTGTTCGGCCCACTCGGCGCATCCGCGGACGAGCTGCAGCCCCTCCCGCAAATCGCCGAGCGCGCCTTCATGCTGAATCCTGCGGCAGACATCTCACTGGTGTTCGCCGAACCTGAAGACGGCGCCTCGCCTTATTTCGACTACACGATCGGGCTTCACGGATCATTGAAAGCGCCACGTGTTGAACTGGCCCCGTTTGACGCCGCGAGCGTCACTCTGACCGAGTTTGCAGGCGTTTATGAAAGCGAGGAGCTCGCCACCGCCTACACGGTCACAGCGTCAGATGACGGCCTGATGATCACTCACCCCCGGACCGGGAGTTTTCAGGCTGCTGCGTATCAGCACGATACCTTCTCCTCCTTCAGCGGCGCCATGCGGAAACTGGCATTCATCCGCAATCAGCAGGGGGAAATCACCGGGTTTTATGGCTCCGCGCCCCTTGTTGATCGCGTCGCGTTTACCCGTCGCGATCGCTAGACAAAAATCTGCGCTCAGGCTCGCCCTCCGCGTAAGGGCGGGCCTGAAACACTCAAGTCTTCTTATACGGTGCTTATTGCGCAAGCATGGCCAGAAGACCGAGAGCCACCATCCCCAGCACCCAGGCCAGAACGGGGAAACCGATCAACTTCATACCCAGCACTGGGCGCTTCAGGCCCAGTATTGCACCCCAGCCCAGGGCGAGTCCGCCAAACGACAACACCGGCCCCGCCCAGACCCAATAGACGAAAAGGGGATAAGCTGACGGGGTGTCTGATGGCTCCCGGTAAGGTTGGGTGACCAGCTCGGATACGCCCAGACTCACAAGACCAATGAGGCTCACGAGAAGGGTGAGCCCCACCAACCCCAGTCGCATCCCGGAGTTCATGCCCTGCGAGGCGCCCTGTCTTACAGACTTTTGCATATCGCCCTACTCCGGGTGCTGTGTCCGCGCATGGCTCACGCGACGCCCATCGATCTTTGCCTCGGGCTGTCATAACAGACAATTGTAAAGCTTAAGGAAAATCTCATCCCTGAGCTGCCGGTTTCACATACCGTCTAAGGCTGGCACAGGAAATCG
The DNA here is from genome assembly GCF_000420265.1 of Oceanicaulis alexandrii DSM 11625. NCBI lineage: Bacteria > Pseudomonadati > Pseudomonadota > Alphaproteobacteria > Maricaulales > Maricaulaceae > Oceanicaulis > Oceanicaulis alexandrii. Next base: position 419,536 of record NZ_ATUP01000001.1, read on the forward strand.
CCGCCGCACGCTGTCGCCACAATGGCGGAATACGCGAGCAGCAGGCAAAGCCACGTCACGGGAATGAAGAACACCAGCCGGATCCCGAGACCAGGACGCCGCCCGATCCAGAACACCAGCCAACCCATGATGAGCGCCCCGCAGGCCAGCGCCGGGCCAGCGCTCATGGCGTAATAGATCCATTCGGCCAGCGGTTCCCCCGCCCGGTCACCGAAGGTCACGCTGCGCGGAATCCACAGTCCGTAGCCGAAAAACCCGATCCAGGCTGCAACCACACTGGCCACAAGCAAGCCGAACACTGCTAGAAACGTCACCTTGCGCGGCGGCGCTTCCGCATCAAAGGCGTCATCCGCCATATCACGCATTTTCGTTCGTCCTCAGCCGGGATCAGCCTCATGACCTTGTCCGTCGCCACATGGAACGTCAACTCGATCAAGGCGCGCCTGCCCAATGTGCTGGACTGGCTGAAAGAAGCCAAACCGGACGTGGCGTGCCTCCAGGAGATCAAGACGGTGGACGAGGGCTTCCCCCGGCTCGAGATCGAAGAGCTCGGCTATAACGTCGAGACCGTAGGCCAGAAGACCTATAACGGCGTCGCCCTGCTTTCAAAGCGCCCGATCGAGGAGATCAGCCAGCGCGCTCTGCCCGGCGATGAGGAAGACGAGCAGGCGCGGTACATCGAGGCCGTCATCAGCGCAGACCATGGCCCGGTGCGGGTCGCGTCGATCTATCTGCCCAACGGCAATCCCGCGCCCGGCCCCAAATACGAGTACAAGCTCAACTGGATGAAGCGCCTGAAGGCGCACGCCAAATCGCTGCTGGCTCTGGAAGAGCCTGTCATTCTGGCGGGCGATTACAATCTCATCCCGCGCGACAGCGATGTGCATGACGCCGCCGCTTGGGAGGGCGACGCGCTGATCCGGCCTGAGAGCCGGGACGCCTTCGCGGAGATCCTGTGGCTTGGGTATTCAGAGGCGTTTATGCAGGCCGACGGGCGCGCCCACCAATACACCTTCTGGGATTATCAGGCCGGCGCCTGGCAGAGGAGTAACGGCATCCGCATCGACCACCTCCTTCTGAGCCCCCAGTCCGCCGATACGCTCAAATCCGTGGAGATCGCCAAGGATGTGCGCGGCAAGGAAAAAGCCTCTGACCACGTGCCCTTCATCGGAGTGTTCGAGCTGTGAGCATGCCGTCTCAAACCCTCGCCGCGGTGACCTATCTGGTCGCGGACTATGACGAGGCCATCGCCTGGTTCAAGACCGCGCTCGGCTTTGAAGTTCTGAGCGATGACGATCTTGGAGACGGCAAGCGCTGGGTCGAGATCGGCGCAGGCGATGGCGGGGTGAAGCTTTTGCTCGCCAAGGCCAAGGGCGTCGAGCAAGTCGCCGCCATCGGCGCCTTCGCTGGTGACCGGGTGGGCTTTTTCCTGCACACGAACAACTTTGACGCCAAGCGCCAGGCCATGGAAATTAACGGCGTGCCGTTTGAAGAAGACACGCGGACCGAGCCCTATGGCAAGGTGGCGGTGTTTCGCGATCTTTACGGCAATCGCTGGGATCTGCTGGAGCCGAAGGCCTAGCTGACCCCGCCGCCTTCACGCGCAGGCTCCAGCACGGTGTTGATGATGTCGTCGATCATCGAGAACTCGCCGTGCAGGGTCTCAACGCGGTCATGATCGGTGAGCGGTTTGAACATGGAGCCCGCTTCAAACTTGTTGCCGGTCTCCGCAACGATCAGCAATTCCCCGCGGCCATCCCCATCGCCCAGCGCATCATCGAACACGCAGCGCACATTCTTGCCCTTGAGCTCGGTCTCGAGCTTCAGCAAGCGCTCCATGAAGGAGGGCGTCAGAAGGTAGCGCGCCATCACCTGATCGGTGCCGTAGACTTCAAACGCTTTCTCGAACGTCGGATCCACCAGGCCGACCCGCTCAAGCTTGCGGCCGCTGAACAGCTTCTTCCCCCAGCCTTCAAGCCCGTTGAAGATACCCTTGTCGCGGGTCACCAGGGTGACGCCTTCGACCGTGCGCGGGAAGTTGATGCGGATCAGCACCCCGCGAAACACCGTGACGTAATAGGTGCGGTTCTTTGTGCGGCGGCGTTCCTCAAGATGGGCTTCGTAAATATCGAAATCCGCCCCGTAAGATTCGCCTGAGAACATGTCCTCGAAGCTCTTCCGGTCAGAGCCCGGCAGCAAGCCATGCTCGCGAAAGGCGTCAAACCGCACCGGGTTATGCACTTCGGCGCTGTAACGCATGCCGAAGGCGGAGGCGAACCGGTCATTGAGGCCGGACTTCACGGTCTTTCGCAGCGTGTTGAGGGCGCTGTTGCCCCAGATCATGGCCCCCAGAACGATCAGTCCGGAGCCGACCAGCATGACCGGCGCGGGAAAGCCTGCGAGCCCCGATACGATCAAGAACACGGCCACGCCGCCAAAGGCGATTCCGACACCTTTATAGCATTGGGAGACGGCGGCTTTGCGCTCTGTCTCAAGGCTCTCAAGCCAGGGGGTCAGCTCTTCAATGGCTTGGGTCAGGTCACGCATGGCCAGTCTCGGGGATGGTTATGAAACAGGAGGCTGAAACAAAACGGGCGCCGTCCTGCGGCGCCCGTTTGATCGTCATAAGTCCAGACCCGATTAACGGCCCCGGCGTGCAATACGCTCGATTTCAGCCTGCACTTTTTCCTCAACGATTGAGGGCAGGTTTTCATCCAGCCACTGCTTGAGCATCGGGCGCATCATTTCACGCACGATGGATTCAAGCGTCTGTCCCTGCTGGTAAGAAACCCGCAGGTTTTCAGACAAAGCGGCGAACATGCCAGCCGCGGCAGAAGCCGGCGCAGCGTCGACCAGAGACTCTTCGTCAACAGGCTCCGGCTCCGGTTCCGCCTCAAACTCAGGCTCGGGTTCCGGCTCAGGCTCCGGCTCGCGATCCATGATCATGAGATCATCGGCGAGATCGACCGGCTCGTCGTCTTCGACACGCTCGGTCAGCTCAAGCGCGTCGTCCATATCCATGTCCGGCTCGGGTTCCGGCTCAGGCTCAGGTTCCGGTTCAGCCTCGAATTCAGGCTCCGGCTCGGGCTCAGGCTCGGGTTCCGGCTCAGGCTCCGCCTCAAGCTCGGGTTCCGGCTCAGGGGCGGGTTCGGCCTCAGCCTCGGCTTCTTCAGCCTTCGGCTCTTCTTCGTCTTCGTTAATGATACGGCGAATGGAGGCGAGAATTTCCTCCATCGTCGGTTCTTGTTCAGCACTATCCTGAGCCATAGAGACGTCCTTCGTCCGTCGAGGGGTAAACGGCGGCGCACAGGTTAGGCGCGGCAAGCCTTGGCTGTCCAGCACCCTTCCTTGATTTCCAAGGTCTAATTCCAGGGCGTTAAGTCGAAGTTAGCCCCTCGAGATTCTTCAAATCGCGACTCGACGTCCACAGCGTCAACCGGCAGAGCCAGGCTGGCGGCGTCCAGTTGTCCCATGGCTTGCAGAAGCGCATAGCTGGCCACAGTCAGGTCACGTTCCGCGCGCACCAGCTCGAGCCGGGAGTTCAGCAATTCCTGCTCGGCGTTAAGCACGTCCAGCGTGGTCCGAAGCCCCACAAGAGCCTCCTGCTCGACGCCTTCAAAGGCGATTTCGTTCGCCCGGACCGCCTGACGGCTTGATTCGATCACGGCGAGCGCGGCGAGGTAATTGTTCCACGCATTGGTCGCGCCCTCGATCACCTGACGGCGCACAGTCAGAGCCGACAAGCGCGCCTGATCAGCGGAAGCACGCGCCTGACGCACGTTCGAGCGGTTCAGGCCGCCGGTGAAAATCGGCATCGTCACTGAAGCCGTGACCGAGGCGGACCCGCGACCCTGGCCGGAGAAATCGCTCTCGCGGCCTTCAGATATGGACGCCCGCAGCCCCACTTCTGGCAATTGGGCGCCGCGCGCCACTCGAACGCCATGTTCAGCGGCCATTTCTGCAAACTGGGCGGCCAACAGATCAGGATTGCGGCTGATCGCGACTTCCGCAGCGTCGGCGAATTCATCCGGCGCCTGTTCGGCCGGCCCGGCGCTGACAGGCTGGATCGGGTCGACGCCCGTCACCCGGGCGTACCCGGCGCGAGAAGCGGCCAGCGCCGCTTGCGCCGCAGACAGCTGAGCCCGCGCCCCGGACAGGCGCGCTTCAGCCTGGGCGACGTCGGTGCGGGTGATCTCACCCACTTCAAACCGGTCGCGCGCTGCGCGCAGCTGTTCGGCCAGAACCTCGACGTTATTGCTGCGGATGGCGATGATCTGCTGATCGCGGACCACATTCATATGCGCGCTGACAGCATCCAGAAGCACGGACTGCTCGGTGGACCGCAGCTGTTGGCGAGCCGCCTCGATTCGCGAGAGGGCGGCGTCAATAGAGCCGCGCGTGCGACCACCCCGATAAATGGACTGGTTCAGCGTCAGGCCATAGCTGGACGAGTCGCTCTCTTGCGCACCGCCCCAGGTGTCCAGCGTCTCTCCGACCGAGCCGTTCGCGGACAGGCTGGGCAAGACGTTGGCGCGGGCCTGGAAATAGCCTTCTTCGGACTGTCGCAGACTGGCGCGCTGAGCGCCCAGCGTGGGGTTGGATTCATAGGCGGCGACCAGCGTCTCCTGAAGAGACTGCGCCTGCGCCATCCCCATGGGCGCAAGACTAAACGAGAAAACCGACAGTGCGGCGGCGCACAGCAAACGTTTCATGGGGCGTCCCTCTTGACCATCCCTTGCGCAAGTCGCGCAAAACCTACCCGTCTTTGTATAGGACGGGTAAGACACGGTGTACGGTGCAAAATGTCACCCTCGACAGACAATCTGATGACAGCCTGCCTAGAAAGCGAATTTCGCCTCCGGTTCAAAGCCCGGCAGATAGGGCGCGGTCGTGTCGAAGATATCACGATCGCCCACCGTATTCTGCGCCTTGGTGTAGATACGCGCCCGGCCGACAGTTCCGTCGCGGACGATGACAGCCAGACGGCCGCCGACGCTGAGCTGATCAATCCAGGCCTGGGCCGGCTCGGCCACAGCGCCGTTGACGATGATCACATCAAACGGACCTTGCCCCGGCACGCCTTTTGACAGCTCGCCTTCAACGACAGCGGCGTTATCGGTCTCGATGGCGTTGAGCGCGTCCGTGGCTTTCTCGGCGAGGCCCAGATCTTTTTGCTCCAGTCCGACCACCGTCTCGGCGAGGCGGGCCAGCACAGCGGTGGAGTATCCCCGGCCGCACGCCACATCCAGCACCACGTCGGTGGGGCGAATGTCAGCAGCTTGAATCAGCTTGGCCAGATCACGCGGCGTCAGCATGAAGCGGCCTTCGGCCACACGCGCTTCGGTGTCTGCGTAAGCCTTGGCGGCCTGGGATTTGGGCAAGAACCGCTCACGCGGAATGTCAGCCATCGCATCCTGGATACGATGATCCGTCACGTCGTTCGGACGGATCTGGCTGTTGACCATGGCGAGGCGGGCGGTCTCGAATTCGGACATGGCGCGACGGCGTCCCTGTAATGAGTGTTCGCGGCGCTTATATCGCGCTCGCTTTCTGACCCGCAAGGCCAAGGCGCGTCCCTGCGACCCCAAGCCACTGCATATTTCCACATATAGAGCTGTTAAAGCCCGCTCAAAGCGCGTTGCGGGCGGCGTCTGGCTTTTGTATAGAGGGCGACCCACCACAGGACGGCGCTATGGCGGAGTGGTGACGCAGCGGATTGCAAATCCGTGTACCCCGGTTCGATTCCGGGTGGCGCCTCCACCTTTTCCTGACAAGCGTTTTGCGGACGGTCCTCACAGACCGTCCGATCTGATTCGGATACGCTGTTGCGGACGATCCTGACGGACCATCCGCAACCGGGCGGATTACTCGGCGGCGTGCGCGTGCGGATGATCGAGCACACCCGCCTTGACCAGCTCGGGCTTGAGGCGGCCGGTGAAGGCCAGCGCCGTCATCCGGTAATCGCTGATAAAAGACCAGAACGGATGAATGAAGGTCGCCGGCTTGTTGCGCTCGATGAAGGCGTGGCTGACCCAGGCGAAGCCATATCCGGTCAACGGCCACAGCAGCACCGCCCACCAGGTTTGCGTCAGTAGCGCAGCCAGCAGAATCGTGGTGCCGATAAGCGTGCCCGCATAGTGCATGTATCGCGTTCCCGCCTCGGCGTGTTCACGAAGGTAAAAGGGCCAGAATTGTTGATAAGTCGCGCTGCGTTCAGCCATGCAAACCTCCCCGTCTGCTTTGTTTAACAGGTAAAGTAGCACAGTCCGGTCCGGTCTGCGACCATCAGCGAAGTCCCGACGGAATGTGGAGAATTTTCATTAACGTTAGGCGGTTGTTAACTCCCGACTCAGTATTTGTTTACACGTCTTCCTTCGAAGACACCCCACCATCCACCCAATGCCTTTTCGGGAGCTCTCGGGCTCCCGATTTTTTTATGTCTGGATGTCTGGACTGAAACGAAACTGCATCGGGCTGCACACAGCCGCTTGATCGCGTCCAACGCTCTGGATATACACACCACCTCATCGCTGATGAGTGTTCCTCGGTAGCTCAGTTGGTAGAGCAAGCGACTGTTAATCGCTGGGTCGGCGGTTCGAGCCCGTCCCGAGGAGCCATCAGCGGCGATGACGCCCATCACTGTGTGAGCACCAGCCCCGCCTTGCCCCGCAAGGCGGGGCTGCTCGCATCTGGGCCCTGCCGCACACTGGCGAGTCGCTGTCCCTCCGGCCAAAGAAAAGGGGCGCCATAAGCGCCCCTCTCCTCGTTCCACATTTGCAAGAAATCGCTAAGGTCAGCCGACCAGCGTAACGGAATCCGTCGGAGGTTCCCATGTCAGGTGGTGGTCCTGAATCAGGGCCATATTGTCGGCGGCGATGATTCTCGGCTTTGATTCGTATCCCAGCAGCTCAGACGGAGTGGAATCCGTGTTCCGGGCCAGCAGCAGGATTTCAGCCGATGTGAAATTGGACATGCCGCGGGCCAGCTCCTCGCCGCCTTCGTCATAGATGTGCAGCACATCGCCTTTGTTGAAATCGCCCTGAACGGAGACGATGTCACAGCGGCCGATGTCCGCCCGGTCCTTGCGCAGCTTTTCAGCCATGGCTTCATCAACAACCAGTCCGCCCGCTTGCTGCAGCCGGTCTGTGAGCCAGATCGCCCATGAGCTGTCGGGGTCGCCCAGAGCGACGCATTTGGTATGGCGGCGCTCGTCTTTCAAAAGCGCCGAGACCGGACGGTCCACTTCGCCTTGGCCGATCAGCGTCTCCACGCCGGCGTTCTGGGCCATGTTCGCGGCCCGCATCTTGGTCAGCATGCCGCCCGTACCCAGAGCGCTGACCGAGCTGGTCACTTCCAGATATTCAGACACATCCTCGACTACCGGCACGTGCTGGGCGCCCTCGTCCTCGGGGTTGCGGTCATACAGACCGTCAACACTGGTGAGGATCACCAGCTTGTCGGCTTGAACCATCTGCGCGACCTTGGCGGCGAGGCGGTCATTATCGCCCACCTTCAGCTCGGCCGTGGTCACAGAGTCGTTTTCATTGACGATCGGCATCACGCCGCGCTCGATCAGACGCGTGATGGTGTTCTTGGTGTTCAGGAAGCGGCGGCGATCTTCCAGATCGTCCAGCGTCACCAGCACCTGCGCAATATCAAACCCGTATTCCAGAGCGATCTGCTTGTAAGCATTCATCAGGAGCGGCTGGCCGCAAGCGGCGGCGGCCTGTTTGTCCAGAAGCCCGGCCTCTTCCGGCGCGACGCCGATAGTGGACAGACCGATCGCCACGGCTCCAGACGAAGTCAGAACCACGTCAATGCCCTCGTCGCGCAGACGGGCGACGTCCTCCATCACCCCGTGCATGAAGGCGTAGCGCAGAGTGAGGTGCTCCTCATTGGCGAGGAGGGATGAGCCAATTTTCACAACGACGCGTTGGCGATCAGACAAAACAATACTCTCCGGTGACGCGGCGCAGCATGCCGCAAAGATGCGCGAAAGATACTTTTTGTTCGAAACAATTCAAGGGGAGCCCCCCAATGTTTCCTCAGCGCTCAAAATCCTATGACAGCGTAGTTTACGAACGGTTGCAGCATCTGAACTCCGCATCGAGTTGAAAAATCTTACTTCGTCACCTAAATAGTGCGGCGGCGCGTCAGACTGGATTGGCGCGACTTGGACAATAAGCTGTGACGGAGGCTTCGTGCGCTGGAATTTGATTATGGTTGGATGCGGAAACATGGGCGGCGCCCTGCTTTCGCGATGGATCAAACTTGGCGGCGTCGGTGTGACCGTGGTCGATCCGGGCGAACCCAAACTGCCTGTGGGCGTGAAATGGGTGAAGTCCGTTGACGATCTGGACCCCTCCGAACGGTTTGACGCCCTGATCCTGGCCGTCAAACCCCAGCTGATCGATGTCGCCATTCCGCCCGCCGCCAAATTCGTCAGGGACAGCGGTTGCGTGGTTTCGATCGCCGCTGGCGCGTCAGCCGCCAAGGTGTCTGCCGCCGCAGGCGGCGTCAGCGCCCTGCGTCTCATGCCTAACATGCCTGCCCGTGTGGGTCGCGGCGTCAGCGGCCTGTATGCCGACGACACCGCCACCAAGGATCATCGCGAGCTTGGAACCATTCTGGGCGAAGCTGTTGGCGAAGCGATTTGGCTCGATGACGAAGATCAGATCGATCGCATCACCGCAGCCGCCGGCAGCGGCCCTGGCTATGTTTTCGAATTCGCCCGCACCTATCAAAAGGCCGTCGAGGCGCAAGGCTTCGGCCCCAAGGATGCGCGTCGCCTGGTGATTGAAACCATGGCGGGCTGCATGGCCTTGGCGCTCGAAGATGAAGCTGGGTTTGAAGACCTGCGCAATTCCATCATGAGCAAGGGCGGCACAACCGCCGCCGGGGTCAACGCCCTCAACCATGACGGCGTGCTGGATGAACGGCTGAACGCCGCTCTCACCGCCGCCTATACGCGCGCCGTCGAGCTGCGCGACTAAGACTTTCACTCACCGCCCCCGATAACGGACGCTATAAAGGAGCCAGCCACCGTATGACCGCTGTTCTCAGCCGGATGAACGACATGCCAGACACTTCTGATGTCACCGCCTATGTAAACGAGTTGGGGCGTCGCGCTGCGACCGCCGCCCGTTCGCTTGCGTCCGCTTCAACCGAACGCAAGAACAAGGCGCTGACCGCCGCCGCCCAAGCCCTGCGCGACAACCGCGCACGGCTGCTGGAGGCGAACGCCAAGGATGTCGACAGCGTCAAGGCCGCGGGCAAGCCCGCCGCCTTCATCGACCGGCTGATCCTGGACGAAGGCCGGGTGAACGCGATTGCGGATGCGCTGGACCAGATCGCGACGCTGCCGGACCCGGTGGGCCGGGTGCTGCACACCACCGAACGCCCGAACGGTTTGACCATCGAGCGTGTCGCCACGCCGCTTGGCGTGATCGGCATGATCTACGAAAGCCGCCCGAATGTGGGCGCGGACGCCGGTGCGCTTTGCCTGAAGTCCGGCAACGCGGTGATCCTGCGCGGCGGGTCTGAAAGCCTGAACTCCACACGCGTCATTGTGGAATGCCTGGCCGAGGGCCTGAAAGCGGCGGACCTGCCGCTTGAATGCATCCAGATGATCGACACCACCGACCGCAACGCGGTGCAGGCGCTTCTGACCTGCGCCGAGTACGTGGATCTGGTGATCCCGCGCGGCGGCAAAGGCCTGGTGTCGCTGGTGCGCGACCAGGCGCGCGTACCGACGCTTTTGCACCTGGACGGCAATTGCCACACCTATGTGAACGCCGCGGCGGACCTGACAAAGGCGGCGGCGATCGTGAAAAACGCCAAGCTGCGCCGGACCGGCGTTTGCGGCGCGACGGAAAGCCTTGTTGTGGACCGCTCTATCGCCAAAGACTTCCTGCCCATGGCGCTCGACGCGCTGGGCGAGTGCGAAGTGCGCGGTGAAGCGGATGCCCGCGAGATCGATGCGCGGATCAAGCCGGCGACCGACGAGGACTTCTACACCGAGTATCTCGACACCATTTTGTCAGTGAAGCTGGTGGATGGCCCGGACGAGGCCATTCCCTTCATCTCCGAGCATTCGTCAGCGCATACGGACGCCGTCGTCACCGAGGACGCGGCGATCGCCGAGCGTTTCCTCAACGAGATCGATTCAGCGGTGGTGATGCACAACGCCTCCACTCAATTCTCTGATGGCGGCGAATTCGGCATGGGCGCGGAAATCGGCATCGCAACGGGTAAAATGCACGCGCGCGGTCCGGTGGGGCTGGAGCAGCTGACCAGCTTCAAATACCGTGTCCGCGGCAATGGCCAGACCCGGCCGTAAGCCCAAAACCATAGCTTAATCGAACTCTTTACGCGTTCATTCGGGGGCCATCATGCAAGTTGAAGCGCTTGTGTCGCTCGGGGCGTACTTCGTCCTGATGCTCGGCATCGGGCTATACGCCTACAAAAAATCCACTGACGACGTGTCCGGCTACATGCTGGGCGGTCGCAAACTTCACCCCGCCGTCGGCGCGCTCTCTGCGGGCGCGTCCGACATGTCAGGCTGGATGCTGATGGGCCTTCCCGGGGCCGTCTATGTCTCGGGTCTGGGCGCGGCGTGGATCGCGGTGGGCCTCGTGATCGGGGCGTATTTTAACTACCTGCTGGTGGCCCCGCGGCTGCGCGTTTACACCGAGATCGCAGACGACGCGATCACCATCCCCGACTATTTCGAGAAGCGCTTCAGCGATGACACCCGCATCCTGCGGATCCTGTCGTCAGTGGTGATCGTGATCTTCTTCACCCTGTACACCTCGTCAGGCGTTGTGGCGGGCGGCAAGCTGTTTGAAGCCAGCTTCGGCCTCGACTACCGACTAGGGCTGTTCCTGACAGCGGGCGTGGTTATCGCCTATACCCTGTTCGGCGGTTTCCTCGCGGTCAGTCTGACGGACTTCGTGCAGGGCGTGATCATGTTCGTGGCCCTGATCATGGTGCCCATCGTGGCCTTCACGCAGCTGGGAGGCCTGGGCGAAATCGTCGACACCACCCGCGCCGCCGCCGACGTGCCCCACTACATGTCCATGATCCCCGACCCGCTCACTTCCATGAGCATTATCGGCATCATTTCAGCGATGAGCTGGGGTCTGGGCTATTTCGGACAACCGCACATCATCGTGCGCTTCATGGCGATCCGGACGCTCAGGGAAGTGGCGACCGCCCGACTGATCGGCATGAGCTGGATGATCGTCACGGTCATCGGCGCCGTGCTGACGGGTATTTTCGGCCTCGCCTTCGTCACCCAGAACGGCGCGATGATCGAACAGAGCGGCATCGAGTTCACGGATTCCGAGACCATCTTCATCCTGATGAGCCAGATCCTGTTCCATCCGCTGGTGGGCGGCTTCTTGCTGGCGGCGATCCTGGCGGCGATCATGTCCACCATCTCCAGCCAGCTTCTGGTGTCCTCAAGCTCCTTGACCGAGGACTTCTACAAGACCTTCCTGCGTCGCGGCGCCAGCCAGAAAGAGCTGGTGTTGATCGGACGCCTGTCGGTTCTGGTCGTGTCGCTGGTGGCGATCTTCCTCGCCTTTGACCGGTCGAGCTCGATCCTGGATCTGGTGTCCAACGCCTGGGCCGGTTTCGGCGCCGCCTTCGGTCCGCTGATCCTGTTCAGCCTGTATCGCAGGAATATGAGCCGTTCGGCCGCCATCGCCGGCATGGTGACGGGCGCGGTCGTGGTGCTGTTCTGGCTGTACGCGCCCATCTCGATCAATGGCGGATCGCTGTCCGCCTTCATGTACGAGATGATCCCGGGCTTCCTGGCGTCAACGCTCGCTATTCTGATCACGGACGCCGTCACCAAAGCCCCGCGCGGCAAGGTGAAAGACCAATATGACGCTATGGAAGCGCATATTGAAGAACACGGCTAAGCTCCGCGCTCAGCCTGATCGGTCAAACGCCGGCCTCATCGTGGCCGGCGTTTTGCTGTCCGGCCCCTGTCACGACCGCCGCCGCGTCAGTCCGCCACATGGTGTAACCGGTCAGTAGACACCATATCTCTTATCAATTATCAAAACTGATAATAGTTGAGGACGCCATGACAATCGGACGCGCAGTCACCTTGCTGGCAGGAACCATGGTTCTGGTTTCGCTGCTTCTGTCACAGCTTCACAGCCCTTACTGGCTGTGGCTGACCGCTTTTGTGGGATTGAACCTTGTACAATCCAGCTTCACCGGATTTTGTCCCGCCGCCATGATCTTCAAGGTCCTGGGGGTGAAGCCTGGCGGCGCCTTTTCCTAGAAGGTTCGCCCCCGTCGTCAGGCGAGAAACCCCGGCGTCCCCCACGCCGGGGTTTTTTGCGTCTGGATTTCAGACGCTGGGTCAGCCCTTGCTGTCACGCACCTTGGTGATGCCCAGAAGGTCCAGCATCATGCGCTCATAGAAGGGCTCGCTGACCCCGCGGCGCATCTTGCCCATGAAATAGCCTTCAAACGCCGCCTTCGCCATATGGACCCAGCCGCCCTCCACCGCCCAGTTCACATTGCGCGGCGGGATTTGGGGCATGGCGACGAACGCCACCCCGCCATCGCCAAAGTCCGCGATGCAGACCGCGTTCCAGGTGGATTCGTGCTTCATCTCCCGCCCTTCAATCAGGGCGCGGATATTCTTGGCGGCGGCGCGCACCATGGATTCGATCATGAAACCGGTTTTCGGCACGCCCACCGGCACCGGATAGGAGGCCACGGGCGGAATGGCGACGCACACGCCGACGGAGAAGATTTTCGGCCAGTTGGGGTTTTGCTGATGGCGATCCACCAGCACGAAGCCCTTTTCGTTGACGAGACCGTCCACGCCAAACACTGCGTCCACGCCCTTGAAGGCCGGCAGCACCATGGAGTGCTTGAAGGGCAGTTCATGGGTTTCCACCACTTCGCCCTGGCGCCCCACCTCCTCCACATGCATCAGGCCCGCTTCAACTTTCGTGATGCGGGCGGAGGTGATGAATTTGATCGAGCGCTGACGCAGCTCATGCTCAAGCAGGCCCTTGGTGTCCCCCACGCCGTCCAGGCCCAGATGACCGATATAAGGCTCTGAAGTCACGAAGGTCATCGGCACCTGGTCGCGAATCTTCTTGCGCCGAAGATCGGTTTCCAGCGTGAAGACATGCTCATAGGCCGGACCGAAACAGGATGCGCCCTGCACTGCGCCGACAATCACCGGGCCGGGATCCGCGACCAGCTTCTCCCAGTCCTCACCAGCAAGTTCGGCATGGTTCACATGACAGACCGACTGGGTGTGACCGCCATGGGGGCCCAGCCCTTCAATGGCGTCAAAGTCGAGCTTGGGCCCCGTGGCGATGACCAGATAATCATAGCGAATCGTCTCGCCATTGCTCAGCTCCACCTGATCGCGATCTGGATGAACCTTGGTGGCGGCGGCATGGATGAACTCAATGCCGCGCTTTTTCAAAAGCGGCGCAAGCTCGATCTTGATCTGCTCGGCCTCCCGCCAGCCCACCGCCACCCACGGGTTGGAGGGGGTGAAGTGAAATGTCGGGGAATCGCTGATCACCGTGATGGTGTCAGTCTTTCGCATCTGCTCGCGCGCTTCGAACGCCATGGGCAATCCGCCCAGACCTGCACCAAGAATGACGATGTCAGCCATATCAAACCTCCCGCTGTCACCCTGTCACGCGAAATCGTGACGGGCCTTATCTTCTCGCAAGAGTGTCGCGCCCTGAGGCCGAGCATCCCATTAGGCAGATCGTCGCATATCAATTATCGAAAATGTTAGACGTTAACGGGCGTTAAAACGAACCGCCCAGATGCAAGAAAAGCCCGCCCGCGCCCTCTTCCCCGATCGCCCCGCCCAGAATGACCGGACCCAGAACGGTGTCGACACCCAGATAAAGCGCGCCGGAATAGGTGGCGCCCGCCTCGCCCGGAGCCAGAAAGTCCAACTCCACATGCGCCGCTTCCAGCAGCACGCCTGCATAGACCGGCACATTGAAAACGGCGCCGGTCCGGTCCAGTCGCTGATACGCTTCCAGTGAACCGTAAACATAGGCATTGGTCGGAACGGCGTTCTGCGCATAGGCGGAGATGGAACGAAACCCGCCCAGCGAGATCAGGTCAATCGGGTCATCGTTTTCATTGCGCACCTGCCCGCCTCTCACGCTGGCCAGCAGGCCCAGATCCCCAAGCTCGAACGCACGCATCCCCGATACAGACAGCTGGACCGTATCTGACGCGTCATCGCCCAGGCTGAACAGCTGATACGCCTCCGCGCTCAGCGCCATGCCGCGTGTCGGCCAACTCAAGTGATCCAGTGTATCCATGCGGACGCCACCGCCGACACCCGCCAGCGTATAAACAAGAGGCTGCAGGTCAGGCAGCAGCGTCACCTTGGCTTCGGTTCGCCCGCGACGCACTTCACCGCCCATATAGGCCATACCCCAATCACCGAGCTCACGTCCCAGCCGCAAGCGGGCGCCGGCTTTCTGGTCCCAGAACTCGCCCAGACGCAGATCGCCAATTCTCAAGGGCGTTTCCTCGCCTTCATAGAACAGGCTCGGCTCATAAAAATACCGCCCCGCCTCTCCGAAGGGCTGCTGGAGCACCGCTTCCAGACCGTTCGTGGTGCCCAGCTCCACAGACAGACTGAAATCCCCGCCGCGATGAGAAAACGGCCGACGCGAATACCGCGCCAGCACCGAGAAGGTGGAATCCCCTGCAAAGGTGTTGGACAGACGCACGCCGCCCTGAAGCTGGCTGCGCCCGATATCGCGCTCATCCACCATCAGCACCAGACCGCTCTCATCGTGGGCCAGATCCGCTTCACCCAGCGCGCCAAACGCCGTCAGCGCGTTCAGCCGTCGCGGCAACAGATCCTCATCCCCTTGCAGCGCGCGCTCCAGATTGGCGCGAGCGCTGAGCACCCCGTCATCAATTGTGGTGTTGTTGATCACCCGGATGTCGGCCTCCGCATACTGGGACACATGCGGACGCGGCATCGCCTGTCGCCTCGACGGCGCGGCGATCTGCGCAATCTCGCGCAGCGCGTCCAGATGGTCCTGTGCTGCGCGTGCGCCATTGGAGACGCCATGGGCGGCCTGATCAAACGCCGTGGTCGACAAGCCCTCCAGAGACGGGGTGATCAGGACATCACGCTCTT
Organism: Oceanicaulis alexandrii DSM 11625; assembly: GCF_000420265.1. Taxonomy (NCBI): domain Bacteria; kingdom Pseudomonadati; phylum Pseudomonadota; class Alphaproteobacteria; order Maricaulales; family Maricaulaceae; genus Oceanicaulis; species Oceanicaulis alexandrii. The sequence continues at coordinate 434,708 of NZ_ATUP01000001.1, forward strand.
TCAACCGGGCCACGTCCGCTTGTCGGTTGCGCCAGACCGTCACCCGGATCAATTGCTGCAGGGTCTCGGACATGGACGGCGCCTCGCCGGGCGTAGGCGGTTCGACGCTGGTGTCGATGGCGATAATGATGTCCGCGCCCATCTGGCGCGCCTGACGCACCGGTAATTGCGCGGCCATGCCGCCATCCACATACAAGACGCCGTCAATCTCGCGGGGGCGAAACGCGCCCGGCACCGCCATGCTGGCCAGCATGGATTGCACCAGATCGCCGGATGACAAGGCGACCGCATCGCCGGAGGAGAAATCCGTGACAACCGCACGATAGGGCGTGCTGAGCGCGTCAAAGTCCGCGTCCAGAGGCACATGAAAGGTCAGGCTGCGAAAATGCTGGCGCAGGCCGCGCATGGAGCGCATGCCGCCTGGCAACCTCGCCCCGTTTTCTCCCAAGCCGACCAAGGCGCCGGTCAGATATTCGGATGCGCGCTCGGACTGCAAATAGGACTGGTCTTCGCGCGGGGGGCGGCCGCTGAACACCTCCGGCCAGTCAGTATAGACAAAGATGTCTTCCAGCTCTTCGGCGGAATAGCCGGCGGCGTACAAACCGCCCACCACCGCGCCCATGGACGTACCGACAACGCAATGGACGGGAACCCCCATCTCCTCGATGACTTTCAACGCCCCGATTTGAGTGCTGGCGAGCGCCCCGCCCCCGCTCAACACAAGCGCTACATCGGGGCCGTCCGCATCTGAGTGATCACAAGCTCGGGCGGCAGGCATTGCGGTGAACGCGAGCGTCAGCGCGGTGATCGCCGCGCTCAAAACTGCGGTGGTGTTCATACTGTGCGTCCCCGATCCAGCCTGCGTCCCGACAGGCAGAGGGGTTCTTATGCATGATTTCGGCGAAAACACGGCCTGCCGAAAAAGCCGCACATCACGCCAGCTCGCCGGCTTCTGCCTGACGGCGCCACATGGCGGCGTAACGGCCGTCCGCCTCTAGCAGAGCGGCGTGATCGCCCTGTTCGGTCACATGCCCGTCTTCCAGAACAATGATCTGGTCAGCCTTGGCGATGGTGGACAGACGGTGCGCCACCGCAATCGTCGTGCGCCCGCGCGCCGCCTCGGCCAAAGCGGCCTGAACCTCGCTCTCGGTTTCTGAATCCAGCGCCGAAGTAGCCTCGTCCAGAATAAGGATGGGCGGGTTTCGCAAGATCGCGCGGGCGACGCCGACGCGCTGTTTTTCTCCGCCCGAGAGCTTCAGCCCGCGCTCGCCCACCCGCGTCTCCAGCCCTTTGGGCAAAGACAGGACGAAGTCTTTCAGACGCGCGCGCTCAACCGCATCCCACAGCGCGTCTTCATCCGCCTGCGGGTCGCCATACAGAATGTTCTCGCGCAGGGTGTCGTTAAACAGGACCACGTCCTGCGGCACCAATCCCAGCGCATTGCGCAGGCTGGACTGGCTGAGACCGGCGATATCCTGACCATCAATCAGAACCCGGCCTTCATCCGGGTCATAGAAGCGGAACAGAAGACGCAAGAGCGTGGACTTGCCCGCACCCGATGGCCCGGCGAGCCCGATAAAGCTGCCCGGCGCAATCTCAAAGCTGACATCAGATACAGACCGGTCGCGTCCGTCATGAGCAAAGCTGACATGGTCAAAGCGCACGCCGCCGCCCTTCAGCGCCAGTTTCGCCGCGCCCGGCTTGTCCGCCACTTCGGGCTTGAGCCGCAGGGTCTGGAACAGGCGTTCAAGATCCACGCTCGCCTGTTTGATCTCGCGATACGCCCAGCCCAGAATGTTCAGCGGCTGATAGACGTTCATCAGCATCAGGGTCAAAGCCGCCACATCGCCGGGTTCCAGCTCGCCATTGAGCGCCATCCAGCCGCCGGTCAGCGCCACGGCGAGCAAGCCGCCATTCATGATCGCGGCCTGCGCCGCATTCAGGCCGGCGAGGCTTTGCTGGGATTTTGACGCGGCATCGGCATAGCGTTTCTTGGCGTCGTCATAGCGGTCCGCCTCGCGCTGTTCAGCGGCGAAGGCCTTCACGGTTTCAAAGTTTGTGAGCGTGTCCACGGCGCGGGCGTTCACCTCGGTGTCCGCCTCGTTCATCTGGCGGCGCAGCTTGACCCGCCATTCCGTCATCAGCCCGGTGGTCACCGCATAGGCGATCACGGCGATGACGATGATCACCGAGAAGATCCAGCCATACAGCACCGCCGCCACAATGGCGGCGAGCAGCAGTTCGGCCAGCGCGGGCAGGATGTTGAAGACCAGAAAGCGCAACAGGAAATCCACGGCGTTGGCGCCGCGATCAATGATGCGGTTCATGGCGCCGGTGCGCTTGGTCTGGTGAAAGCTCAAGGACAGCGTCTGCACATGCGCAAACCCCTGCACCGCAGTCAGGCGCTGCGCGTCCTGGCTGACTGGCGCAAAGATCGCGTCGCGTAATTGCGGGGTTCCGCTGGCCGCGAAGCGCAACAGGCCATAGGCGACGAACATCACGGCCGCCGCGCCGAACAATCCCGTCGCCAGCGCGCCGTCCGCGGCGCCGCGGGTCAACACGTTCACGCCTTCACCGAACGCAATGGGAGACGCGACCGCGAATCCCTTGGCGATCAGCGTGATCAGAAAGGCGAATGCCATGCGCGGGCGCCAGCGCCGCATGTCGTCGGACGCCAGAATGGTGAGAAGTCGGGAAATCGCCTCGCCCAGACGGCCTTCGGGTACGGGGCCTTCTGTGGGATTGGCAGGGTCATGATGATGCATGACGCCCTATTTAGGGCGAAGCCCGTCCCGGCGCCATGCCGGAGCGGCGCCGAATTATTCGGGTCCGTTCCCGCTGCCGGCCTCTGTCTCGTCTTCAGGCGCCGAGAACACCTGGCCTGGATAGATCAGATTGGGATCACGGATCTGGTCGCGATTGGCTTCATAGATGACCGTGTATTGCAGCCCCTCGCCGTAAAGCCGTCTTGCGATCCGCCACAGCGAGTTGCCCGGCTGAACGATCACCCGGCCCGCTTGCTGGGCGGCGCGCGCCGCTTCAGGCGCAGCGCGTTCAAACGGCAGCACGATCACGGCTGTGACCCGACCGTCTTCATCCAGCTGATCCACCTGCAGATCATAGACGCCTGGCTCGAAAGCGGTTCCGGCGCGGATCACCCAGCGACCAGCGTCATCAGTGGTGACACGGCCCACTTCCTCGCCATCAGCCAGCACCCGTACATCCGTGCCCGGCACTGCACGGCCAGAGAAAATCACGGCGCCGCTGTCATCATAATCCACGGTCGAGAGCGAAAGCGGCCCCACGGACACGCCGTCAAACGGCCCCTGCAAGACGCGGCTGGCTTCACCGGGGCGGCCCAGAACCACCAGCGGGGTTTCGTCCCGGCCTTCAGGCACAGACACGACCACCACCTGGTCAGAGCGAATTTCCTGACCCGCCGGCGTTTCCATCACAAGCGAGAGCTCAACAGAGCCTGCGGGCAGAGGACGATCGACGATCATCACCCATTCACCGGCGCTGTCGATTTCAACGCGGGAGATTTCTTCCTCACCCACCATCAGCACGACGCTGGCGCCGGGGGCGCCGCGCCCCGCGACCACGGCGGTGCCGCGTGGATCCACGCGCACGATGTCAAAGGTCGGCGGAATGAGCGCAGCCGATTCCTGACTGGATTGCGCCAGCGCTTCTTCCTGTTCGGAGACAGTCGGCGTTTCTGGCGCACTGATGGCGCCGGGACCGGGACGCATCACGATGAAGACCGCCGCCGCCGCAACCGCAACGATCAGCAGAGCTGTAGCAATCAGAAAGGACCGCGTTGCGGCCATGTGCCTACTCCTCGCGTTCTGACGTCAGAGACTGTTATGCAAGCCTCGCGCCGGATGCGCCATGTTGGTAATGCTGGACGTCTCGTCTGAACGTTTCAATCCGCGTTTACAGACAATATGGATTCTATGTGAGGCGAAAATGCGGAGCATCTGCGTATTTTGCGGGTCGAGCGACGGTGCGGATCCGCACTTTGCAGACCTGGCTGAAGCGACCGGACGCGCAGTTGCGCGCGCGGGACTGCGTCTGGTTTATGGCGGCGCCGAAGCCGGTCTGATGGGCCGTCTGGCGCGGGCCGCAATGGCGGAAGGCGGCGAGGTCCTGGGCGTCATCCCTGAATTTCTGATCCCGACGGAAGGCTTGCAAGAGGGCGTGGAGCCTCGCATCACGGCCACCCTCGCCGCGCGCAAGGCCATCATGGTCGAAGAGGCGGACGCCTTCCTGGTGCTGCCCGGCGGCGCGGGCACGCTCGAAGAAATCTTCGACATGATCATGCTGCGTCAACTAGGTCGACACGACAAACCCGCCGCCTTTCTGGACGCGGAATTCTGGGGGCCTTTGGAAACCTTGCTCCTGCGCGTGGTCGACGCCGGCTTCGCTCAAGATGATGTGATCAAGACGATCAGCTTTCACCCCACGCCCGAGGCTGCGATTGAGCGTCTGCGCGATTTGTGTGCGCGTGAAGACGCGAAGACCGCACCTCAAACGCTCTGACTCACGCGCCCTCCCAGTCGGTCGCGCACAGGATTCGCCCTTCATCGTTTGTCACGGTCAGGGCGCCGAAGTGCGGACCGGAGCCGCCGCTCATGACAGTCTGGCCCGGCTGAAGATCATCGAGAGAGACGCGTCCTGCCGGGGATGCGTCAAGCTCGATACGGGCCAGAGTTTCAGACCCGCCCTGCCCGGCGGCCAGAGCGCCAGATTGCTCCATTGAGAGGCCGGGACCGCCCAAGCGCAAACGCCAGTGACCGCTCAGCCCTGACGCGGCCTCGGCGACAAGTGTGCGTCCGTCCGGGGACTGCAGCTCGGTCAGGGCGCACAGCGCCGCCGGCTGAGTAACCAGATCGGCGTCTGAATGTTGCGATTGCGCCTGCGCACAGGCGGCCGCAAGACCGGTGCAGGCGGCCAGACCTGACAGGAAAGCTCGTATACGCATGACTGTAATCTCCTTGTGTCTGGGATAAGCGGTCGGCGACTGACGCCGACCGCCCTGTGAGCCCGGTGCATGCCGACCTAGAAGCCGCCCTGGATGACAAGGGTCACATTGCCCGAACCGGTTTGATGGATGTCGGTGAACTGGCCGCGGCCGATCTGGATCACGCCGAGCGCATTGTTGGAGCCCTCCTGATGGGTGATCGCCTGATGGTCTGACCCGATCTGGGCGACGCCCACCACATTGCCGATGCCCGATTGCGAACTGAACGCCTCGTTGAACCGGCCTTCCTGCCCCATCACGATGCGATTGCGGCGTCCTTGCTGGTTGAGGCCCGCCTCATTGCCTGCGCCATATTGGGACACTTGCGCGCCATTGCGCGCGCCCTCTTGCAGGGTCGAGATGAACTGGCGCACGCCGCGCTGCTCCAGATTCACCCGGTTGCGATAGCCGTTCACACGGGCCGCCAGCTCATTGGCATGGCCGGACTGGGTGATCTCGATGGAGTTGCGCGATTGCGCTTCAGCGCTCGGCACGAAGGTGAGGCAGGCCAGGCTGAGACCGGCGGCCAGAAGGGTGCGAGTAATCATGTGCAGTCTCCAGTGTGCATCCACGGACATCATCGTCCGCGTCGACAACAACACTGGCGCATCTCGTATGAACCGATGCGGAAAAGCGTATTCAGCTTCAATTGATTAAGCTGAACACACTTTTCATCACCAAGGCGGTTTCATGGCGCGGTCTGAAAGTTTGACGCCGAGCCTGCAAGGTTCGCAAGGCCAAAGGCCGTCCGCAGCGTCAGCGAGGACCGACTGAGCGAAGGAGAACAAAAAAGGTGCGCCCTCAATCCGGTTCGCCATGAGGGTCGAAGACCTCTTCAATCCGGGCGTCGAAGGCTTCGGCGATCTTGAAGGCTAGCGACAGGGACGGGTCGTGCTTGGACGTCTCCACCGCATTGATCGCCTGGCGCGACACGCCGACCCGGTCCCCCAGCTCGGCTTGCGACCAACGCCGTTCCGCGCGCAGCACTCGGATCCGGTTCTTCACTGGTAGCGCCTCTTCACAAAGATCTGGGCGAAGCCGCTGACCCCGATAAAGGCGGGCAGATACCAGACTTCGAGAATGCCCGGCCAGTCCGTCACGCCACGCAACATGCCGTAGGTGAAGCTGGCCACCGCTACCAGAATCGCGCCGATCAGAGCGGATTCCAACACGATGCGGGCCTGCACTTCGTCCATGGCGCGCACGAAGGCCATGATGGTTCCGATGCAGGCGATCACCGGCAGGACAGGCAACAGGCTGAGGATGATGCGAACCGGCTGAGCCAGGTCGAACTGATTATCCGTCCAGACGGCGCCGAACAGCAGAACCGTATAGAGGGTGAAAATCACCAGCATCCGTCGCATATAGGTCTTGGCGGCTGGGGTCACGGCCATGATTACTCTCCTTCAACCACACGGGCGATTTCGTCTGCGAAGCGCTCTGGCTGGTCCAGCATGATAAAGTGACGCGAGTCGGCGACGCCGCGCGCCTCAAGATCGACCCGACCTTCATACTGGCTGACGAACATCTGGCGAATGACGCTCGGCGCCATCTCAGGAAATTCGGCGTAGAGCAAGGTCACCGGCGCCTGGACCACCTCAAGACGCGGAGCAAAGTCCGTCTCCATGATCTCCGCCGTTGCGGCGGCGACAGCCCGCTGATCGGCTTGCTCGATCCAGGCCATGACCTGGGACTGGCCTTGCTCGGTCATCGACTGAACCCGCAGCCCCTGAGCCATCATGCCCAGATAGGCGTCGCGCGGCATGGCGCTCATCTGCTGGCGGATTGCGGCGGCCTGGGGCGCCATCATCTCCGGCGTCACGCCCGGCTGCATGAGGCCCGCAAAAAAGGGCGCTGAATCCACAACGATCACGTCAGAGATCCGGTCCGGCGCCTGCCCGGCGACCAGAAGCGCCACTTGCGCGCCCATGGAATGGCCGACCAGCACCACGTCTTCCAAAGACTGCGCCACGAGATACTCAGCAATCGCCTGACTGGCCGGCCCCACGAAAGGCTCGAGCTCCGCAGGCGGTTCGACCCCGCCAAAACCGGCCAGAGTCACAAGGTGATTGTCCCAGTCAGACCGGGCGAAGGGCTCGAAGACTTCAGACGGAGACGCCAGCCCGGGGACGTAGACAACCGTCTGACCGTTCGCGTCCCCGGCCTGCGAGACGATGATACGATCCGAACGCCAGGGCTCGGCGCCCTCAGCGCGAAAAACTCCAAAGGCCTGAAGCGACAGGAAGATTGAGAAAACGCCCAGAACGAAGGCGGCGAAGCGGTAGGCAGTGACAGGTTTCATGTTCACACCATCAGGTTAAATTGACTTTGAGTCATGCTTACCTGACACACTCTCCACATGTCAATATAACCTGACACTTTTTCATGCCTACCTGTCTAAATGTCGTGTTCACACGCACACATCGCTCACCTTCAGGCGTAAAAAAGCCCTCCCGGGGCTCGCCGGAAGGGCTTAAAGTTCAATATGTTAATGTTTCTTCAGCCGCGACCGCGATAAGACGGCACGCCCTGATCGGGAATCCACAAGCCTTTCGGCGCCTCGCCCCATTGCCCGAACACGTCGATGGGGATGCCGCCGCGCGGATACCAATAGCCGCCAATGCGTAGCCATTTGGGCTGGATCTCATCGACCAGGCGCTGACCGATCATCATGGTGCACGCTTCGTGGAAGGCGCCATGATTGCGGAAGCTCTGCAGATAGAGCTTGAGCGATTTGCTCTCGACGATCCATTGCGCGGGCGCATAGTCGATCACCAGATGGGCGAAGTCAGGCTGGCCGGTCACCGGGCAGATCGAGGTGAATTCCGGACAGGCGAACCGGATCATGTAGTCGGCGTCTTGCGACGGGTTCTCCACCCGCTCAAGACGCGCGTCTTCGGGACGGTCCGCCGCTCTCGCGTCGGCGCCCAGCATGTCCAGCTTGGAATAGCGTTCATCGGTCATGGGCGCGCATTTAGCGCTGTTATGCGGACACGGCAATGGGGCGCGCTATTGCACGCTCATCGCGCGACGCGAAAAGACGGTGCGCATGGCGATGTTGGAAACCAGCCGCGCCACGCCCGGCAAGCCCGACAGGCGCTCGCGGTGCACGCGCTCATAATCACTGGCGTCACGCACTTGCAGCTGCAGGAAATAATCCTCCGCCCCCGTGGTCAGGTAGCAATCGCTGACATGCTCGATCCCGGCCACGGCGGTTTCAAAGGCTTCCATGGTTTCGCGCTTCTGGTTTTCGAGCGTCACCAGCACGATCACGGTCAGCCCCCGTCCCACCCGGTCGGCATTGAGCAAAGCTGTATAGCCCGCGATCACGCCTTCCGCCTCCAGCGCCTTCACGCGGCGGTGACAGGCCGAGGGTGAGAGCCTGACCCGGTCCGCAAGATCGGCGTTGGTCAGCCGCCCATCGTGCTGAAGCGCGCCCAGAATGGCGGCGTCGATCTCATCCAGTTTCATACCCTGCTCCCAAACCGTCGAAACTTCTCGCGCTGGCGCGCGCCGCACCCACAATGTCGCAGCGCATCATGGCGCAATTTCACACTTAAACGCAAAATAATTCGAACATCATAAATTTACTTGCAGGATGCTGCACACAATCCCTATTTTCCGCGCAAAATCACACCGTCCAGATCTCGCTTCGAGAGCTGGCCAGCCGGGAGGCAGAATTATGCGCATTGGCGTTCCGACCGAGATCAAGAACCATGAATACCGGGTGGGCCTGACGCCGAACGGCGCCCGCGAACTGGTCGCGCACGGCCATGAGGTGTTCGTGCAGGACGGCGCCGGCAATGGCGCAGGCTTCTCCAACGAAGAATATGTCGAGGCGGGCGCGGAAATCCTGGCCGACGCTCCGGCGGTGTTTGAAGCCGGCGAGCTGATCGTGAAGGTGAAAGAGCCCCAGCCTTCTGAAACCGCGATGCTGACCGCGCGCCACACCCTGTTCACCTATCTGCACCTGGCGCCCGATCCCGTTCAGACCGAAGGCCTGCGCAAATCGGGCTGCATCGCCATCGCCTATGAAACCGTGACCGACATCAATGGTCGTTTGCCGCTTCTGCGCCCGATGTCGGAAGTGGCGGGCCGGATGAGCGTGCATGTGGGCGCGAACGCCCTGCACAAGGCCGCCGGCGGCCGCGGCGTGCTGATGGGCGGCGTGCCGGGCGTGACCCCGGCGAAAGTCGTGATCCTGGGCGCCGGCGTGTCCGGCAGCCATGCCGCCGAGATGGCGCTGGGCCTGCGTGCGGATGTGACCGTGCTCGACCGCTCCTTGCCGAAGCTGGCGGAAACCGACCAGTTCTTCCGCGGTCAGGTGAAGACGCGTTATTCCACCCAAGGCGCCATCGCCGAGGAGATCGCCGAAGCCGATCTGGTGATCGGCGCGGTTCTGGTGCCGGGCGCCGCTGCGCCCAAGCTTGTCACCCGCGACATGCTCTCCACCATGAAAGAGGGCGCGGTTCTCGTGGACATCGCCATCGACCAGGGCGGCTGCTTTGAAACCTCCAAAGCCACCACGCACCAGGACCCGACCTATATCGTGGACGGCATCGTGCACTATTGCGTGGCGAACATGCCGGGCGCTGTGGCGCGCACCTCCACCCTGGCGCTGACCAACGCCACCCTGCCCTTCACCCTGGCGCTGGCCGATAAGGGTACGAAGCAGGCGCTCAATGACGACATCCATCTGGCGCGCGGCCTGAACGTGGCGGAAGGCGAAGTCACCTACAAGGACGCCGCCGAGGATCTGGGCGTGCCGTTCAACAAACCCGATTGGTTGACCGTGCTGTAACTCCTCTTACAGCGTGACACTCAAAACCCCGGCTCAATCTGAGCCGGGGTTTTCTTTGATCAGGCCGGGCGCGTTCTTATTGCGCGGCAGTCTGTGTCCAGGCTGGATCGAGCGGCGTGTTTCGCGCGGCGTCATTGGCCGCCTCGACCGCATCCAGCATGGCGTCCAGCTCCTCGCGCATCAGGACTTCGCCATGCATCACCACCGCCTCGACGGCCCGCGTATTGCGGATGTCCTCAAGCGGATTGGCGTTCAGCAGCACCAGATTGGCGCGAAAGCCCGGCAGGACGCGTCCGGTATTCCAGTCCATGAAGCGCGCCGGCGTCACCGTCGCTGATTCCAGCGCCTGTGCGGGCGTCATGCCCGCATACACCAGCGCTTCCAGCTCCTGATGCATGGAATACCCCGGCGCCATGACCGGCACATTGGCGTCAGTCCCCGCCACCATCGGTACGCCCGCCGCCAGCACCGCCTCAAACATCAGCTGTTGCGCCTCGGCATAGGTGGTCCAATAGGTCTGATAGCGGTCGCGCCAGCCTTCGCTGCGATATTGCTGCGGCACGGAGTAGATGTTCACATCCGGCAGCCAGCCCATGGCTCGGCCTTCCGCGACGCCGGGATTGACCAGCCCCACCGGCGCCGTCGCGAGCGCATCTTCAGTGTCGGTCTTTTGCTGGGCGAAGCTCGAGACCAGCGCCAACGTCGACGCCAGAACGATCTCATTGTCGATCATGGACTGGGCGATCTCTTCGCGACGCTCCATCACATAGTCGAGATACTCACCCGCATTGCTGACGCCATAGCCGCCGAAATCCCGGTCGAGGCCTTTGATCAGCTCCTCCACATGGGCGACTTCGCTCTGATTGGACGCCCACAGATCATCGAGCCGCGCCGCCACCGGCACATGGCCCACCAGCGGAATGCCCACCGCTTCACTGGCGGCGCTGACCGCCTGATAACCGCTCAGGCTGAGATAGCTGCTGGCCTTGACCGCGTCATAGCCCTCCGCCGCCAGATCGCGCACTATCTGGTCCGCCGCCTCGTCCGTGCGGGCCACATTGCGCTTGGAGGTCCAGGACTGCCACAGCCCTTCAGCGAAATCATAGGTCGCGATCTGAGCGGCGACCACATAGAGGTCCGGGCCGAGCAGCTCGCCGGCGGAAATCTGATCGCGCCAGTCCAGATGATGGGGCTGGCCGTGCATTTCACGAATCTGGGTGACGCCATGGGCGAGATAAAGCGCCAGATCGTTCTGGCTGTTCCACAAATGCACGTGAGAATCCGTCAGGCCCGGCATCAGATAGCGTCCCTCGCCATCCATGACTGGCGCGCCGGCCCGCTGCGCCATGTTGGGCCCCATAGCGGCGATCAATCCGGCCTCGACGACCACGTCCATCGGCTCTGAGAACCGCTCCGAGCCCGGCTCCAGCACGCGCACATTGGCGAGCACATAGCGTTCAGGCGTCTCATCTGACGGCTCAAGCGCGATCACCGGCGTGCGCCCGCCAAACATCTCCACGATCGACCGGTCAATGACCACATAGGTCCCGATCGCGCCCAGCACGTTCAAGAGCACGAAGACGCCCAGAATCCGAAGGCCCCATTTCAACATCTCATTCTCCTTGAGGCGCCTGACCACGCCCTGTATCTTTACATTGTCAAGATACGCTAGCCGGGCTATCTTGCCAGTGTCAAGTTTGAAATCGGCTACGGGTGATGAAATGGCGATGACCGCAAAGCAGCCTTACCACAAAGGCGATTTGCCAGCCTTGCTGCTGCAAGCCGCGGAACAGGAACTGGCGGAGAACGGGCTGGAGCGCTTTTCGCTGCGCGCCGCCGCGAAGCGCGCCAATGTCAGCCACGCCGCCCCCGCGCATCATTTCAAGGACATGACGGGACTTCTCAGCGCGCTGGCCGCCGACGGCTATCGCAGACTGGTGAAGGCTCAGACCAAGCGTCAGGCACACGTCGGTTCCGGCCCGGTGGATCAGTTCGTGGCGTCAGGGCTTGGCTATGTGGACTTCGCCGAAGCTCACCCCGCCCTGTTCCAGTTGATGTTCGCGTCGGAAAAACCAGACCGCAGCCATCCCGATTTTGCGGCCGCCTCGCTAGACGCGTATGGGAAACTCGAACGGGAAGTCGCCGCGCTCTATCCCGGCGATGTGGCCGCCGACCGGCGCACGATCCTGCTGATGACGTCCTGGTCGGTGGTGCATGGACTGGCCGAGCTGATCATCTCGGGCCGCGTCGAAGGCCCGCTCCAGCTCTCATCGCGCACGCCCGATGAACGCGACGCCATGATCCGCGCAATCTTACTGCGTGTGCATGAGGTGAAAAGCTAAGGTGGAGCCCACTCAGACCGGGAAGATGAAATTGTTCACCGGCCCGTCCACGGTCTGCGTCTGGGCATAGTCCTTGAGCAGGAAATAAATGCGTCGGTCGAATTTGCTGTCCGACACGCTGACTTCGTGGATTTCCTGATTGTCGTTGAAGACCTGCATGATCTCATCAAGATCGACGCCCGGCTCCACATCCGCAAATATCTTGAACTGCGTGCCCAGGCGCTTGTGCACCGGCACCTTGAAGGACAGATATGCGCCATCGTCCTTGCCGCGCACTTCAGCGGGATAGATCTTCAGCTGCAAGCGCCCCACCATGCGCTCGCGGTCACTGGCCATGGTGGAGATGTACTGATCGGTGCCGAAGCGGATGATCAGCACATTGAATCGAATGCCCGGCGGGAACGCCTCCACCGGCCCCAGATAGATGACGTGATGGGTCAGGGAGCGCGACAGCAGGAACACCGCCCGTTCGATCAGCGCTCCCGACCCCGCCCAGACCACCCGGATCACGGCGGTCAGCACCGTCGCCAAAGCGCCCAGTATGAGCGACTCCAGCAACAGGCTGTCGGGCAGGTTGTTGATGATCCTGCCAAGAAGTGCGCCGATCTCCCCCATCGCCCCGACTTTCCGGTCTAACCGCCGCAGATGCGCTGTTTGGCGGCTTCGTACTGGGCTTGCAGTTCGGACACATAGCCGCCCGCGCTTTGCACTTTCTTGACCGAGCCCACGCCCTGGCCGGAGCCCCAGATGTCTTTCCAGGCCTTGGCGTCGGTATTGCCGCCAGACCCGAAATTCATCGCGGACGGATCGCTCTCGGGCAGATTGGCGGGGTCGAGCCCGGCGTCCTCGATAGACTTGCGCAGATAATTGCCGTGCACGCCGGTGAAGAGGTTGGAATAAATGATGTCTTCCGCCGTGCTGTCCACGATGGACTGCTTGTAGGCTTCGCTGGCGCGCGCCTCTTCAGTGGCGATGAAGGCCGAGCCGATATAGGCGTAATCCGCGCCCATGGCCTGCGCGCCCAGAACGCCGGCGCCGGTGGAGATGGAGCCCGACAGCGCGACCGGACCGTCAAAGAATTCGCGGATCTCGCTGACCAGACCGAACGGCGACAGGGTGCCGGCATGGCCGCCCGCGCCTGCGCACACCGGGATCAGGCCGTCTGCGCCTTTTTCCAGCGCCTTGTGGGCGAATTTGATGTTGATGATGTCGTGCATCGTCTCGCCGCCCCAGCTGTGAACAGCCTGGTTCAGCTCTTCACGCGCGCCCAGCGAGGTGATCACCAGCGGCACCTTGTATTTCTCGCAGCTCGCCAGATCAGCCTCGAGCCGGTCATTGGAGCGGTGCACGATCTGGTTCACCGCGAACGGCGCCGCGGGGGCGTCCGGGTTGGCCTTGTTATAGCTGTCGAGTTCGGAGCTGATCTCATCAAGCCATTCATCAAGCTGGCTTTGCGGACGCGCGTTTAGCGCCGGAAACGAGCCGACAATGCCCGCCTTGCACTGGGCGATGACCATCTTGGGATTGGAGATGATGAACAACGGCGAACCGATCACCGGCAGACGCAGCTTGCCTTTCAGGCATTTGAGTTCAGACACGCGAGAGACCCTCCCCGGAGGAATTTTGTGAACAGTGTTTGAGCCAAGGCTAGCGCGGTTTTCGCACAAGAAAAGCGCTCAGAGCGGTTTAAGAAAATACACGGTGTCGATCCCCGCGCCACGATCATCCTTAAGGCGTAATCTTTCTTCAAAGCCCAGCTTGGCGATCAGGGGCAAATGGGCGCCGTTGGTGCTCCAGGTGCGGGTCGCCACACACGGCGCCTCTGACCAGCTGCGCGCCAGATCAAACAGGCCCTCATACAGCGTCCGCGCCAGCCCGCGCCCTTGCGCCGATTTCGCCACGATCAGGGTCGAAAGATACGCGCTGGCGGTCATGTCCAGCGCGTCGAGCCGCTTGTCGCGCGCCACGCTCATCATACCGAGCACCCGGCCCGCCGCATCGCTGGCGGTGATCAGGGCGTGCGGCTGGATCGATGCCCAGTAGGCCGTCGGCGCGGCGTCCAGCACCGCGCCCTCGCCCACTGACAAGCCCTGCTCGGGCGTACGGGCGCGCAATGGCGGCCAGAAGGCGTCATCGGCTTCACAGATCAGGGCGTACACCTGATCACGCACCATGTCTTGCGCCTGCGCCAGAGTGTCATACACGGTCAGCGTCACACTCATGCCGGGCCGGTCTCCACGGGCAGATCACGCGCGCCCCACTCCGCCCAGCTGCCGTCATAAAGGCGCACATCGCGGAAGCCGGCGCTCAGGAAGGCCGCGCTCAGGATCGCCGCCGTCACGCCCGATCCGCATGTGGTGATGATCCGGGTTTCGCGGCTGACCCGCGGCAGGGCCGCCTCCAGCGCATCTTCGGATTTCAGCTTGCCGTCAGCGGTCAGAAGCTTGGGGAAAGGCAGATTGATGGAGCCCGGGATATGGCCTTGTTTAAGCCCTTTGCGCGGTTCCGGCTCTGATCCCTCAAACCGGCCTTGCGAACGGGCGTCCACCACCAGCGCGGCGCCGGATCGCGAGGCGAAGGAGACATCCTCCCAATTGGCCGTATCGTCCCAGATCATCCGCGGCGCGCGCTCGATGGCGGGGGGCCTGCGGATAATCTCGCCAGTTTCAATCGAGCCGCCGCTTTTGCGCCAGGCGTTCAGGCCGCCATCGAGAATGCGCACATCGCAGCCAAAGCGGCGGAAGGTCCACCAGACGCGCGCCGCGCCGACCAGCGAGGTCTGGTCATAGATGATGAATTTCTCGCCCCCGCTCAAGCCCTGCCAGCTAAGCCAGCGGGCGAAGGCCGCCGCCCCCGGCGCCATGTGCGGCAAGGGCGAACTGACATCGCAGACGCCGTCGAGATCAAAAAACACCGCGCGCGGCAGGCGGCGCTCTTCAAAGACCTCTTCACCGGTCATGCCCGCCCCGGGCAGGAACCAGCTGGCGTCCACAAACACCGGATCTGCTTCCGCCAGCGCCTGTATCGCGCTGATTGTCACCGCTTCCCGCATCAAGGCGATTCTCCAGAACTAATCGTATTCACCGTACCAGCTTGGCTTGTCCGGGGAAGCGGGCTGCGCCAGTCTCGAACAAACGACGCGAAAAATCGCGCGCTCACGGGAGGAAACCATGACCCTAGCCACACCCCTGGCCGGGCTGACGGTGCTTGACCTGACAACGGTCGTCGCCGGCCCTATCGCCAGCCTGACGCTGGCCCAGCAAGGCGCCCATGTGATCAAGGTCGAGCCGCCAGGCGGCGACCTGGTCCGCCGTCTGGGCTTTATCGCTAAGGATGGCTCCAGCTCGACGTTTCAGACGCTGAACCGCGGCAAATCCCTGATCAGCCTCGACCTGACCGACGAAGACGCGCAGGCGGCGCTGCAAACCCTGATCCGGCAGGCCGATGTGGTGATGCACAATTACCGCCCGGCTGCAGCGCAAAAGCTCAAGCTCGACGCTCCCACCCTGCGGCGCACGCACCCCGATCTGATCGTGGCGGAAGTCACGGGCTTCGGCCCCTGGGACCCCTTGAGCGATGTGCGCGCCTATGACCCGGTCATCCAGGCGGAAAGCGGGCTGGCCGCCCGCCCCGACAAGCCAGAACCTGAGCTTTACCCGCAATATATCTGCGACAAGGTGGCGGGGCTCTATCTGTGCCAGGCGATCACCAGCGCCCTTGTGGGGCGGGAACGCGACGGCCAGGGCCGCCATGTGGCGGTGTCCATGCTGGAAGCCGCCCTCGCCTTCTCCTGGATGGATGTGCACATGCCGCTGACGCTGAAGGACCCGCTTCAGCCTGGCCCCAACATCGCCAAGGTTTACCGCCCCTGGAAGGCGGCCGATGGCTGGTTCGTCGTCGTGATGCTCTCAGAAAAAGAGTTCGGCGGCTGGTGCGATGCCGTCGGGGCGCCGCAATTGCTCGACGATCCACGCTGCGCCGATATGGCGAGCCGCTTTGCAAACTGGGACTTCATCCGCGAGACCTGCGCGCCGCTGGCCGAAGACCAGCCCGTGGACGCCTTGCTGGAGCGTTTGCGCGCGGCGGGCGTACCCGCCGGCAAGGTGAACACCTCAGACGATATCCTGACCCATCCCCAGCTCGACGCCAGCGGCTTCATCTATGAAGGCGACGCGGACGGTCCGGGGCCGGTGCGCCTGCCCGGCGCCGCGGCGCGCTTTGACGGCGAGCGTCCCGGCCAGGGCACGACCTGTTCAGGCCAGCTAGGAGCGGACACACGCATGATCCTTGAAAAAGCAGGCGTCGACGGCGCCTTGATCACCCGACTTTGCGGAGACTGAGATGAGCGAATTTTCCACCCTGCTTTACGAGGTCGAGGGTCGGGTCTGCACGATCACCCTGAACCGGCCTGATCGTTTGAACGCCATCAATGACGCCATGCCGGGCGATATCGCGGGCGCGGTGAAGAAAGCGGAACGCGACCCGGCCGTCCACGTGATCGTGGTGCAGGGCGCGGGCAAGGGCTTTTGCGGCGGCTATGACCTGAAGGACTATGCCGAGCGCGAGGGCGAGCTGCCGGGCAGTCAGGACATGCCCTGGGACCCGATGATCGACTATGCCTTCATGCATCAGAACACGCTCGACTTCATGAGCCTGTGGCGCTGTCACAAGCCCACCATCGCCCGCGTGCACGGCGCCGCGGCGGCGGGCGGGTCCGACATCGCCTTGTGCTGTGATTTCGTGATCATGGCCGAAGACGCCCGCATCGGCTATCCGCCCGCCCGCGTCTGGGGCGTGCCCACGCCGTCCATGTGGGTGTATCGCCTGGGGCCCCAGCAGGCCAAGCGCATGATGATGACCGGCGAGCTGATTGACGGGAAGGAAGCAGAGCGCATCGGGCTGGCGCTGGAATGCGTGCCGGAAGCCGATCTTGATGCAGCGGTGGAGCGTCTGGCCGGCCGACTTCAGGGCGTACCCAAGAACCAGCTGATGATGACCAAAATGGTGGTCAATCAGGCCTATGAGACCATGGGGCTGTCCAACACCCAGATGCTGGCGACCGTGTTTGACGGCGTCTCGCGCCATTCGCCTGAAGGCATGTGGTTCCGTCAACGCGCCCAGGAGGTCGGCTTCAAACAGGCTGTGGCCGAGCGCGACAGCGGCGATCCCATCGCAGCGGACGTGGAGAAGACTCCCTATGACCGGATGGAGTGACACAGCTGTGCGCCATCACGGCGTTGCAAGACGGGGTGGGGACGGCTAAGCCGAAGGCTTGACTGTTCCTACCGCCAAGAGAGCCTCATGAGCGTTCGCCTCGCCGATCCCAAAGCCACGCCCTTCCTCGCCGATATGGAAGCCCGCGGCCTTCTCAACCAGAAGACGCCCGAGCTGACTGACGCTTATATCGCCGAGCACAAACCGGCAATGTATGTGGGCTTTGACCCGAGCGCGCCGAGCCTGCATGCGGGCAATCTGATGCCGCTTCTGGGCATGGACCGCTATCGCCAGCGCGGCGGACAGGTCGTGGTGCTGCTGGGCGGCGCCACGGGGCTGATCGGCGATCCGTCGGGCAAGGACGCCGAGCGCAACCTTCAGACCGAAGACATCGTGCAGGCCAATATCGAAGGCCAGCGCAAACAGTTTGAACGCCTGTTCGCGCTGACTGACGGGCCGGAGCCGATTTACGTCAACAACGCCGACTGGTGGCGGAAGATGGACGTGATCAGCTTTCTGCGTGATGTGGGCAAGCATTTCTCGGTCAACGCCATGCTGACCAAGGATTCGGTGCGCAACCGCATCGAAAACCGCGATCAGGGCATCTCCTTCACCGAGTTTTCCTACCAGCTCCTGCAGGGCTATGACTTCGTGCACCTGCACCGCGCCCATAACGTCCAGATCCAGATGGGCGGCTCGGACCAATGGGGCAATATCGTGGGCGGCGTGGATCTGGTGCGGCGCATCGAGGGCCAGCACGCCCATGCCGTCACCTATCCGCTGCTGACCAATTCGGAAGGCAAGAAATACGGCAAGTCGGAAAAAGGCGCGGTCTGGATCGATCCGGAGCTGACGAGCCCTTACGAGTTCTACCAGTTCTGGCTGAACAGCGCCGACGCGGACGCCCCGAAATTCCTCAGCTGGCTGACCGACATTGATCTCAGCCAGCTTGCAGAGCTGAGTGAGGCCGAGCCACATCTGCGCCTGCCTCAGAAAGCCCTCGCCGAGCTTCTGACAGCGCGCGTGCATGGTCAGAAGGCCGCCGATCTGGCGATTGAAGCCTCCACCGTGATCTTCAAGGGCAAGTCCGACAATCTCAGCGCCGAGCTGATCGACATGATCGCCCGCGCCGTGCCGACGCTGGACGCCAGCGGCGGCGACGCGCTGCCGCTCATTGACGCGCTCGTCGCTGAAGACCTGGGCGCCGCCGCGTCCAAGAGCGAAGCGCGGCGCCTTCTCAAGCAGAACTCAGTGTCGCTGAACGGCGTAAAAGTTCAGGACGAAAACTCAGATCTGCGCGAGCATCGCACCGGCGCTGGCGCCGTGGTGATGAGCGTGGGCAAGGCCAAACGCTTCCTCATTCGTTTTTCCGGATAATCCATGACCGCGCTGTCTGAGTTCGACGCCATTTTCATCTGGGGCTTCGGCAAGGAAGGGCGCGCCGCGCTCGACCATGTGCGCGAACGCGCGCCTGACGCCGCGCTGTATGTGATTGACTCACATGAGCCCGAAGACTTGCCCGAAGGCGTCGAGTACGTCGGTCAGGATGATCTGGCCCGCGCCATCACCCTGGCGGGGCAATCGCTGATCGTGAAATCACCGGGGGTGTCGCTGTATGATGCGCGCCTGGCAGAGGCGATGGACCTGGGCGCCGAGCTGACCAGCCAGACCAATCTGTGGTTCGCGTCCAAGCCTGAGCATCAGACCGTGATCGGGGTGACGGGCACCAAGGGCAAATCCACGACCGCGAGCCTGCTGCATCATATGCTCAAGAGCCTCGGCGTGAACGTGGTGCTCGCGGGCAATATCGGCGAGCCGGTGATCAACACGCCAGACGACGCCGAGATCGTGGTGGTCGAGCTGTCGAGCTATCAGATCGCCGACCTGGTTCATGCGCCGGACTGGTTTGTGTTCTTGAACCTTCTCAATGATCACGCGCCCTGGCATCGCGGGGTGGAGCAATACCGCCGCGACAAGGCCCGGCTCGCCATGCTGGACCCCAATGCGCGCGGCGTCATGAGCGCCAAGGATGCGCGCCTGACCTCGCTGTTCGTGCATCGTCCGAACACCCTCTGGTATGACCAGTCCGAAGGCTTTCACGCCCCCGGCGGCGTGATCCATCACGGAGCGGAGGCTTGGGGCCGCATCCCCGCGCTTCCCGGCGCCCATAACGCGGCGAACGCCTGCGCTGCGCTGGCGGTGATCGAGGGCTTGGGGCTCGACGCCTATGACGCGTTCGGCAGCCTTGCGAGCTTCAAGGGCCTGCCCCACCGGCTTGAAACCGTACACACCCTCAATGGCGTCGACTTCATCGACGACACGCTGTGTACGACGCCCCAGTCCTGTCTGCTGGCTCTGGAGGCGTTCCCGGACCGCCCGGTCAGCCTCATTCTGGGGGGCGAAGATCGCGAACAGGATTATGCGCCGCTGGCCGAGGGGCTCAAAAACGAGACCCGGATCAAGGCCATCATCACCATCCCTGAGAACGGGCCAAGCATCGTCGACGCCCTGAAATCCGGTCCGCACGCAAATATAACAGCTTACGAGCCAGACTTTGAGTTGGCGGTGAAGCGCGCCTACGAGGCCTTGCCCGAAGGCGGGATCGTGATGATGAGCCCTGCGGCGCCCAGAGGCGCAGCCTTTACCTATTTCGGCGCTCGCGGCGACGCCTTCGCGCAAGCCGCGAAGAAGCTAGGATAAAACCCGCTCACTGATTCAATTCAAGGTTTCGGCTTCCGCGACGCCAGCTTCATGCAGAAGATCAGCTTGCGTGCATAAGTTCGGCGACCGGCGCCGGCATGCGATGCTCGGAGCGGGCGTCCAGCGCCTCTGCCCAGGCCTGCTGCAGGTCTTCACGCGCCCAGTGACTGAAGAGTTCAGGCTCAATCGCTTGTATTAACGGCGCTTTCGCCCAGTCCGCATCGGTCAGAAGATGGGCCAAAGCCGCCGCCACCTCGCGTCGCTCCCCGACGCACTCCCACGGCTTGGCGTCGGTCAAACCGGCGATCTCACGCAGGAAGTCGAGGTTCTCGGGGTTGTGCAAAGGCTTGGACTGGAACACCCGCTCATGGCGTTCAACCGACAGGAACGGCGCGAGCAAGACGGCCGTGTAAACGCATTTCGCGCACGCCCCGCACCAGCGCTTGCCCTTGGGCAGGGCGTTCGGACCGGCAAACACAAAGTTGCGATTACAGCTGGCGAAAATGTCCAGCGCCGCCTCTCCCGCCGTCGCCAGATAATGCGCCGTCCACAATTCGCTGACCGGCCGCAGGATCGAGAAATAGGTCACCGGCGCATTGATCGCGGTGAAGGCGGCCCGCAGCGCGTCTTCAAATTCAAGCGATTTGGAGAATTGGTGATTCACCGGGTGGCCGTTGCTTTCCATGGTCGGTTCGCTGGCGGCGCGTTCATTGGCGAACACCACCCAATCAAGCCCTTTGGCCGCCGCATAGAGCGCCATCAGGCATGAATTAACGCCGGTGATGGGGATATGCCCGTTCAGCGCCCGGCCCGAACGGCCCAGCTCGATCAGGCGCGGATCGATCCGGCGCCGGATCAGCGTGACCGGCGCCTCACTCATCGCCACAAGGCGTTCACCTACGCTTTCAGACAGAATGAGCGACACCCGCTCGACGTCTGCACCGGACGCCTTGATCAGGCTGGCGGCCACATGGCTGTCCTTGCCGCCACCAAACGCCACCGCGGCGCGCACATCTTCGGTCTTGATCACAGGGGTTCGAAGCTGCGCCATGCGCGGCTCGGCCTTGATCGTAAAATCAGGCGGATAGGGCAGATCATTGCGCACATAGAACTCGCCCAACCCCGGCCAATAGGCCAGCTCGACCAAGCGCCGCTCAGCGTCGCTCAGCGCGAAATCGGGCTCGATCAACTTGGCCGGCGCCGCCTTGTAATAGCTGGTCCCGATCAAAATGGCGGCCATCCGCACAAGCCCGGCAAGGACTGAGCGATCCAGCCGGTCAAACCGGGCCTCGTCGGGGAAAATCACCGTTTCAGTAAAGGCGCCAAGGCCGGGAACGTCATATTCGAAGGCGAACCCGTTCTGCCCGTCCAGGCGTCGCGGAAAACAAAGGCGGAAAGAAGACATCAGGGCTCACGACAGTCAAAGCTGGGCCGACCCTAGCGGGCCTTGCGCGCTTACACCACCGCGTCGCGCTGCGCGGTGATGATCATATGGCCCGGCTTGTGAAAGATCGCCAGTTCCGGCTTGGCGTCCAGCACAACAGCCTGCGGCGTCACCCCGCACGCCCAGAACACCGGCACATCCCCGTCTTCCAGCACAGGAGGGTCGCCAAAATCAGGCGTCATGATGTCGGCGATGCCGATCTCGGCGGGATCGCCCACATGCACCGGGCCGCCATGGCTGCCCGGAAAACGCCCGGTCAACTCGCTTACCCGCTCCACCAGCTCTGGCGGATATCCGCGCATGGAGACGACCATTCCGCCCGAAAACGGCCCCACCGGCGTACAAGCGAGACTGGTGCGGTACATCGGCACGTTCGTGCCCGCTGCGATATGGCGCACCGGCAAGCCTTCGGCCAGCAAGGCGTGCTCGAAAGTGAATGAACACCCCAGCAGAAGCGCCACCAGGTCTTCCCGCCAGAGCTCCGTCAGATCCGTGCGTTCTTCGGCGTATTCTCCGTCTCGGAAGACCTCATAACGCGGCGCGTCCGTACGCACGTCCACATCCAGCTTGGGGATCAACGGCTCGCCCGGCTCGCTCATGCCCAGAAGCGGGCAGGGTTTGGGATTGAGCTGGGTGAAGAGCAGAAAGTCATAGGCCTGCTTCACCGGCAGGATCACCAGATTGGCCTGAGCATAGCCGGCGCAAAGCCCGGTCGTGGGCTGGTCAAATTCGCCCGAACGCACGGCGTCCAGATGGGCTTGGCGGAGCTGGGAGGGGTCGGTCATGGCGAAGTCCTTGATCTAGCGACAGTTCACGTCAGATCATCGCGTCACGCAAGACATGATTAACGCGATAATGCATCGCGCACCGCGTCAACCCGCGATCGGCCGACAGGCGCCTCGGCGCCCCCTAAGAGACTGAGCCCATACCGGCTTCCCGGACGGGTCAACAACGCGTCGACCTTGCTCATATTGACCGCATAAGACCGATGAACCCGCAACAGGGCCTCACCCGCCTCGTCCAGCACCGCCGCCAGGCCACGCTGATCCAGCAGCCAGCCGCCCGAGCAGCGATGCACCTCAGTGTAATTGCCCGCCGCCTTCAGATAGAGCACGTCATCGAGCGCCACACGGTGCATCTTGCCCGTCGACTGCACAGTCAGGGCGGTCTGGTTTGTAGTCTCCAGGGACTCAGCCGCAGGCGATAGCAGGTCCGGCGCCCGCATCATCCAGATCCCGAAGGCGATGGCGGTGATCGCGTAAACGCCCAGATCGATGAAACGTCCAGGCGCGGCCAGATTAACGACCATGAGCGCCAGGAAGACCCCCGTCATGGCCAAGGCGCTCCGGTCTTTGCGCACGCCCGCGATCAGGGTCCAGACCAGACCCCCGATCAGCACACACATGGTGAGCAGGATGATCTTGCCGTCATAGCCGTCATACAAAAGCACGCCGAGCAGAGCGCAAACTGTGGTGATGCCGATGGCGGCCCGGCTCCACACCCGGCCCAACGCCCAGCGCTGAACTAGAAAACCCAGAATTCCCGCCGATGCGCCCGCCATTCCCAACAAAATCACCACCTGTCGCGGCTGATGCCAGTCATAGGGGTAATTCACATAAGCGCGCGACATCTCAGCCAGCGCTGCGATCACGAGCGCGGCCAATCCGCCTGCCAGCCAGAACACCGTTCTATCATCACGGTCGAGCCCCAGCCGGAACAGGCTGATCGCCAGCACGGCCAGCACGCCCGCCAGCCCCAAGGTCGGCGCGTAATCACGCAAGGACCGTCTGGCGTCGGGCCGAAACGGCGTCACAGCCAAAGTTTGCACGATCACGGCGGGCGCATACCCGGCGCGCGTGCTGGAGAGGACCAGCCTGACTTCATTGTCGCTTGGACGGATCAGATCCCGCGGCAAGGCGATCAGGCTATCGATCGGCCCGGCGCGCTCGGGCGCCGCCTCACTCAAGGGGCGGCCCTTGGCGCCGATCAGCTGACCATTGAAATAGGCTTCAGCGGAAAACGGGCCGGACAGGGCCAGCGCCATCGGCGTATCTGACGCCAGTGCGGCGTCCGGCACACGCCAGCGCACTTGCAAGACGCCGGCGCCAGGGTCGGCCTGCCAGAACGCTTGCTCGCGCCAGAGCGCCGGGTCATCGGCTTCAGGGGAGACGATCAGAGTCTCAACACGATCCGCCCGCCAGATCGGCGCATTCGAAGTCGGCCAGGGCGCCAGCAGAACCAGCGCGCAGAGCATAGCCGCCAGCCCCGCTTCCCAAGGACGCAAGAGCTGTCCGGCCCGCGCCAGAGCGGCTTTGAGCTGTTCACCCTGCATATGAGCCGTTCGTCCTTTTGAGCTTTTCTGCACTCGAAACCGCCAGCACAGGAAGGGTGTTGGCGGTCAACGCCTCTCCCCACGCAAACGACAACAAGGACGTTTCCAATGCAAACCTTTATTGCCGCCCTCGGCGCCGCCGCGCTGGTTTCAACCTCCGCCCTGGCGCAAAGCCAAAACGAAACCGCGCAGGCCATCTTTGATCAATTCGCGCAAGCGTATCCCGCGCTCAACGTGACTGTCATGGTCGAGGGCGAGATCGCCTTTGAAGCCGAAGGCGGCATGATGCGCAGCGCGCAGGACGGCGTTACGACCGATTACAATGTCTACTCGACGGCCAAGCTTCTGACCGGGCTCGCTTTCGCCCGACTGGAGGCGCATCAGGGTCTGGACCTGGACCAGTCGGTGCGCGCCATCGACCCCTCCCTGCCCGCCACCTATCAGGACGTGACATTGCGCCAGCTGCTCAGCCACACGGCCGGCGTGCGCGGCTATACGGGCGATGACGACTGGATCGCCTTCAGTGATCGCCGCTGCGCTCTGCCGTCAGACGCGCTGGGACATTTCATCAATGATCCGCTGATCCATGAGCCCGGATCCCAGCATGAATACACCACCTATGGCTTTGTGCTGCTGAGCCATCTTCTGGTGGAACTGACCGGAGCTGACAGCTTTGACGCCGCCATGAGCGCCGTACTGGGCGAGACTTATACCGCTCAAGCTGACTCAGACAGCGCCGACAAGGCGACGCCGTATTTTGACGCCGGCGAAGGTCTGGCGCCCATGCCGCTCTCGGCGGAGTGCAAGTTCGGCGGCGGCGGCCTGATCGCCTCCAGCCGGGACATGGCGCAGATGGGCGCGGCCCTGGCGGACGGCTCCTTGTTGAACGCTGAAGAGATCCATGCCGCCTTCATGCCCATCCAGACGAGTGCAGGCGAAACCGTCAGCTATGTCTATGGCATGGAAGCCGGATTTGAACCCAGCATCGGCCTGCACTACGCCGCGCATTCTGGCGGCAGCCCGGGCGGCCGGAGCTTCCTGATGGTGTATGTGGAGCCGCAAGTGGTGGTCGCCACTTCGGCGAATGCGGACGGCGCAAACCATTATCCCTTGGCGCTGGCGCTGGCGGATCTGTATGCGGGGTATAGCCAGTAGACAGGTCATCGGGCGCCCGGACTGCTCCGGGCGCCCGATCCAGACGGGGACCGAAGACGTCGCTGCAGGCCGACCATAACCGGTCCGCCGTCCCTGCGATCCTCAATCAGACCCGAGTCTCACGGCGCTGATCAGGGATCAGCACCAGATCAAGAACGCGCCACAAATGGTTTGGTTCTCACTTTTCCCGATTTCAGGTGTCAGGCGGCGCGTCCGCATGCCGCCACATATACCGCGCCAGAAAAGACCGGTAGGGCGCGAACCGCGCCGCGGTGCGCACGGTCTTGCGGCGTTTGCTGGTCAGCTTTTCCAGCGTCTTGCGGGCGGTCACATCGCCATCGGGCCAGATGTCCGGTTCGCCGAAATAAAAGATGTTGGCCATGTCCGCCGTCCAGCGCCCCACGCCCCAGATTTCCACCAGACGATCAGAGCGCGCCTGAGGACTCATGGCCTGCAAGGGCTCTGTGTCCAGCCACCCCTCCCGCCGGGCGTCCGCGATGGCGATCAGGGTCTTCACCTTCGCCCCCGACAAGCCACAGCCGCGTAAATCCGCGTGCCGGTTAGGATGAAACGCATCGAGCAATTGGTCAGGATGTTCGCTGAGACTCTGAACCCGAGACCAGATCGACGCCGCCGCCTTCACGCTCAATTGCTGGCCCGCCACAGAACGACAGAGCGAAACCGGGAACGGGGTTTGCGGCGGGGTCCAGGGCTCAAGCGCGCCTTGACGCTCAATCGCCTGAAAAAGCTCGGGGCTCAGCGCTTCCGCCGCTGACAGGGAATGGTCATGGATGTCGTACGTCATGGCGCCATCCAGCCCCGGCTCCGCTCTCCCGTCAAATAACTTATTCCTGCAATTCATTCTCATCTGCTGTTGATAGTGAAAATGATTCGCATTAGTGAAAAAGCAGATTTGAGAATGGGGATCCCCGATGACTTTGCGTACTACTCTGCTTGGCGCATGCGCCTGCCTCGCCCTCACCCCGGCTGCGCTCGCCCAGTCCGAGGCCGACCAGCGCGAAACCGACGACGTGATCGTCGTCACTGGTTCGCTCGGCGCGTTCGGCGCGATGAAATCCAGCGCCCCGATCCTTGAGACCGCCCGCTCTGTGTCTGTGGTCACCGCTGAGGACTTTCTGGCGCGGGGCGCGCTGACGCTTGATGACTCGCTGAACTACACAGCCGGGGTCGTCGGCGACACATTCGGCTTCTCCACGCGCGGCGACTTCTTCCAGGTCCGCGGTCTGGACGTGCCCGAGTATCGCGACAACCTGCAGGCCCTGTTTGGCAACTACAACAACACCCGCCCGCACCTCTACACGGTGGATCAGGTCGAAGTGCTCAAGGGCCCGGCCTCGGTTCTCTATGGCCAAGGCTCTCCGGGCGGGATTGTGAACCTCGCCTCAAAGGTCGCGGGTCCGGATCTCGGTCAGGAAGTCGTGCTGAGCTATGGCACCCATGATCGCTTGGAAATCGCTGGTGATTTCAGCGCCACGCTGATCGAGGACACGCTCTATGCCCGTTTTGTCGGCGTGGCGCGCGATTCCGACACCCAGGTCGATTACGTGAATGATGACGCCATCTCGCTGGCGCCGTCCCTGACCTGGACCCCAGGCGAGAACACCGAGATCAATCTGCTGGTCAATTATGACGAGCGTGACGGCGATACGGCGCACCAGTTCCTGCCCCTGACCGGGACTTTATACCCGGGGCCAAACGGTGAGCACATGTCCAGTTCCGTCTATCATGGCGAGCCGGGCTTTAACCGTTATGACACGGAATCCACCTCCATCACCGTAATCGCCAGCCACCAGCTGAACGAGATTTTCACGCTGGAAGGCACGGCGCGCTGGCGTGATTCCTCATCCGAGTATTCCCAGAGCTGGCTGGCCTTCGCCGGCGCGGGCGTGCCGCGTCTCAACGCAGACGGCAATGGCGTGCGCTCCTGGTATGACAATCCGGCCTCGTCCGAACAGCTCGCGTTTGATGCGCGCGTCCGTGCTGATTTCATGACCGGCGCCTTGGAGCACGAAGTGCTTGCAGGCGTGAACTATCAGGATGTGGAGCTGACCTCCTCGCGCGCCTTCTTGCGTCAGGGCGTCCTGAACGCTTTCAACCCGGTGTACGGCAATGGCGTCCCGTCCATGGCGGAGCTTGACGCGGTGCGCGGCACGACCGAGAGCGAAAGCGAATACTGGGGCTTTTACGCCCATGACCAGATCAGCTGGAACAACTGGATCGCCAATTTCGGCGTGCGTGTGGACGACGTCTCCAACAGCAATAACGGCGTGTCTCAGGATGTCGACGCCACCACGATTGCTGCAGGACTGCTATATGCCTTCGACAACGGTCTGTCGCCCTATGTCAGCTATGCTGAATCCTTCGAGCCTCAGCTGGGTGTGGACAATGTCACCGGCGCTGCGCTGAAGCCGGAAGAGGGCGAACAGTTCGAGCTGGGCGTGAAGTACCAGCCGGCCGGTTCGCGCAGCTATGTGACCCTGGCCTATTTCGACATCACCCAGTCCAACCTGCCCAATCCGCAAGGCCTGCCCAATGCGCCCTCCCAGCAAGAGGGCGAAGCGAGCATCACCGGGTTTGAGATTGAAGGCGTCACTGTCGTCGAGCTGCCTGTTGGTGATCTCAAGCTCAATGCTTCAGCGTCCTGGCTGGACGCGGAAGACCCTAACGGCCAGCCCTTCTCTTCCATTCCTGAAGAACAGGCGTCGATCTGGGGCGAGTTCTCGCCCACAGCAATGCAAGACCTGCGACTGGGCGTAGGCGTCCGTTATCTGGGTGACAATGAAAGCGGCTCGATCACAACCGACGGCTACACGGTCGCCGACATGATGGTGGGCTATGACTTTGAAAACTGGAGCGCGATGTTGAACGTGCGCAACCTGTTTGATGAAGAGTATTACGCCACCTGTCTGGCGCGGGGCGATTGCTTCCCCGGCGAGGAACGCACCGTCAATCTTCGCGTCGCTCGACGCTTCTAGGATCAGGTGCTGAGATCGTGGCGACCTCTTCGATTGCAGCACTGATCGCCGGACTGGCGCTGGGTCTTCTCGGCCTGGCGCTGGTTCGGCTGTCCTGGATCCGGCGTCAGGGTTCACACAGCCGCCTGATGATGGCGGGATGGGCCCTGATGATCGTATCCGCCTGGCCGTTCGTGTTCGCCCTGGGGCCAGACCTGGGCGTCACCGCGGCTTTCATCGCGCCCATGCTGGGCGCGATGAGCATTATGTCACAAGGGATGAGCCGGCCTGTCTCCGCTCCCGCTCTCAAAGCTGTCCCGGTTTCAACCGGCGACCGCTCCCGCTGGATGGCGAGCTTGCGCACCCTGTCCGTCGCCGCGCTGGCGGGACCTGTCTCGCTGGGCGTGACTCTGATCGCCAGCATCGCTCTGTTCCGTCTGACCCAGACTTTGAACTGGGCCACGCCCGACAGCCTGTTCGCCACCTTGGTGTTCGCGCCCCTGGGCTGGGCGGGATTGGCTGTGATCTGCGCGCTGGAAGCCCCCCTGCGCTGGCGCACCGCCGCCCTGGTCGGCCTCGCTCTCGTCTGCGCGCTCATCGCGCTTTTTCTTTCGCCCCCGGTTTCGTGAGATCCTGACTTATGGCCGCTTCCTCTCGCCCCTCTGTCTGGCCCGACCTCTCCGCCAAGCTCGTCGCCCGCATGCTCTCCGCCCATGCCGGGATCGGCGTGGTGCTGGGCGCTTTGCTCTATATCGTCTCCCTGAGCGGGGTTCTGGTGGTGTTTCACGCCGAGTTCGCCCGCTGGGAGCAGCCTCACATCACCGAAGTCAGCGCCGCATCGCCAGAGCTGGCCGCCCGTTCGGCGCAAACCCTGCTCGATCATGCGAGCGCGGCCGGCGAGACGCCGGACCGCATCTCGGTCTTCCTGCCCACCCCGGATTCCCCGCGGCTCGCTGGCGGGTATGGCGACACCTACTGGTTCATTGATGAGAGCGCGGCTTTGGGCGAGACGATCGACCACGGCTTTTCCGAATTTCTGATCGACCTGCATTACTATCTGCATCTGCCCTCCACGCTGGGCCTGATCGTGGTGGGGCTTTTGGGCGTGATGATGCTGGCGCTGGTCGTGTCAGGATTCCTGGCCCATCCGCGTGTGTTCAAGGATGCGTTTCGCAGTCACAAGCCCGGCAATGGCCAGCTGAGCCTGGCGGACCGCCACAACCGGCTGTCGGTCTGGGGCGCGCCGTTTCACATCATGATCCCGCTGACCGGCGCCGCTTTGGGGCTCGCCACCCTCGTGGCGCTGACCCTGGCGCAGACCCAGCCGGGCATGACCGTCAACGCGATGTTCGATACCGTTTTCGGCCCCGGCGCAGAGGAGACCGCAGAAGCCGGTCCCCTGCCCGACATCGCCCAGGCGCTGCGCGTGGTGGAGAGCGACTTCACCGACGCTGGCCTGACGCCCTGGATCGTGCAGATCGAAAACCCCGGACAGGACGGGCAGACCCTGCAAATCCTGACCGCCGCCAATCAGCGGCTGATCTTCGGCGAATACCTGCAATTCTCCCCGGACGGCGCGTTCATCGGCAAGACCGGACTGGATGACGGCGCATTTGGTCAACAGGCCACGGCGTCCGTCTACAACCTGCATTTCGGAAACTGGGGCGGCGTGCCCGTCAAGCTGATCTATGTGGCGCTGGGCCTCGCTCTGTGCGTGGTCTGCGTCAGCGGCGTGCAGCTCTGGCTTTACAAGCGCGCCCGCAAAAAAGGCCCGCAGCCGCGTCTGGAACGCAGCTGGATCGCTTTGGTCTGGGGACCGCCGGCCCTGATCGGTCTCGTGCTGGCGCTCGACCGGGTGCTGGGCCTCGCAGACGCGGCGATGCCTGCGGTCTTCTGGATCGGCTTGCTGATCATCACGGGGCTCAGCATGTTCACGCCGTCAACCGCGACGCTGTCTCGCGGTCTAAAACTGTCGGGCTCGGCGCTGATTCTCATTGGCGCGGGTGCGCATTTCCTGGCCTATGGCGTGTCCGGCTATCAAAGCCCGGCAGCCTGGGGCGTATTCGCAGGCTTGATGATCAGCGCCCTGGCGCTAGGCGTGAACGCCTTGACGGCCTCAACGCCTCTTCGCGCGCCAAAGCCCGCACCCGCTGACCCGCAGGTTCAAGCCTAAACCAAGACGACATTGCGCCCTTTACCGGGGATGGGGTCCATCACAGATGGCGGACAGTTCAGCCAGGCGGTCATCTGCCCCCAGCGCTGAAAGCCGCGCGCCGCGAATTCACGATCCCTGAGAAGTTTGACCATCAGCGCCGCTTTCTTGCAGTTACGCGGACCGGTGATGTAGGCGATCTGGGTTGTGAGCGGGATGTGCAAGCTGACGCTCAAGGCCAGCTCGCTGTACTCAAACGGATGCTGGCGGATCGTCGCGGCGCGATAATCCACGATCAGGCCCTGAACAGGTATCTCCCGGAAGCGCTCGCCCAAGCGGCGTATGCCGGGCACGGACTGGTCAATCGTCATGTTGGCGCCAACCGCCAGATACCAGATCCTCGGACGCTCACAGATCAATTCACTGGCGTAAATCAAACGGCTCATGCCAAGAATTCTGCGGCGCATATTTTAATAACTTATGATCGTGTCGCGCGTCTGAATCCACGGGCGCCGGGCCGCCATCAGCCCCGACAGCGGTCTGTTTCCCCTCGCTCGATCAAGGCTCTGGAACGCATCAGAGCCTCTGTGACAAGCCCCATCACCGCCTTGATCCGCGGCGCATCGCGAAGATCGGGATGTGTGAGCACCCACAAATCTTCCCAAGGCTCCACTTTTGAGCCCGGAATGCGGATCAATCGCTCATCTGACTCTGCGATATAACAAGCCCCCCGGATCATGCCCTGCCCGCGCGCGGCCGCCTCGTGCAGCATATCGATATCATCAATCACATAGCCGACCGGCGCTTCTGGGCATGGGGAGCGCTCGATCCATTGCGCCGGCGTGCGCCGCACCAGCCAGCGCCGGTCAGGCAGGGCCACCTGGTCGAAATAATCCCGGGCGCAGTAATGGGCCAGCGCATAGGGAAACAACCGTCGCCCCACCAGATGCTCATCCGGCGCAGATGCGCCGCGAATGACGATGTCCGCATCAGACCGGTCCAGATCCGCATAGGCGTACGAGCATTTCAATGTCAGCGAAATATCAGGATTGGCTTGTGCAAACGCGGTCAGCTCTTCAAGCAAGACCACCCGTGCGATGGCGTCTGGCAAGGACACCGTCACCGGCCCCGCCATGTCTGGCGACACTGCGCGAAGGCGTCGCTCGCCCTCCAGACAGGCCGCCTCCATCCGGATCGCCGCTTCCAGCACAGGCGCCCCCACTGCTGTCACCTGATAGCGACCGGATATCCGTTCAAAGACCGCTCCGCCCATGCGCCGGGTCAGGTCCGCCAGACGCCGCGACACAGTGGCATGGTTCACGCCCAACGCCGCGCCGGCCTGTCTTATCGCCCCGGTACGCGCCAGAGCCAGCACCAGCCTGAAATCATCCCAGTTCGTCATCTTCGCCCCTTCTGGTGCATTAACGCACCAGAAAGGGCGAGAGACAATCCACAGAAGACCGGCCTGTCAGTGATAGATGGTGCGAAAATCAACCATTGAGAGCTCCCATGCGTTTCTTACTCCACTTGACCTCCAGCGCTCTGCTTGGCCTAGCGACACCCCCGGCCCTGGCCGAAACCGGACTGCTGATCCTCAGCCCACAGCCCATCACCCTACCCCTTGAGACCCCGGCGGCCCTGGATGCCCTTGGGTGCTCGGTCTGGCGTCATGGCCGGGTGGGCGCATCCCGCGGTGAGCTGTCGCTTGGCGACGCCACCCATTTTGCTCTCACGAGTTGTGAGACCGATCAGACCACGACCGCCGAAGGGCGCGCTGCGCTGCGCTTCAGTCTCGGCCTGCCCGAGAGCGCCGTTCTTATTGAAGGCGCATATCGGAACAAGGAGGTGCACCCCGCCTCCATGACCGAAACAGCAGAGCGGTATTACGTCCTGAAAATCAGCCGCTTCAACAATACCGATGTGGGTGCGCGTCAGGCCGAACATGCCGCCTTCATGGCGACCGCAGCCGAGCGCCCCCATGCCTTCTCCATTGCGGCGACGATCGATGTGGACTGGGCGACGGGCATGCCCACGCCGGACACGGTGGAGGTGTTTTACTATCGCGACTATGCCGAAAGCCGCGCCTTCGTCACAGGGAATGACGACATCATCACAGCGTCCGATGCGTTTAACGCCGCCCATTTCGACGCATATGTGTATTTCGCCGGTCTGACGCCCGACGCGCGCGCGCCACAAACCCGGCTGGAGGCCGGCTCGGTGCTCAGCTACACGCTCGCCGCGCCTTCAGAAACAGGCGTGCAGGCGCGCAACGGCTTCGCCCAGTTTGACGCCATGGCCGCCGCACAGCGGGCTTCCTGGCCGCGCTTTGATGTGCGCAGCACCATTTTGGGGGATTTTGAACCGGAGAGCGTGCAGATGCATGTCTGGCCCTCTCAACAAGCGGCCGACGCGTATGAGACCTATGAACGCCGCCCCCTGCTGGAGAGCTTTGCATCTCAAGGCTGGACGGGGCGTCGGATTTACAGCGCCGTTCTGGAAGATGACCTCGATCTGACGCTCGACCCCGACAAGTTTTACACGCTGGCGCTGGCCTGGTTTGACCCGGAAAATCCAACCGATTATGCGCGCTATCTCGATATGGTCGCCGGGGACCTCGCCGCCGTCGGCGGGCGGTTTGTGTACAAGATGTACAATCCCGACGCCCATCTGACCGGTGAGACGCTGGACGCGCCCGACCAGATCACCCTGGCCGAATGGGACAGCATTGAAAGCCTGCGCGCCTTGCGCAGCCTGCCCCAATATCAAGCCGCCGCCCCGTATCTCGACAGCGGAACGCGATATTTCGAGTTCTACAGCCTCACCCTCACCTCGCCCTCACAAGGCGTCACCGCGCCCTAGCGCCTCCCCACACCCGAGCCGCAGGCTCGCAAGGGCGAACGCCCGCCCGCAGCGAAGCGAGGATCGACTGAGCGGAGCGAAGGAGAACAAGAAAACCGGACCGCAGGTCCGCAAGGGCGAACGCCCGCCCGAAGCGAGGCGAGGAGTGAAAGCCCGAACGGGCTTGAGCATCAGTCAAACCGAGCCGCAGGCTCGCAAGCGCGAAAGCGCGCCCGCAGCGAAGCGAGGATCGACCGAACGGAGTGAAGGAGAACAGAAAAAATGGTGCGGGCGGCCGGACTTGAACCGGCACGGGCGTTGCCGCCCAACGGATTTTAAGTATTTATTAACTTATTGCAAGCCTCTAAAACAAAACGCTTTTTAAGAGGTTTCTGTGTGTATGTGTAAGAAACTGTGTCGGTTAAAATGTCATTTGACGATCAATCAGATCGATAGCGCATAACAGAATTTCACCAAAGCTCGTGCTATTATTGAGCCACGAGATTCGAGCCAGCGCAAAGGGTCAGTTTTTATGTTAACTTTCAATAAGATAAACTGTTGCCTCGCCAAGCTCTGTACGCTTAGATAGAACTACATAGCTATGCAACACTTGATAATTGAATGATCCGGCAATACCGATATGAAGACCTAAGCGACGATGAGTTCGAAGAGCTTGCGAACCGTCTTTGCACACAGCTCCTTGGCATCGGAACTATTTCATTTGCGCCCGGCAAGGATGGCGGGCGAGATGGAAAATTCACAGGCACGGCAACGCATTACCCGAGTGCGGTCGCGCCTCATAGTGGGAAATTCATTATTCAATCCAAATGGACTTCTAATCCTGCAGCTTCCTGCGCCGATAACGATTTTGCACGGCTTATGGACAAGGAATTCCCCAAGGTACAGGCGCTCTTTGAGAATGGTGAGATTGACCACTACATCGTTTTCACAAATAGGAGAAAGCCCGCAAAATCCACTCTGGTTCTTGCGGAAAAATTCGCCGAAATCGGCCTTACGTCTGTGGATTTTTTCGGCACAGAGGAGATCGACCGTTGGCTAGAAATGAACCCGGCGATCTGGACGAGCCTCGGTTTTGCCGACAGTAGCCAGCCTTTTCGGGTTGACCCTACAGACTTGAGCGATGTTGTTGTGGCCTTTAAGGAGGCCGTTGACGACGCTGAACACACGTTCAGCAGCGCAACAAACTTCACTCATGTCAAATTCAAGGAAAAGAACAAAATCAACATTCTAACCGATGAGTACGCCGACTATATTAGAAGCGAGTCGATGCCATACTTTTCGGACATCAAGGCCTTTCTGAGCGATCCACGGAACTCAGAATTTCGAGACCTTTACCACGATGCGGCTGACGACCTGAAACAGAAGATCATGGTGACTAGGAGCCAATTCACGACCTTCGATAAGGTCCTAACTTACATCCATGACGCGATCACGAACAACAATCCGAAGCTACGAACAAGAAAGCGGTTCGTCCGCGTCTTCCTTCATTACATGTACCACGACTGCGATATCGGCCAGCATGCTTAGTCCCGCCAAACACCTTGATTTAGACCGCTCGGCACTGCGTGTTTCGAGCGTAATCCTGTCTGAATTGAAACGTCGCCGGGTTGTATCATTCGATGCTGTTAGGAAGCTCGTGGCAAACCGTATCAAGGATGATAGCGATTTCGTGCTGATGCCAGCGCTCAACTTCTTATACCTCATTGGTCGGGTAGATTATCACCCGAAGACAGACTCATTTGAATACATATCCAACGGAGGCAATGCGGATGCAGATTAGTCGCCTCTATTCGAATAAACCGAACGTATTTACGCCAATTGATTTCCACTGCGCGGAAAATTCAGGAACGCTTAATGTCGTGTTCGCAGAAGTAAAAAATCCAAAAGATGATAAAAAAGATTCTCACAACCTAGGCAAGACAACGTTAATTCATCTTATTGAATTCTGCCTATTGAAATATATCACCGGAACACAACACTTTCTGGAAAAGCGTAGTGATCGATTTAAATCGTTTGTCTTCTACCTTGAACTCGCGCTCCATGATGGTGGGTTCGTAACGGTATCGAGGTCCGTCGCAAACAATACGAATGTGTCTCTTAAAAAACATGATCAGTGCGGTCAGGACTTCACTTCGCTTCACGAGGATGAATGGGACCATCATGAAATTCCTCTAGCGACAGCCGTCACGTTGCTAGACTCATATTTAGATCTGCGTCTTGTGGAACCTTGGGGCTACCGCAAAGGTGTATCTTACTTCCTGCGCACACAGAATGATTATCGCGACGTTTTTCAGATCCAGAAATTCGTGCAGGGCAAAGATCGAGAATGGAAGCCATATCTGGCTAGCATCTTCGAACTAGACCATGAGGCTGCTGGAAAAAAGTATGAGATAGATCAGCTCATAGAGGAGGCCTCGGGGCGCCGCAAACGCAAAGAAGCCGAAATCCTGCCAGAATACAATGATCGAGATTCTCTAGCTTCTGAGATTGAGATCAAGCGCGATGAGCTATCGGATGTCGAAACGCAACTTGACGATTTCGACTTTTCCCACGAAGAGCGCCGGATTAATCGGGACTTGGTAGATCAGGTTGAGCGAGAGCTCGCCGACATCGCCCGCAAGCTGTATACGGTCGAAGTTGATATAGAGCAGATCGACCACTCGCTTTCGAATGGTGTGAAGTTTGACCTCGGAAAGATTAAGGGTATTTTCTCGGAGAGCGAAGTCCACTTTCCCGACGCTCTATCTCGAAGCTACGAGGATCTCGTCGAGTTCAACAAGAAACTCACAAACGACCGAAATACTTCGTTGCGCTCAAGGAAGCGCGACCTGTTGTCCCTCAGGGATGAATTAGAAAATCGACAGGATGAGCTGAGCGCGCAGCGCAGCGAATATCATGCGATAATCAAAACCGCCGACTCTTTTAAAAAATACAAAGAACTACAAAAGCAGTTGGCGAAACAACGCGCCAATATCGCAATTCTGGAAGGTCAGCTTTCACGGCTGGACGAATTGCAAGAAATTGATTTGGAAATTCGCGAGCTCCGCAAGCAACGCGACGAACTTGTCCATCGTATGGAGATGAGCCTTCGGTCTGAGAATTCACGCAAGAATGAGGTCATCAGATTATTCAATAGGTATGTTCGCCGAGTATTGAATATCAATGGCAAGTTTGTGATCCGACAGAACAAAGAAGGTAATTTTGAGTTTAATATCCAAACGTTAGACCGGTTGGGGCAGGACACAAGCCAAGCCGACGGGAAGACATATGGTCAGCTCATCTGCGCTTTGTTTGATATGGCCGTACTAAAGGTTCTGGAAGATCTACCGTTCTTTCATTTTGTTTATCACGATGGTCTCCTAGAGGGGCTGGATAATAGGAAAAAAATCGCCGTTCTCGAACTCGCGCGCGAACTAATTCAGTCTGGAAAAATTCAGTACATTTTGAGCGTTATCGATTCCGATCTGCCTCGGGATGAGAATGAGCACAAAATCACTTTCTCTGATGACGAAGTCATTCTAAGCCTCAATGACAGCGGCAACGCCGGTCTGCTTTTCAAAATGCCACCGTTCTAGGCAACCATTCCCATGGAGAGAAAAGCCGCTACTCCCCCGGAGCCGACACAGCCTCACTGAAGCATCGGTCCGTAGCGCGAGGGGCCTCCCCTTGATCGCATAGCGATGTCGCCAGAGGCGGCAGGATTGCCGAAGTAAGGCCGAAATTACCCTCCGTATCAGGTCTCCGGCCCACTAACGCTCCCGATCAAACCCATCATCTCGCGGGCGATCTCGCCCTGGCTTGGGCTCATTGAGTTGTACTCGCGCTTCTGACCAACCGCGCTGCAACGCAGACCGGCTATCGTCGGCAGGCCGTTCACGCCCGCCCTCGGGCGGTGATGGCTGCCTGTCGGGCGCTTTGTTGTCTTGCAGATAGCGTGTGAGTGAATTGCGAGCCTTCTCGCGCTCCGCCTCCCGTCCCTGTAGTGCGGCTTGATAGGGCTCATTTTCAGATGCGTGACGCAACTCGATAGCCTTAAGGGCATCCGCACGCTCACGCCGAACATCCAGCAGCTCGGCCGCATACCGCTTATTGACGAG
Source organism: Oceanicaulis alexandrii DSM 11625 (assembly GCF_000420265.1). Taxonomy (NCBI): domain Bacteria; kingdom Pseudomonadati; phylum Pseudomonadota; class Alphaproteobacteria; order Maricaulales; family Maricaulaceae; genus Oceanicaulis; species Oceanicaulis alexandrii. The sequence continues at coordinate 471,799 of NZ_ATUP01000001.1, forward strand.
CTCGGTTTGAAGCTGTGCCTCCGCTCGCAGCTTGGCGTCATTGGCCTGTCGCTCTGCGGTGTGCCGATCACCGATAGCCTTGAGCTCAGCTTCTTGTATGCGGCGCGTTTTGCCAGTCAGGTCGATGTAGCGCATGAGCCGCGCCGACCAGCGCTTTTGTTCTGCTCGAGCTGCGTTCATCTCTAGCTGATGGCGCTGGGCCAGTTCGGCGGTTCGCCTGCGCTCAGCGACCCGCAGACTTTCCTGCACGAAGTCTGCCTCGGAGCTGTGGCGCGATTTCACATCCTCCCGGCGGGCGCGGAACTTGGCCGCAGCTTCGTCGCGCTCATAGCTCTGGCGCCGGAACTGGTTTTGATAGTGGGCGGCAAGCGCCAGATCCTTTTTGCGCTGGTCCTTTTCGAGAAGGGCAGTGAGACGGGTCTTGTCAACCTTGGAGCGAGCTGCGCGCTCCAGATTGAGATCAATGATTTCAGCATTGCGCTCTCGGCGCGTGCGGCCCCGGTCAATATCTTCGTAGGGCGTATCCTCACGATACTGCGTGCGCCGCCACGACCGCTCTTTCACGGGCTTGGAGTGGGGGCGGTATTTGTTTGTTTCGACATACTGACCAGCAGGTCCGAGATGGATCTGCGGGGTGCGGTCGATGCCCTGATCTTCCAAAGAGCGCCGGTCGATGCGTTCTTCGTGCCCAGCCCGCTCAAGGGCTTCATTGGCGATCTCCTCCCAGAGCTCGCGCACATAGGCACAGGGCGCATCGCCGGGGCGGCCGGCGGCTTTCCAGTCCCGCGCCGAGTCCGAAAGCCGGACAACGCGCTTGCCAGTTTCGCGGTCGCGATCACGCACGAGCATGTGGAAGTGAGGGTTATGCTCATCTTCCCCGCACTGGTGGATAGCGGCGTACCACGGCACGCGACCTTCGCTGAGACGCTTGCCAAAGGCCTGCACCAGAGCCGCCCTCTCCTCATGCGATAATTCCACGGGCAGCGCGCCGCGCAATTTGTCCGCAACGCGGGCGTTTGCGCGATCAGCGCGCTCACCACGATCCACGAAGTTCCGCGCATCTGTCGGATCGTACGGAATGCCACCACCGGCAAATAGCTCGGGCTCGGCGCTCTCTCGCGCAATATATTTGATGTAAGCCCCAGCGGTTCCGGAGCGGTGCGTAGTTTTCCCGATGCTGGAGATATTGAGTGAATAGATGGCCATTCAGCTCTCCAGCAATTTTAGGGCTGAAGAGGTTAAGAGAAAAAGAACATATAGTGAACAAATAAATGCGAGCGCATACCAATGTGTGATGTCAGACATATGGAGAATTGAAGCGGTCACCATCGCGTCTCCCGTGTCAGTCGAACACTTACGCGTGCTGGCCTGCTACAGAGACTCAGGACAAGGGTAACAGCACGCACGCCGCATAAAGCGGCGTTCGCTTGCAGGGCCGAGTTCGTTTCAAAGAAACGGCTGAGGCCTGCGAGCACCGGCCATGAGCCGGTTCACGGCGATCCGTACACGGATCGCCTAGCGCACGGGTTTGCTTGCAAACCCAAAAGTGCGCCCTCCACATTTTAAGAGTAGGTTAACGCTACGGCATGGACCGTTTTAACGCCAGATGACCCGCTTGAATTTTAAACGCGACGGACCGTTTTGAGTGCGGTGTGTTGCAGGTATAGCGCTAAGCGCCATAGAGGCGTCCAGAACGCATGTCGGCTATAAGGCCGGACTGTTCATCGCCAAGATGTACTGCAGGCGAGGATCCGATGCTCGGTATGAGCTCTTTGAGCTCGTCCGTGCTTCGACTTGCAATGAACGCCGTATGGCTGGCTGAAGCAAATTCCGCATTCGTGAAGCTGGGCGCGCCAGTTTCCCGGCCGATCAAAACTCGGTCGGATGAAACCGGAAGAGCCACCGATACCATCTGTTTGTAGTCTGTGCCCATATAAGCGCTGACGCGCCCGCTAGCTTCACGGGCAACGGCCACGCAATCGGGAAGGATTGCACCTGCATCGTCATCAGGCGGCTCTAGCGCCCAATCCAGCTCTGCTAGTCGCTCGACGTGTTTTGGTGGGGCAGGTTGGGTGGATAAGATCTTACCTATCCGGTCACGCATAGTAGGTTTGATCTTGGATGGGATATCCTCGAATGCCTTCGCAAACTCACGCCCCTCATCGTTGATTTGAGCATTCATGCCTCCGCTCGCCATTTTGAGCGCCATTTGCTGGGCTAGCGCTCTCACCATGTCTTGAACAGGTTGGGGCATATCCCGCAGCTCAGTCGTGGCGATCATTTTCTCAACCTGCTCGCGTGCCGCGTCCATGATGAGTTCGGTCGCTTTATCGGTGCCAATTCCCAGCATGGTTGTTAGCTGCCCGCTTCCCACCATTTCGCCCATAGCATCGAACATTTCAGTGGCTGCACCGCCAAACGAGTCTCGGACAAATGCTGTTCGAACCGAGAGATGGGTCACGAGCGTTCCAGCACGCTCGCCATCGACGAAGGAGCCGATTTCCGCTTCGCGGAGCTCCGTCAGCCATGGATGGATGATAGCTTCGAACTGAGTGACTTTCTGATCGACGGTTTCATCCTCCGGATGCTGGGGCAAATCGGAGTAGAAGTAATTCGATGCGCCGTAGCCGGCAGTTCCTGTTTTGAAGTTCTTGCCGTCAGCACGATAGACCCAGACCGGGGCCTTAGCGCCCTCACCGTCGGTAAAGCCGCGTTGAAGATGCTGAGAAATGTAGTGTTGAAGTTTGCACGCCATGGATGAATCTTAGATCAGCGTGCGATTGAAAGTGCAATTTCTGAAAACGAAAATTTGCGGTTTGCGCTTGCGCGCAAACCGCTTTGTCGAGCTTTAATAAAGAAAGCTACGCTTGGTTTTTTGTATAGCTCGCCAATGTCTTATGGCAGCTTCTATGTCGAGCCAGCAGATCACCATCTGTGTCACTTGGTGAAACGTCGTGAACGGGTCGCTGAGTCCAAGAAGTGGGATCGATATCCCGTTTCAGTGATCGACAAGGCCTCTTTATCGAAAGCTTTGATTTCAATCGTAAGCGTATCTGGGCTTGTAGCAGAGCCGGATAGTCCGGCCCTGCCACTCAATCTCGGCATTTTCGCCGATTGCATCGACAGCCATTACGCCACCTCTTCAAGAGGCAGTCCTGACTGCTCGGAGATCTCGGCTTCGACGGGCTTCAGCAAGATCAAGCCGGACCGCAGGTCGTCTGGGACGAGGTTGAGCCGCAGGATGAGCCCTTTGCTTTCGTCATCTCGGGGCCAAGCGGCTCCGATTTCGACAGGGAAGCCAATTTCTTGGCGACCGTTTCGCTCAGTGCCGGTATATGGCGCAAAGCACAGGCGATAGGCGGGATAGTTCTTTTTGGTTTCGGTAGTCATGGTCGTTTCCTTTCCAGTTGTTGGTGGACCGCTTCACGCGATCCGATGGAAAGGCGGCCGGCGAGCCACAGCGGAGCCGCGCATGCCCCACACGGGCATGGAGCGGGCCGGGCATTGCGCGCCCGAAGGGTCTGCGCCGCTGTGGTTCGCCAGACTTAGACAGATGGATGTGTTGAAGCGGGCATTCCGACTTGGAAAGGGTAGCGAATACCGAATAACAGAGTGGCGCACCGATAGAAGCCAGCCTTAGCTAGCCCCGACCGAGCACCGAACCGGCTCACCCAGCGTGCCCGACTCAAGCCGTCGACTTTGTCCAAACATCGAAAGCGAGGTGCACCACGCTTTGCAAACTCGTGTCGAGATCACACTGCATCAGAACCTGATTTTTTGCGCTCAGGGAAATCAACTTGTCTGCAGTTAGGGGGCTGTTTTGAGTGAGCCAGTCAAATCTGGCCCATGTATAGGCATGTTGCCGAAACCGAACGCGTTCACCCTCTTCGAGCACGATCAATCGATCAAATAACTCGAACTGATCGCCAAATTGCAGGTCCTGAAACGGTTGCTTCATCGGGAAAGGATACCACAACCCTTGTAAGCAATTCAATTTTTAGGACTTATCTCGATCCGCCCCTTTGTCGCGGCCACCTTTTTCGGGTTCACCGCCGGCATCTTTTTGAATGTCCCATTCTTCCTTCAAGCGCTGCAGCTCGCGCCGCTGCTGCTCAGCAAATCCTTCCTCGATTTCCTCGCGCACTTCCCGATGAACATCCTGCTCAAGCTGGCCGCCCGGAGTATAGTCCAAGGTCAAATGCGGATTGGTTCTATCAAGCTCTTGCCGATAGTCGCGCTCATGAACTTCTTTTGGAACGGGCTCATCGGCCACCCGATTAAACTCGGGCGTGATGGGCCCCACGCCATCAAGACCGTCATTTCCATCGTCACACATGGCCGCACCTCTGAAAGCCGCTTTGGCCCTCATTTTGCGCAGATCCCTCTACTGCACAAGGTGACGCACTAGGCATCTTCGACGGCGTCGTGTATACGCTGGTGCAGACGCCGCGGCACATGCATTTTGTATATGCTTGAAAGAATCGGCCGAGCGGTGTGCGGAAGAACATCATGTGAGGCGCAATAGCGACACGATGGCCGTCAAAGAACTGCGTTCCAATGTCTTCGTTTGTGACAGCGTGCTGATTCAGCACTATCTGACCCTGATGAAGGACGCTCGCTGTCCGAATGCGCAATTCCGACAACTAACGACTGAGATCACGCGCCTCCTGATTTATGAGGCGTTGGACACAATTACGATTCCAGCCCACTTCGTTTCCGCCACGGATACTCGCGGCACAGATTATGAAGGCCTTTTTCTCGACACGTCAGATTTTGTCCTTATCGGCGTAGTCAGGTCAGGCATGCCCATGGCTGCGGCTGCACACTCAATACTTCCCGACGCCGAGCTCGGCACTGTTGGCTACAATGCCACACACGTGGAAAATCCAATTTTCTTCGAGGCCTCCCCCAAGCTGATTGGGAAATTCGCATTCATCTTCGATCCAGCGCTTGCAACAGGCCAGACCGCGTTGAATGTCGCCCGACTGCTAAAGGGCAGCTACGACGGGAACTACAACCAAATGGCAGTCATCACCCTTAGCGCCCAAGAAGAAGCACTGGAGCTACTGGCACAAGAAGCTCCCGACCTTCCCATAATCACAGCCACAACTCGAAAAGAAACCTACGAAGGCGGCAAACCCAGCGCTGGACTAGGCGACTTTCAATCCCGGCTATACGGAAATAGATATCGCGAAGGGTACATTTTATGAGCAAGGACAATACAATAAAGCAGGCCAAAATTCGCGGAGTTAGAAGCCTTAGCGAAGAAGACATGAACCGCGATCAATATGGCCAAGCCGTTTTATATTATTTTGATAAGAACAAATGCTCAGAAATAAGTAGACTAAGTACACGAGGTTATGTTAATCGTGCAATTCCAGATAATATTATATTTGGAAGAGTTAATTACAGAGAAAACTATTTTTCAATGAATGCAAGCGGATTAAGAGTAACAGATATATTTGATGTTTCGTGTGAATTTTCAAATGAAGACCGAGAGCTATTCGGCTTTAGAAAGAAACCCGAACTGCTAGAGCGCATCGACCGTGCCGCAGAGGCCTGCGGAATGTCTCGAGCCGTCTTTATGAGGGTTGCGGTGCACGACGCTGTCGCGAACGACGATATCGTCCCAGCCTCTAGCGGCAAGAAATCTCAAAGGAGCCAGTCCGTAGCCCTCTTGAAGAGCGACCTCGAGCGATTGGAACAGGCAGCAAAACAGGCCGGCACCATGAAAACCAAGTGCTTCTTCCACGCCATGGAAAGGGCCATCGAGAAAGTCGAAGCCGAGCTCTCCGGAATACATCACCGCCCCAGCCTAGCTCACGGAGTTAAGTGAACCTTTTGCGAAGAGACAAAAAGCATCTTTGCAAATGTAAGTTTATGCTCCATGTTAACCTTATACAGGTTGACGGATTTTGCGCGCCTGTTCGACGAAGGGAATGGGTCGCATTGGCGCTTGGAAGATAAGCCAAACTGTTGGCAGATAGCGTTCAAGGCCCAACCCACAACGTGGGGAGTGCTGGGCATTGGATACCACCATCACCGTCGCACAGGCTTTTTCGTGGGGCCTGACAATCGCTGGCCCGCTCGCGGTGTTTGTAGGCACCGGGTTTGCCCTGAGCATTACCGCAAACGAGCACATTAATATTGTTCCGAAAATTTCCGCTTGGCTGCTGGCCCCGGTATTCGGGCTGCTGCTCGGAAGCGTGCTCGCGTCCGCCATTGCGCCAAACTGGGGGCTCTTTGGTGTCGCATGGTTTTTTGGAATTGGCTGGACACTGACATTCATGTTCGCCGCCATCTGCGGTCACGATGACACGCTGTACCTCCTCGGGCGTTTTTGGAACGAGACCCTCTTTCCCTACCTCAAGCGACAGTTTCGGCGTCGTCACAATTCACAATGCTGGCGAAACGATCATGGCCGAAACAACGTCCGCTACTCGCTGTTTGACGATGACAACGATCTGGACGGAGGTGCGGCATGATTTTGCGCAACTTCAGTCGTCGGCTCGGGCACCAGATGGGTGCAAACCGGACAGCCACGCGAGTCCACCGAGACTCGAAGAAGGCCAATCGGGCACTGAAACGAGTCGAAACATCAGGCGTTCACGATCACGGACGACTGGCGTGTGAGGATGACCTTTTCAAGGCAGGCTTACTGACCCGGACGAGAGACGCGGTGCCTGTTCTTGCGTTTCAAAACCAGCCGATCTGGGACAGTACCGACTGGCCAATTCACATCACTGCTCCGCCGGGAAGCATGAAGGGCATGGCGCTGCTGTTTCCCATGATGGCAAGCTGGCCACACTCCCTGTTTGCGATTGATGTCGGGTGTGAGGCCATTCGCGCGCTGACTCCCATGCTTCTCAAGCGGGGCACACGTGTCATCTCGATCGCGCCGAGCGGCAAGCATGGTTTCCCCGCTATGGGTTGGGATCTCCTGAGACCATTTGTCGAAGCTGTGCAGGAAAACCGAGAGGATCGCGCCCTCGGGCTGGCACGACGCATCGCAAATATCATTCTTCCGCATTTGCCGGGAGATCGGAATGAGTGGATCCGACTGGGTGGCGTCGAGCTCATCATCATGTGCTTGTTTCATCTCGCCGACAATGACCCTGAAGAATGCACGCTGTCCAACCTTTGGATTCTCCTGACCACCGCACCGAAGAAGGTGCTGGAAATGGCAGGCGACAACGCACGGCGCCCGATTGTGCTGCGTCGCGCCCTGAAGTTCGTGAACGAGTACAATGTCGAAGCCCACAAGCAGTTGTTCTGGAAATTCGAAACTGCTGCAGATGCGCTCAACCTGCTAGAGCCGGAAAGCGTTTTCGCCTCCATTACCTCGCGCGATGACTTCCGTCCGTCTGAGGCGAAATCCGGAAAGCAACCCGTCGCGATCTTCCTTGCCCTGACCGGCGCGGAAATGGAGGCGGCTGGCCCGATCATCTCCATCATGATCAGCTTGCTATTGGAAGAGCTTGCAGAAGCGGAAGGGGATCGCCCCGTTCTGTGCGTTCTGGATGAACTCGCGCAATTGCCGCGAACCGAGACCGTGATGAAGACGGTTCGGGTCTACCGGAAACGCCGGATGAAGTGTGTGACCGTGGCCCAGTCCCGGAAAACGCTGGATCAGAAATGGGGCGAAGGAGCCGCTAGCGAGCTTGAGGCGAATGCCGGCATCAACGTTTGGATGGACCCAGAGCATCAAGTCGCCGGGGAATTGGAGCGTAAGTCCGGCACCAAAACGGCGCTCGGCCATGGCGTGCAAACCGGAGAGCGCGCCTCGAACGCATTACCTGAACACCAAGTCAGTAACTTGCCGTTCGCGGTGGTGTCGAACATGCCAGCCGACCAAGCCATCCTCGAAGTGAGGGGCCTGCCGGGGCTTATCGTGGCCGACAGGACGCCGTGGTGGAACATCAGCCCCCTCAATGTCGAAATTTCAGACGCGTATCGGGATGATCACTTTCAGTTCGACCCGGGCCTCCTGATGGATCAGAGCGAGGCTCTGGCGATGTTTGGCTTGAGCCCTGAGTTCACCCGACAGGACGTTTATGACCGCGCTGCGCTGCTTCAGGGCCGCTTTTCGGCCGACCTTATCGCGCGCGCTACCGACCTTCTTATCCAATCAACGCAGCAGCGCTAGGAGCGTATCGCACAACGACGGAGAGCAAGATGACTGACAAGGCAATTAGCGGAACCACATGGCAAGAAGACCCGATCTCCAAAGGAGAGAAAGCCCAATACAAGCTTCTCAAATGGACGGCACCCATCATTGTCGGACTGGCAGTCATTTCAGGTGTCTTTTCAGGCGTCGGCGTCATCTACATGCAAGAGCAGCTTACCCCATTCATAATCTTGATGGGCATTGGGCTTGGTGGGGTTGTGGCCCTCATCGTGTCGACCGCGGCGACGTCGTTCCTGAGCATGGCCGAGTTCGCGCTGACGGGGCTTGGCAAGATCGTTCTCGGGATAGCGATTTTAATAACTCTCGCGATAACTCTTGCGATCAGCACCACCACGAACATGGTGTTCCTGCTCGACACGCCATCGAGAACGATGGAGCGAGAGCAGATAAGCCAAGGCGGTATGCTTTTGTTGGAGCAATCTGCCGCCATCGGCAGCCAGCTCGACTCCATCCACCGAACGCTTGAGCAAAATCAAGACTACTTCCTCGACTTACAGCTTCGAGAGGTAGCTGGCACCAATAGTCGGGGTGGAGACGAGGGACCGATTTCAAATCACTATGGGATAGCAGCGGCGCTTTTCACCCCGGGGCTCGAGTCGGTGCAGCAGGCTCGGCGCCAATTTGACGAGTTGGACGCCGAGGCGGAAGAACTCGTGGACCGTCTCATCGAAACCACTCGCGATGAGACGACGAACCAAGCAGCCTATGCCGCAGTGGTTCAAGACTTGCGGGGTACCATCCGTCGGATGGCCGCTCTTGAGCCTGACGCTATTGCTCGGAGTTCAGCAATGCGCATTAGAACGAATGTTCAGACTCCTGTAGACCTGCCAGCTTATGGTGGTCCGCTTGTCGCTGCCACGCAAGAACGCCTGCCCGCAATTGCCAGAGAACTCGACAGCTTGGCAGACAGTTTCGAAGGTATCGAGTTACCCGAGCTAGCAGTAAGAAGCCCGGTAGACCGAGTGTTTTCCGCTGCGCCTCACTACAAGCAACTAGTCGCAATGGCCATTGGTCTCGACATGCTGCCTTTCCTGATTTTCCTGTTCCGGTTGCCGGCGATGCTCGCCATTCAGGACGAAATCCGCAGGAAGAAAGAACAGGAAATGGCTCTGGCCAATGCCGGCGCTCCGGATGGGTCAATCACCATCAGAGAAGTTGAACGGGCGTTTCTCTCAGTCTTCGCTAGCGCGCGAACCATTGAGACGCTCATGGAAAACCACGACCCAATGGACAAGCGGCTTTACGACCTCCTTGGGCCTCAGCTTTCGAAGTTCATTTCTGCGTCAAACGAAGCCCAGCGGACCGCCCGTAGCGACGACGACAACAACAGCGAACGGGAGGCAGGGTGATGTCAGGATACTACAACCGCAATGACGATGACCATCGGAAACGTCCGTCACGCCGAAGGCTGGCCATCCTTGCCATTCCCGGCCTCGTGCTGGAAGGGATATTCCGATCCATCAGATGGCTATTTACCAGCGCAGATGGCCGAAAATCGTTGGTCACCGGCTTTCGATGGAGCCCGTTTGCTTTCGCTTTGCTTTTCGCTTGGCAGGTGTTCTCCATGCTCAACTTGCAGGCTCGTGAGGCTGAAGAGCAGGCCGCAGAACAACCACCTGCTCAGCCACCTACTGTCGAAAGTGACCAGCCGATCCTCTATGAACAAGGCTTGCAAAGTCTTGGGGGGGGCGATGACCGGGTTCCGCTCTCGGCGCTGGCCAGCGTGTACAATCTGGATGATGGCACGCTGGAACATCGGCTTGCAGCACTGGGGAGCGTTCACACCACTTCCGGTCGATGCACGGGGTCAGTTCTTGGCCGCTCGGACTTCGTCATCACCGCTGCCCACTGCCTAGAGGGTGTATCAGCGGAGGAGGTTCACTTCTTCAGTGTGGCTTGCAATGCCTCATATACGGTGGACCGGATATACGTGTCGCCACGCTATAGCTTAAGCAGGATCGCTTTCGACTATGCGTTTATCGATTTGGCTGAACCCGTCTGCGATATGGTCGAGCCATTCCAAGCGATCACGCTCACAGATGACGCGGTCCGCCAGCTTCAGCAACAACAGTATCCATTGCTATCGTTGAGCGTCTTCTCGTTCGATGAGACAGCTCGACACGAGGAGTTTCCGCAGGCTCGGCGCCAATCACTTCTTCGCTGGCAAAGGCTGACTGGCTTCGGGGTGTTCTGCCGCTTTGCTGTACGGAATGACCTCACGGGGACCGATCAAGAGGCCGTGCTGTACCGCACGGAAGGCTGCGACACATTTCCGGGAAATTCGGGCGGCCCTCTTCTCGTCAGCCTCGACGGCGGACGTAATTACCGCGTGATCGCAACTCTGTTCGGCTGCGGCAGCGTCGATTGCTTTCCGCGGATCAAAGGGCCTTTTGCAGCGGACCTAGAGAGGTATTACGAAAGTTGGGCTTAGGGCTCTATAAGTCGAACTATTTAATCCTAACATTTCTCGAAAATACTCACAGAAATTAGGCGACTAATGTCCGCATTATTTTGAAGTGATAATAGCGCCGATGCAATGCTCATCTCCATGGAGCGAGTTTCAATCACGAAGGACATTGTAGAAGAGCTTAAACGCCTACAGATGGAGAGTGGCGTTGGTCCCGGTGCCTTGCTGCGCGGTCAGAAGGACGTCCCAAAGGGCTTAAACTCAGGTACGATTTTCGGTTGGAAACGACAAACCGTCAAAACGGCCAGACGGGATCAACTGGAATGGGTTCTAAAGCGCTGGCGCGAAGTAACGCCCGTTGTATCTGTGACGCCAGAGCTGATCAAAGAGATCGAGGCTCAACTGAGGCGAACGGGCATCACACCACGCGCACTCATTGCCCGCATTGATCCGCCACTGGACAAGTTGCGCCCGGAGTTGGTTACGCGCTGGGTCAAGGGGACGACAAAAACGGCACGCCAGGATCATCTGGATGCTGTGCTGGATGCGCTTCGGGTCGCCCCTGATGCACGCCCGCGAGAGAAACGCGCCTATATCGGACGAGACAAGTTTCAACGGCGGTTGGAATTTGATGACGCCTTGCGCATCGCTTTGGAGGTCGAACGAGAGCGGACAGGCATTCAGGCGTCTGAGATGCTCAAATACTTTTACCGAGGCAAAGTCCCAAAGGGGCTGAATGCGGGGATGATATCAGCCTGGATCAACAATGATCCTCAAACCGTTCCAGCAGAGCTCTATGAGTGGACGGTTGCTGCATGGAGAGCGCTTCCAGATGCCGATAAAGATAGATAAATTTTTATTAAAGTTTTATCTAAAATTAAGCAGTAACAAAGACTTAGTGTTGTATCATATACCCAGAATTAGGCGCAAGACCTAAACAAATAAAAACAGGGTGTGTGAGGAAATGGAACGAGGGCAACTCTCGGAAATGCAGCGCAATATCGCTTGGGAAGGCAAGAGCCAGTCCGAGCGAGAAGCCACGACTGCATTCAATCTCAATCTTGGTGGGGAAGACAACGCCCGTACAGCGGGCATTCGTGTTACCGCCGCCGGACAGGCGCGTGAGGCCGAATATCAAGAGCGCAAACGAAACGAAGACCGCTTCCGCGATGCTATCCAACGCATACAGCTGAGCGAACGGGCGCAGGCGGTCTATGATGCGTTAGGCGACTATGGTGACAGGCTGCGTGACGAACAGCGCCGCATCGAGCGCCGCATGGCTGAGCTGCGTGAGCGTGGCGAGGCGCGCGATACGATCAGCGAGTTGATCGCTACCGGTGCGCTGGATCGAGACAACGCTGAACATCTAGCTCTAATTGATCGCGCAGGTCTCGACCCCGATCATAACGACGATGAACTTCGTAATACGATTGACCGCGATGCGGCACAGGCTGGTGAGGAATACGACGCCCTCGCAGCCCGCCACGCGGAGATTGAGCGTCAGTTGCCATTGGTGGAGGCCGCGCGTGAGCGTATTGAAAATGGCGAAGATCCCGATGCCGTTCTAAGCGACTTGGCTAACGAAGGCATCCATATTGAAGTTGACCCGACCGACGAACTACAGGTTCGACGCGAAATCGTCTCTCGAGGGCAAGATTTGGATGCGGAGCGTCAGGATCGGCAGCCCGCGATGGAAGCGGCGGATAGCGCTGTAACCGAAGATCAACCTTCGCTTGACGATGAGGTTGAGACCTTCATGCGAGCATTGGCGAACAATCAGCAAATGATGCTGGAAGGTTCCGCGCTGCATGATGCGATGCGTGGCCAGATCGACGGATTGTCCGACGAGGCGCGTGAACAGCTGGAAGCGACTGAAGAAACGGCGTTCCTGTTCGAACAGAATGAAGTTCAACCCGCTGTACCGGCGCAGGACCCAACAGCGCCGATTGAAGATCATCGGCCTGATCAAAGTCCCGGAATAACTCCAGGATCAAATCTCTAATTGTTGAGTGAAGCTTCCGTGAAGCTGGCCGTCTGAATGGTCGATGGATGGCCCATTTCGCGCATAATCAACGAGCCGACCTGACCGCGCATCATTTGAGACTGTGTAAAGGATTGGGCATTGCCAGCAATCGCGCCATTTCTCAAAACCACGATTTGATCGTCGGCAGGAAATCCAGCGACTGCGACCACGTTGTAGCCCCTAACGTGACGCAAAGAATCCGCTTCGGCTTCAGCCTGAAACGCGGATACATTTTCATTAAAGTAGATCACTGCGTCGCAATTATGCGAAAGCTCCAGCGCGTCTGGTGGAGATAGTGTGTCTTCCGTGGCCTGACAAAGGTTAGCGGTAGCGTCAGCAGAATCTGAAGGCCCTTCGTTGGCAAGCGAAGGCGAAGTTGCGAGCCCTAAAGCCGCTACTGCTCCGCTAAATCCTGCTGTTAGTCTTCCAAATGCACTCATGTCAAAAGCAAAAACGTAATTTAATTTGTGCAAACCATAGCATTGATTGCGCAAATACGCAAGAAAATTGCAATCTAGATTCAATGTTCGCAATTCTAGAGCTTGCAAAAACGATCATTTATGAAATAGTGATCACATATGCTTGCTTCAATATTGAAAATCACGCGTTCTCAGCGCATTGTGCTAATGCACTCAGCCGAGGGAGGCGGAAATGGCCGGATTTCAAAACCCATCGTTTTTGAACGGGTCGCGTTGCCCTCGGGAAACACATTATGAGCATCGGAATTGTCCCCTCGCCTACGGGCCGTGTGATCGGCTATGCGCGGGTTTCGACCAAGGCGCAGAAGCTGGACCTTCAGCATGACGCGCTGCGCCGTGCGGGGTGCGAGCGGGTTTTTGATGATCACGGTGTGTCTGGCGCAAAGGCGCGCCGCCCTGGCCTTGATCAAGCGCTATACTGCCTGCGGGCGGGTGATGTTCTGGTGATCTATAAGCTCGACCGCTTGGGCCGCTCGGTGGAGCATCTGGCGGCTTTGCTGCGGGAGTTTCACGCGCGCGGCATACATCTGTGCTCGCTAAGCGAGGGCATCAACACCCAGACCATTGGCGGCAAGCTGGTCTTTCATGTGTTCAGCGCCGTGGCGGAGTTCCAGCGGGACTTGATCCGCGAGAACACCTTGGCCGGACTGCAAGCGGCGGCGCAGCGCGGCAAGCGCCCAGGGCGGCCCAAACGGCTGAGCGCACAGCAGGTGCGCGAAGCCCGCCGCGCGATCCACCTTAAGGGCGAGAGCTATGCGATTGCCGCAGCGCGCTATGGCGTCGCGCCCTCCACCGTGTGGCGGGCGGTGACCGGATAGGTGTGGGGCTAGAACAATTCGAGTTGCTGACGCTCTTGCACGAATGTCTTCCATGCGGGTTTAGCGGCCTCGGCGTCCAGCCAATCGATGACATGCTGGATCAGCGTATCTCCGCGATTTTCTGCGTCGTGCAACTCGATCACACCGCGCGGATGGAAGTGCGAGCGATAACCTGTGCCGGTGATCGGCAGCGGCTCTTTCTCCGGTGAGAGCGTCTCGATTTCCAGATGGGCGATCACGTCATAATGATGGGGGTTATAGCGAGCCTCGATCTCGATGCCACGCCATGTAAAGCGATAGATCTCATAGGCCATCTTAGTGACTCCAGAAGATGTGGAGTTCATTGAAGGCGGTTTCGACGGCGAACACATCGCATAGCGCCATATCGCGGCCCATTCGCTCGTAATCGATATAGAAATCCAGACATTTCGGGACGGTCGTGCTTTGCTCGGTGAGCTCTTGGGCGAACTCCGCCAGCGACGCGTACTCACCCGCGTAATGGTCCTCAATGGCCGTGCGAGCCTCGTCCAGATCGCCGCCATAGTGTTCGATCAGCTTGCCGCCCAGCGCGCCATGTTCGGCGATAAACGCCGCCAAGTCCGCTACGCTGTCGATGCCGTGGCACTCACTGATTGGAGCGCCCTCGAAGCCCTCATGGTCATGAATGGCCCATTCTTCGGCCTTGGGAATTGGTGAGGCGGCCAGCATGTCCGAGATCTCGGCGCGGATGTCGTCAGCGTCCTGTGCGGCGTCGATCCAGCGCCCGTGCAAACGCCCATTATTGTACGCGGCCAGACATGCCACATAGATACGGATTTCGGTGTTTTGCTCTCCCATTTTGAAGTCCTCCTTTGGATAAGGGTTGCGCATACAACCCTGCTTCCGGTCGAGGATGGGTGTGCAAACGGAGGGAGAAATCGGCAGGGACTTGGTGCGGGCGCACAAGCCACAGTTTTGATCTGGGGCGCGGAGCCTCGGCCCTGCCTATTTTTGCCGAAGTGCGCTGAGGGCGAAGCCCTAAGCCCTTGCATCAGGGATCGTCACCCGCATGGGCCAAGACCCGGCGCCGGTTCTGCCGGCGGCTGGCTTGGTGGCCAGAGGCCATAGAGCCCGCCCGGATGCCAAGCCTTTCATCACTGACCCATTTCAGATACAACTAGCTGAATAACATTATGTATTGAGATCAACCACATGCCAGAAGCGATAGATGACGATCCCTTTTTCTCGCTAACCGATGACAGCACTTGGAATGCTTGCATTGGAGTCCAAGCTTACGATGAAAACTATGTCGACGGCTTTACGGATGCGGCCTTGCTGCTTGCCGAGACGGTGATCAAAGAAGGGATGTTCGGAAGTCGTGACACCATCGTTTTTCCGATCCTGTACAATGCTCGCCACGGGATCGAGCTCACCCTCAAATACCTGATCAAGCGCCTTAGTGATGCCGATGTAATAAGGGGTGCCCCCAGAGTGGATCACGACATTCTGGCCCACTGGCAGTTCCTGATGGGACAACCGCTCGGGGATGAAACATTGAGGCAGCTCCTTGCCTCGCTCGAACCGTTTATACTGAGCCTGTCGAATATCGACGATGATGGTCAGTCTTTCCGCTACTCCGAGACGAGAGACGGACAAATGAGCATGGGGGAGCGCTCTCTGGCCAGCGTTGAGGTGATCAGGGACAGCCTTCGCGAACTCCGTAACATCCTTGAAGGGTTGAAATATCGTCTTTGGGATATCGAGGAAGAACGCAAGACCGGAACATTCACAGCCGAGTGCTCCCGGCTTGATCTCAAGGTCATCGCCGAGGCCATGCCGGATCGCGCAAACTGGAATTCTGATAAATACACCGAGGCTCGCGCCGCGATGATGAACCGTTTCGATCTCAGCGGACGGAAGTTCTCGGATGCCCTGACTAAGCTTCAAGAGTCCCGTGAACTCAATCAGCTGATCGGCGAGCCCCGTCAACTTTTCCACCTCACCGATGAGCATGCCGAACTTGTCATCAAGCAGTGGTGCCGCCTCCACCCAAATCGAGAGTCAAAAGGCGACATAGTCGGTATCGACTATCTGCAGCGCTCACACGAAGAGATGGTGGCCAGACGCGAAGAAGAAAGGGAGGTCTATGCAAACCTCCTTGAAGCACTCTCGAACGACGAAATCGCAGATATTGACACACTGTTCTACATGGGGCGCGATGTTCGCTATGGCGAGCACTACGAGGCAATGCTAGAGGCAAATAAGCGTGAACACGACATCACCAACGATCGCATGGTCAGCCTGAGCCACGTTCTGTCCAAGACGAGTTTTGCCCATGAGTTAGCAAAAGGGCTTGATCGTGTGGGCAGATCAGATCTCGCTGAGCACCTTCGGAAATTTGCGGAGCCGTCCTAAGCTTGATCTTCAGCAGGATCATAGAACAAGTAATCCCAGTCAAAATTGTCGGCCTCTAGGTCAACTAGACTCTCGACAAAGCTCCAACCGATCTGGCCATCGTTGTACTCAACCGTTTGGCCTGCTGCATAAGAGTTCTTGAGCACTTCTAAGTGTCTCGCAGCAAATGCGCCCCAAGCTTCGAATCCAATCAGCTTTTGATTTCGTTTAGAAATTTCTTCGCGCAAAACGCTCCAACCATGGAGCCCCTCGATGTGAGGGTTACAGAACGGTTCGAGAAGGGACCTAGCTACCCGTGTCTGCGCGAAGCATGCTGCAGAGTTACCATCAGGGCCGAACTCGGAATTAATGCGGAATAGCGCTTCTTGAAAGCGGGTGGCCTTCTTTACACTACCCAGCTCGAACAAAAGCGAGTCGAGCTGCTGGAATGGTGCAAAATTGACCAGCGTCAACATGTAGGGCGCGAGGGACAGCTCCCACCCATCTTTCCAAAGAAAAGCGAAGCCAGTCAGCCCATGACTTTCACCTTCTGCGGCCAGCATCCGAAGGGATGATTTCATTTGATTTTCGAGCGGGACAAACCGTTCGCGGTCATCAGAGCCTGCCTGCAAGTCATGATCGTAGAGGCAGATATGATGGCCACCCAAGTAGTGTGCTGAGATTTTTGGAGTCGATCCATTCGGCACCAAAGTATTGACGTTTAACGTGCGTAGCCGGATACCATCGCACGTTTCTACCGGCTCCAAACACAGCATTTTCCGCTTTCGCCACAGGATCTCTTGCATAACGTAGCGTCGAATTAGGGTCGGCCAATCCGGGGAAATAACTACACCCATGATGTCCGCATCTGCCATGAAGGGCAGTTGCGACTTTATTTCGCCGCTGTAAGCACCGATTTCAGTCCCAGCCTCACGCGTTGCCTGAGAGAAGTTTTTTAGTTCAACAACTAAAATGCCCTCGGATTCTGCTTCGTACAGAACAAAATCAGGCTTCAGGATCTCGCCCTTGGTGTCAGAAATGTTCTTATTGGCCGACAGGACACTGGTACAGTAAGAGTATTCCAGAACATAATTAAACGACTCGCCGATGGCGCGTTCGTCTTCCGTTTTCCAATTCGCATCTTCAATATCTTGCTGGCGGTCGATCAGATCGCCTAGCCCTACACCGTTGTCGAACTGCCCTTGCAGCCAGTCTTGCATTTTGCTTTCATTTTCAAAAATGGGCATCATAAACCTCCGTACAATATACGTATTTACACTGATGCTCGAAATTAGTGGTGCGGACGGGGGGACTCGAACCCCCACGGGCGCAATGCCCAACGGATTTTCTTACCTGCCACGCCTTTCGACGCCACCCGGAAATCGGGTGTTTGGGGTCTGGACTATCCCTTCATCATACCCCGGCAAGCCGGAGCTTAGACGCCGCCCGTCTAGTCTCTACACCTTCCGCCGGCACAAAGGTGCCGATGGCTTGGCTCGGGATTAGCATGGAGCGCGAGCCCTTTAGCCTTCCCCGAATTTGAGCGGTTCTACGTCCGGAGTTTCCTCCGGCGCACTCAAATTGCTTAAGTCCGGTGCGTCTACCAATTCCGCCACGTCCGCACGGAGAGATCAAACCGAATGCCACACTGGTATAGCGGGAACACGAGTTGTTTTTAAAGAGGAAATTGCTCTAGTCAGTATCTTTTACACGTTTTCTTTTTGGCTTTCGGACATTTACCGCTGCAGTATCGATGCTGTCGGCAATGTGGGCCGCATAGTATTTTTGAATCATCTCAACGCTGGTGCGGCAGTTTTTGGCGATCTGGTAGATGTCCGCACCTTCTGACAGTCGCATACAGATATAAGTATGGCGCAACGAATAGGCGGTCCTGCGCTGTCCCTCGCGATCAAATTTGAGGCCTTCTTCCTCAAGGATACGGTTTAGCAGCTCCGCATGACTTTTCGGGAAAAGCAGATCATCTGGCTCCGGGTTATTGCGTTCAACCAGCCGCTCGAAGGGGCGCACGGCCCCCGGCATGCTTTTGCAATACCCCACGCCGCGCTTGCCGCGTACGGAGATCAGCAAGATCGTTTCATCGGTCGCCTCATCTTCGACGACCTCCACATCCCGGTATTCAAGCCGTTTGATTTCGTCAGGCCGCAGGCCCGTGTTTGCCATTAGAAGCACGTAGTCATGCAACTGCTCGCATGACCAGCGGTGATGCGCCCGCCTTGTCGCCTTCGCTCGGCGGCGCGTAGCCTCATACAGCTGCCTGTATTCGTCAGGCGAGAACCACGCCCTGCGCGTGATTTTAGAACTCGCCCGATAAGGCGTCGAAAGATCCGGCAGGCGATCAAGCCAGCCATGACGCACGGCCGTCTTCAAAGTCTGCCGAAGTGCGACGATTTCCTGATGGATTGTATTGCGATTGGGGCGTTGGTTAGGATCGGGCTTATGAAATGGCTTCAGTACGTGGTTGGTCTGGCGATAAATCCGGTATTCCTGCACCAAGCCCGGCGTGATTTCCGATAGACCTTTTTCGCCAAAAAAGGGGATGAGGTAGTTATCTAACTTCTTCATCATTCCTTGGACGTAGCGCTCTGAGCGCTGACCCTCGGTGATCACCTCATACTCGCGCCGGAATTGCTCGGCGGCCTGTTTAAAGGTCTTCTCGTTTTTCAGATTTCCATCTCGTGCCCGCCCGCGGAGATCAAGATACCAATCTTCGGCGAACTCCTTGGCCAGCTGAAGGCTCTCTTCCTTCGTGCTCATCCGGCGGTTTTTCCCCTTCAGATAAGCCGAGCACTGCCAATAGCGGCTATTAGGCCGCTTATAGACGTGGAGCTTTCCGCCAAAGAGGGTGTGATGTTCTGCCATGAGAACAATAATAGAACACTTTTCCGCAAAGCGCAAGAAGTGTGTAAGGTATGTGTAAGATATTTTCGGGCGCCTGATGCGCCCGAAAATGATTTAACTAATTGATATATAATGATTTATTATTTAGTCGGAGATGGGCTTTAAAGATTTTAAGTCCGGTGCGTCTACCAATTCCGCCACGCCCGCATGCGCGCCTTAATCAGACACTGTGTCTTCTGAATACGAAACGGGCCGGACTTTTCCAAGTCCGGCCCGCTGTCATTGCGCAGAAGGATGAAATCCCTAGCGTTTGATCTCGTCCTGGCTGGTGATGATCTTGCCGCACAGGCCGTAATCCACCGCTTCCTTGGCCGACAGCCAGAAATCACGATCGGTGTCTTTCTCGATCTGGGCGAGCGACTGTCCCGTGGCGTCGGCGAAGATCTGGTTCAAACGCTCGCGCATGGAGCGCATCTCGCGGACCTGGATCTCGATATCGGACGCCATGCCGCCGGCGCCGCCGGACGGTTGGTGCAGCAAGAAGCGGGTGTTGGGCAGCGCATACCGGTCTTCTTTGGCGGCGCCGACAAAGATCAGCGCGCCGGCGCTGGCGACCCAGCCCGAGCCGAGCACGATCACGCGCGGTTTGATGAATTTCATCGTGTCGTGGATCATGTCGCCTGATTCCACATGGCCGCCCGGCGAGGAGATGACCATCAGGATCGGGTCGTCAGACTTGGCCGCCAGCGCGAAGAGCTGGGCGCAAACCTCACGCGCGGTCTTGTCGGAGATTCCCCCGGTGATCAGGATGGTGCGGCTTTCAAAAAGCGCCTTGCCCACATAATCAGGGGTTTTCGGCGCGTCCTTGTCTTCGCCGTCTTCGTCGTCATTGCGGATGATCGGGTCGGTATAGCCGTAAGACATCGGCGGCGGTCCTCAAAAAGGCTTGAGGCCCTGAACACTCAGGGCCGGTAAGGCGGGTTCAGGCCAAAACGTAAGATGGCCTGCGCGGGACGGCAAGCATGGCCTCCAGCACGTTAAGGCGCGGTTGCTTTAAGAGGCGCGTTTCCAAAGCGCCTGCAGCGCGCTTTCAACGGTCTTGAGCACGGCCTCATCCGTGCCGCGCGCGACCAGCGCCACCCCGCGGGTGATAGAGCCGTCCTCGGCTTCCTTGAACCAGGGGTAAGAGCCCAGCGACACAGACGGATAGTCCGCCTGCATCTGGCCCAAAGCTTCAGCGAGATCGCCTTCGCGAGCGTTTTCCAGCCTGACGGTCACCGAATGGGTCACCTTGCCGCGCGTCAGGCGCGGGGCGATGTCTTCGAGCATGCCGCGGGCGATTTTCGGCACGCCGGCCAGCACAAAGACATTCTCGATCTGAAAGCCCGGCGCGCCTGTGACAGGGTTCTCCACCAGAACCGCGCCCTCGGGGATGCGCGCCATGCGAAGGCGCGCGGGCGTGATCTCGGTTTTCGTCTTGGCGTACCAGTGCTCGAGGATCTCGCGCGCATCGTCGCGCACATCAATCGAGCGACCAAACGCAGCGGCGACAGCGTCTGCAGTGATGTCGTCATGGGTCGGGCCGATGCCGCCCGTGGTGAAGACATAGGTGCAGCGTGCAGACAGAGCCTTCACCGCCTCCACGATGGCGTCCTGATCATCGGACACGATCCGCACTTCTTTCAAGCCGATGCCGAGCGGCGCCAGAAACTCGGCGATCTGCTGCACATTGATGTCGCGGGTGCGGCCTGACAGGATTTCATCGCCGATCACCACAATACCGGCGCTGACGGCGTCCGGGTTCGCTTCAGTCATGACCGCCCCTCTCTTGCGTCGCTGATGGGGGAGACTATGGTCCCGCCCTTCCCGCTCTCCAAGGTCTTGTGATGCGATTTCCCGCCCCGCTCCATCCCGGCGTCCTGCTCAAACGCTATAAGCGCTTCCTGGCCGATGTGGAGCTTGTGACCGGCGAGACCGTGACCGCGCACTGCCCCAATCCCGGATCGATGCTGGGCCTGAAGGATCCGGGCAGCCGATGCTGGCTCAGCCATACCGATGATCCCAAGCGCAAACTCAAATACACGCTGGAAGTGCTGGAGGCGGACAATACGCTGGTCGGCATCAACACCAATCGCCCCAACCGGCTGGCCGAAGACGCGATCCGCACGGGCGCCATTCCCGCGCTGTCCGGCTATGACGCTGTGCGGCGCGAAGTGAAATACGGCGCCAATTCACGCATCGACCTGCTGCTGGAAAGTGCAGACCGACCGACCTGTTATGTGGAAGTAAAGAACTGCCATCTGCGGCGCACGCCCGGCCTGACTGAATTTCCAGACAGCGTCACCAGCCGCGGCGCCAAGCATCTGGGCGAGTTGAGCGAGATGGTGCGTCAGGGCCATCGCGCCGTGCAGCTCTTTGTCGTCCAGCGCAATGATTGTGATGTGTTGGCGCCGGCGGGAGATCTCGATCCGGTCTATGCGCAAGCCTTGCGTGACGCCTCGGCTGCGGGCGTGGAAGTCATCGCCTGGGCGTGCGAGATCACGCTGGAGGCTATCGAAATCGTGCGTGAAATCGAGGTGAAGCTGTGAGCGAGCAGAGCGTGTTGAACCCAGCAGACGCAGGCTGGGACCTGCCCCGCCCCTTCATCCTGCCGGTCACGGTCCGGGCGGAGGATATCGACGCCTTCGATCACGCCAACAACTCGGTCTATCTGCGCTGGGCCGATCAGAACGCCTGGGCGCACTGGGCGTCGGACGGGTTTCAGCCCGAAGACTGCCGGGCTGAGGATCGCGGCATGGCGATCATGCGCACCGAAGCCGATTATCTGGGCCATTGCCGGCTGGGCGACGACATCGCCTGCGCGGTCTGGATCGCCCGATCTGACGGCAAATTACGGGCGGAACGCTGGTATCAGTATCGCCGCGTATCAGACGGAGAGACGGTGTTTCGCGCTGTGACGCGGCTGGTCTGCTTTCAGCTTTCAACCGGTCGCCCGGCCCGTATGAGCCCGTCTTTCGCGCGCCATTACGCCAAACCGGCCGCGGATCTCAGCGCCGCCGCAGATGCGCTGGACGCCCGGCTGAAACGCAGCTGAGGCGGCTCCCGGCTGCGCATTACAGACCGGAAAGTTTTTCAAGCCGTCACACGCGCCTATAGTCCGCCCCAATGTGATTAAGGGGAGACTATCATGCGATTGACACTCGCTGCTGCGGCCAGCGCCCTGGTGCTGACCGCCTGCGCCAGCGTTCCGGCGCCCGAAACCGCCCAACCTGAAACGATGGCGCCCGCTGTCAATGCGTCTTCGATTGAAGCGCATATCCGGTTTCTGGCCGATGACCTTCTGGAAGGCCGCGAGGCCGGAGAGCGCGGCTATGACATCGCCGCCGCCTATATGGAAAGCCAGTTTCGCCTGATCGGTCTGGAGCCAGGCGGCATGGAGGGCTATCGCGCCGAAGTGCCGCTGCAGGTGATGTCCGCCAATCAGGACGAAGCCAGCTTCATTCTCGATGGCGAAGCGCTTGCCCCCGGCCAAGACTTCTTCGTCTCCCCGCACGCAGTGCTGGACGACGCCGCCATTGAAGCGGAAGCGGTGTTTGTCGGCTTTGGTCTCGACACGCCGCAATTGGGCTATGACGATTACGAAGGTCTGGATGTGACCGGCAAGATCGTCGTGGTTCTGGCCGGCACGCCCGGCGAGCTGGCCTCTGACGTCAGCGCACACCTGAACTCGTCGCGCACCAAGGCGCGCTTCGCCGCCGACAATGGCGCCATCGGCATGGTCCAGATCGCGCCTGAGGGCCTCACCCGACGGACCTTTGCCCGCATGGCGCCCTATGCCGCCGGAGAAAGCATGACCACGGAAGCGGCGTCCGCCGCGTCAGAGCTGCAGGTCCGCGCAACGATTTCCGACGCCGTCGCCGCGCGCTTGTTCGAGCTGGCCGGCCAGGACTTCGCCGCCATGCTTGAAAGCGCCGGCAATGGCGAAGCGCCGGTCGGTTTCGCAATGAACCAGACGCTCAGCCTGTCCGCTGTGACCGAACGCGAAATGGTCTATTCCGACAATGTGGTGGGCGTGCTGCCGGGCTCGGACCCGATGCTGGCGGATGAGCCGGTGATCGTGACCGCGCACCTGGACCATATCGGCATCTGCCGTCTGGAAGAGGATGTGGACCGCATCTGTAACGGCGCGCTCGACAACGCTTCGGGCTCGGCGATCATGATCGAGACCGCCCGCGCTCTGGCCGAAGGCGAGCGTCAGCGCCGCCCGGTGGTCTTCATCGGCCTGACGGCTGAGGAAAAAGGCCTTCTGGGCTCAGCCCATATCGCCGCCAACATCACCCCGGCCATGGACGGCATGGTGGCCAACATCAATCTGGACATGCCGGTGATCCGGTATGAGTTCAACGACCTGATCGGCTTTGGCGCGGAGCATTCCAGCCTGGGTCCGGTCGCGGACGCCGCCGCTCGCACCGTGGGCGCCAGCATTTCCGAAGATCCCCTGCCCCAGCAGGCGCTCTTTGTCCGTTCGGATCACTATAACTTCGTCCGCCAGGGCGTGCCGTCGCTGTTCCTGATGACGGGCTTCTCAAGCCCCAATCCGGATGATGACGAAGGTCAGGGCTTCCTGAACTTCCTGGGCGGTGATTATCACGCGCCCGGCGATGAGACCGATAACGGCGTGATGTTTGATCAGGGCGCCAAATTCGCCAACATCAATCTCGCCATCATCGAGGCGATCGCCAACAGCGATGAGACCCCGCACTGGAACGAAGACAGCTTCTTCGCCCAGTAAGGCGATCACGAACTGCGACTGAATGCGCGCCCGGACCCAAGGACATGTTCCATCACGGTCCGGGCGTGGTTATATAGGGGTCAGGTAAAGACAGGATAAGACGTGACTGACACCGGCTTGGACCTCGACGTCGCACCAACACGCGATGGGCACATCAAACGCCACACGCCCGAGGACTTTGAGGGCATGCGCAAGGCGGGCCAGTTATCGGCCCGGGCGCTGGACATGCTGGTGGAGTATGTAAAACCCGGCGTCACCACGCAGCAACTCGATGATCTGGTGCGCGAGTTCTATCTCGACCATGGCGCGGCCCCCGCGACGATCTTTTATCGCGGTTACACCAAATCGAGCTGCACCTCGATCAATCATGTGGTCTGTCACGGCATCCCCAATAACAAACCGCTGCGCGACGGCGATATCGTCAATATCGACGTCACCTGCATGCTCGACGGCTGGCATGGCGACACCTCGCGCATGTTTGGCGTCGGCGAGGTCAAGCGCAAGGCGGCCCGTCTTGTGGAAGTGACCTATGAAGCGATGATGCGCGGCATCGAGCAGGTGAAACCCGGCAATCATTTCGGTGATATCGGCGCCGCCATTCAGGAATACGCCGAAGCCCAGCGCTATTCCGTCGTGCGCGATTTCTGCGGCCATGGCCTAGGTCGACTGTTTCATGACGCGCCGAATGTTCTGCATTTTGGCGAATACGGCACAGGCCCGGTGATCGAAGAAGGCATGTTCTTCACCATCGAACCCATGCTCAATATCGGCAAGCCGGGCGTCAAAATCCTCAATGACGGCTGGACGGCGGTGACCCGCGACAAATCCCTGTCCGCCCAGTTCGAGCATTCCATCGGCGTGACCAAGGACGGGGCCGAGCTGTTCACCAAATCCCCCGCCGGGCTCGATCAGCCGCCCTGCGGCTAGACGCCCTGCTGCGACGCGGGTTTATCCGGTCAGTGACGATAGAGATTGTTTACCCGGGCGAGCGTCAGCGAAGACCCGGGACCTCTGTCCGCGACAAGCGCCCTATCCTGATGGAGGCCCCGGCTCTGCGCTACGCTTGGCCGGGGTTTCAGTTTGGGGACAGCCGCAAACTTATCCGCCCCCTCTCATAGCTGAGCCATACTCTCATCCGTTCCTTCCAGGGCGGGCGGCCGGCGCGTTCAGGCTGGGAGGGGCGAGATGTCCCAAGGACAGAGCGTTTAACGCACGCTCTGTGCGAAAAGGCGGATCATCACCGAGCGGTCCAGGACAGCGGCGTCTGATGAGGCGGCGACTGCACCGGCGGCGCGACAGCGCAGAAGTCTCCGCGCGGTGATCCCGACAAAACATCTCCAGCGCGGGAGCCGGGTATGGCTTCCAAGACTTATCGTTCACCTCTAACGGCCCGCTCCCGCGCGACCCGTCATTTAGCTCTTCCCCTGCGTCCAAGCGCGGGGCTGAAGGTGTTTCGCCTTTCTCCTCTTTCCCGGCGAAGGCCGGGATCCAGAGCCGGATGCGTGGCACTTGATGATCTCTGGATCCCGGCCTTCGCCGGGAAAGAGATACTGGGTATCGACTTGAGGGTTCAGGGGAGATGCTTCACGCAAACAAAAAACCCCGGCGCGAGGCCGGGGTTTAAAATCGTCAGATCCTGACGAGGCTTAGACCGTGACGCCTTTCAAGCGCGCCTTGGCTTTCTCGGCGCCGATAAGGGGCAGGATCTCGGCCATTTCCGGGCCGCGCTCCTGACCGGTCAGAGCCATGCGCAGCGGCTTGAACAGCGCTTTACCCTTACGCCCCGTCGCCTCTTTCAGCGCTCCGGTCCACACGCCCCAGCTTTCGCCGGTCAACTCGCCCTCAGGCAGCATGTCGCCGGCCTGGGAGACAAAGTCCGCGTCCTCATCGGCGATGGCGGGCGTGACCGGGCCTTCGATCAGGCGCACCCATTCGATAACGTCTTTCACAAAGGTCAGGTTCGGGCGCACGGTCAGCCAGACCGCCTCGCCGCCATCCGCGTCCAGCGCCGCTAGCTTGGGCTGCGCCTCGGCATAGCTCATGGCGTGCACCAGCTTGGCGTTCAAACGCTTGAGCTCTTCAGGGTCAAAACGCGCCGGGGTGCGCGACAGCTTTCCGAACTCGAACTCGTCAGCGAGCTGCTGCAGATCATCGCGCGCATCCACGGCGTCAGACGTGCCGATCTTGGCCAGCAAGGAACACACCGCCATTGGCTCATAGCCGTCAATCTCGCGCAGGTCTTCAATGGACAATGAGCCCAGACGCTTGGACAGCTTGTCGCCGTCCGCGCCGACCAAAAGCGCAGTATGGCCCATGGCGGGCGCCGAGCCCTTGCCGCCCAGCGCTTCGAAAATCTCGATCTGCGCGGCCGAGTTGGTCACATGGTCTTCGCCGCGAATGATGTGAGTGACGTTTGAGTCCAGGTCATCCACAACGCTCGGCAGCGTATAAAGATAGCTGCCGTCAGCGCGGATCAGGATAGGATCGGAGACCGAGCTGGTTTCGATATGGCTCGGCCCGCGCACGAGATCAGTCCATTCGATGCGGCCGCCTGACAGCTTGAAACGCCAGTGCGGCTTGCGGCCTTCGGCGTCGAGCTTGGCCTTGTCCTCATCGGTCAGGCTGAGCGCGGCGCGGTCATAGACCGGCGGCTTGCTCTGGGCGCGCTGGATCTTGCGTTTGCGGTCCAGCTCATCCTCGGTCTCATAGCACGGATACAGAAGGCCCTGATCGATCAGGCTCTGTTTGGCCGCTTCATATTTGTCAAAGCGCTCGGACTGCTTGAACGTTTCGTCCCAGCTCAGTCCCAGCCAGGTGAGATCCGCCTTGATGGCGTCTTCATTATCCTGGGTGGAGCGCTCAAGGTCCGTGTCGTCGATCCGCAGCAAGACCGTGCCGCCCTGGCTCCGCGCGAACAACACGTTCAGCAAGGCGGTGCGCACATTGCCCACATGCAGGCGGCCTGTGGGACTGGGGGCGAAACGGACTTTCACGGTCATGGATATCGGCTCTGTTTCTATAAAGAGGCGCCGCACTGGTGCGCGACCTAAAGCGCGGCTTTAGACCGCCGCCAACGGCGCGTCAAACACCAGAGTGCGCAGGCTGACTTGATGATCTGTCCGGACAGGACGATGCTGGCGCCTAAACCGTGGGGAACGGCCATGACGTCACAATCCAAGCCGCCGATGGAACAAGGGCCGAAAGGCCCTCAGCTTGATGAATTGCTAGACGGGCTGATGGGCTGGAACCGGTCCTTTCTGAGGACTCTCTCTGATGGCTTGCTCGCGCCCGAACGGGTCGCCCACGCGGTTCTGATACAGGAGCGCGACACGTACGCCTCGCCGCTTCGACTTCTGATCTTTCTGTTCGGCATCTACACCGCCCTGACCGTCTTCATCGTCGGGGGAGACCTGCAGTCCATTGAAACCGTCACGCCTGCATCCGCTGAAGTTCTGGACGCCTGGCTTGTTGAGCAAGGGACGGATCTCGCGACGGTGAACGCGGTCTGGAGCTTCTGGCTCAACATCCTCGTCTGGCCGATCATGGTGATCTCTTCCTTCCCATTCGCGCTGCTGTTCAAGGCATTTGCGCCCAAGCGAACGCTGTACGGCGCGGTGCTGGTCTATCTGACCACGATCAACACCATGACGGCGGCGCTGATCATCTTGATGCTGGGCCTGGTTCTGGTTTCAGACAGCCAGACGACCATGATGCTGAGTCTTTTCCTCTCCACTGTGATCTATTTTTACGTCACTGCGCGGGTCGTCTCGGCGCATTATTCGAGCAGCCTGATCGGGACGATACTGAAGGTCTTTTCCTTCATGCTGTTGACCCCGGTCACACTAGTGATCACGGTTGCTCTGCAATTCCTTGCATTTGATCAGGTGATGGAGCATCGCTTTGATCTGAATGTCAGGGACATGATTGAATTAAGGGGAGACACAGCGCCATGAAATCACGCGAAATCCGGTTGACGCAACATTTCACCGGGCCGGTGAAATCGGACTATTTCGAGATGGCGGAAACGGAGCTGCCCGAACCCGCTGAGGGCGAGGTTGTTGTGCGCAACGCCTGGCTGTCGGTCGACCCCTATATGCGCGGCCGGATGATCGGGGTGAAAACCTATATCGACCCATTTGAAGTCGGCGCGCCTCTGGAAGGCGGCGCCGTGGGCCAGGTTGTCCAGTCCAAGGCCGACGGCTTTAAAGAAGGCGACTGGGTGATGAGCATGAAAGGCTGGCGCGAAGGCTATGTGGCCGCCGCCGACGGCCTGACCAAGATCGACGCCAGCGTGCTGCCGCCTGAAGCCTATCTGGGCGTGGCGGGCCTGACGGGCATGACCGCCTATATCGGCCTCAAGCGCATTATCGAGCTGAAAGAGGGCGAAACCTTGTGGATGAGCGCCGCCGCCGGGGCGGTGGGCTCGGCCGGCGTTCAATTCGCCAAAGCCATGGGCGCGAACGTCATCGCTACGGCTGGCGGAAAAGAGAAGACCGATTTCTGCACTGAGATCGGCGCCGACGCTGTGGTGGATTATAAGGCGACGGACGATCTGGCGGGCGCCGTGCGCGCCGCGGCGGAGCCCTTTGGCGGCGTCGACGCCTATTTCGAAAATGTGGGCGGCGACCATCTCCAGGCGGCGCTGGATGTGATCAAGCCCCATGGCCGCATGGCCGTGTGCGGCATGATCGCCCGCTATAACGACGACACGCCCCTGCCCGGCCCCACCAACCTGACCCAGATCATCGCCAAAAAGCTGAAGGTTCAGGGCTTCATCCTGTCAGACCATTTTGATCTGCAGGGCGAATTCATCAAAGACCTGTCCGATTGGATGATGGCGGGAAAAGTGAAAACCCGCGACACGGTCTATGACGGGATCGAACAGACGCCCGACGCCTTCATGGGCCTCTTCACCGGCGCCAATATCGGTAAAATGCTGGTCAAACTCTAAGCTCAAAGGGCCGGATGCGCTGATGGCGCATCCGGCCCTCTGCGCGACCCAAGATCGTCGCGCCCTCAACTACAGATTTATAGTATCGATTTATTCGCCATCCGGTCCGCCTGTTATACGTCTTGTGAAGAATTTGGCCCTATTGGTTTCCTGTACCGTTATTTGAGACAGGACGGTCGTCTTTCAGGCGTCCGAGGGTTCCCATGAACGTAGAACAATTGAACGCGCGTGCTGAAGGCCGTCTCGCCGGCTTGGTTGGACTGGATGTCATTGAAGCCAGCTCGACCCGCATTCGCGGCGCCCTGACGGTTCGTCCTGAACTGCAAGCGCCCACAGGCTTCCTGCATACCGCCACCATCATCGCCATGCTCGATACGTTGGCGGGCTATGGCGCCAGTATGAACATCCCGGATCGCTCGATCGGCTTCACCACGATTGAAGTCAGCTCCAGCTTCTTCGGCGCCGCCCGCGAAGGCCGCGTCATCGGCGAGGCCGTCCCCATCCACCGGGGCAGCACGACCCAGATCTGGTCGGCCAATTGCTGGCGCGAAAGCGACAACAAGGAAATCGCGGTGTTCCGCTGCACCCAGATGGTGCTCTATCCCCCGCGCCGCGGTGAACCCAAGGAAGAGTAGCTTTATCAGGGTCCCGTTTCAGGCCACATTGCCGCCCGTAGAGAACAGGGGGCGTGGATGAGCGTTTCAGAGCCGGGCGGGCAGGATCACAAGGGTCGCAAGGACCACGAAGACCTGATCGAGGATACTCTGGGCTTCAATTTGAGAAGCCTTAAAACGCTGTACGCCCTGTTCGCGACGCCTCGCGCGGTCATGCAAGCCATCGTTGAGCGTGACCGCGAACAGTACACCCCTATGATCCGCTTGTTTCTCGGGCTGATGGGCGCCCAGATCGCCCTGTCCGTGATCTGGGGCGGGCATGCCGGCATCCTGGAGCAATCGCTTACACAGCTTCCCGAAGAGCAACTTCAAGACCTGCAGACACTCATCGGTCGGCCTCTCGAAGAGTTCTACGTGCTATTCGGGCGGATCGCCGGCTTCCTTCAGCCCTGATCGTTGGACTGTTCACAGCGTTCTCTGTGCTGGCCCTTCGATTAATGGGTGAAAAACGGTCACTCAGCGTCAATCTCAACCTGATGTTCGCGATTCTGAACGCCGGCAGCACCATCGGCCTGGCGTTGATGATCCCTCAAACACAGTTCGGCCTGCCGTTTGTGATCTCTCTGTGCCTTGTCATGCTAGGTTATTTCCAGGCGTTCTTCAGAGGCATGCCCGACAGCGTCATCGGAACAGGCGCCAAGCGCTGGGGCTACAGCCTGTTGATGACGGTCTTGCTGATGGTCCTGATATTTGCTGGCGGCATCGTGATGCAGATCACGGCTATGCTGGGCGCTTACGTCTGGCCCTGACGCCCAATGCGGTATAGGCGTCCCAGAACGCCGCCGCCAACACACGCCGCCACAAAGGCCGCCAGCGTGTCATTTCCGAACATATGCAGGAAACCTGCATAGGACAGGCAGGCCGTCGCCACGGCCAGCCCGGTCGCGCTGATTCTGTTCAGCCATGAAACAGGTGCTTGGGTCATGGTTTCCTAAAAGCAAACAACGGGCCGTTTTCGAAGGCCTTTGTTTACCATAACGCGCAATTTCGCGTTAGGACTGCAAACCAATTCAGCTCATACGCCTGTATAGCCTTGCAATCAGGGCTCAGAATCGCGCTTCATGGCGCTGTCCAATGTTGGCGGCGAACGATTCTCACGCTGCCGCCTTATCCAACCAGTGGGGGGAACCCTGATGAATAAATCTGAACTCGCCAAAGCCATCGCCGACAAAGCTGGCATCACCAAAGCCCAAGCCGGCGACGCCATCGACGCGTTCGCTGACGCCATCGTCGGCGCTGCGAAGTCTGATGACTCCGTGCAACTGGCGGGCTTCGGCACCTTCCACGCCAAACACCGTGAAGCGCGCGAAGTGCGCAACCCGCGGACTGGCGAGAAAATGATGTCCAAAGCCAAGACCCAGCTGGCCTTCCGTCCGGCTTCGGCTCTGAAAGACATCTAAGTGTTTTCCGCCTTCGGGCGGATCAGGCTGAGCGAGACCGCCGCCCTAACAGGCGGCGGTTTTGTTTTGGGAGCTGATGGCCGCCATCGACGTTCAGGAACCTGGACCCAGCAGGCGCTCCACAGCCGCGTCAGCCGCCTCCAGCGCCCCTTCGATCAAGCCGCCATGACTGCGCGCAGCCTCAGCGCCTGCGAACGCCAGGCGCCCCTCAAACCAAACCTGCGACAACGCCGGCTCGCCATAAGGCGGATGCTCACGCGGCCCTGGACTGTCCGCTGGCGTCGCGGTCAGGCGGTCTGCCGACCAGTCCTTGAAAACAATCTCAGACGGCTTGGCGGCCTGGGCGCCGAACAGACGTTCGAGCTGAGCGAGGGTCTCAGCCTGAAGCGTCTCTGACCGGCGTCGACGCACGCCCGCCGGCCAGCCATAAAATCCGAACAGCGCGAAACAGCCCGCTTCATCATCGCTATGATCCACCACCTCCATGAGCGGCCCGACCTGACTCACCGCCGAGCCGGACAAGCCCGCCTCGCGCCAGAAGGGGGTGTCATAGCTCAGAGAAATCTTGGCGTGGGCGGCCATCCAGGTCGGCCAGCGCTTCAGGGCGGCGCTGAGTGTCTGAGGCGGCCCCGGCGTGAACGACCAGCCCGCCACGAGCGGCGGCGGAACAGCGATAATCACCTGGCGGGCGCGGTATGTGTCGCCGGTCACAAGGCCGAGCTCGACCCCATCATCGATAGACAGCGCATTGACTTCAGCACTCAGGATCAGCCGCGCCGCTGGCAGCTGTGCCGCCATGGCGAGGGCCAGGTGAAAGGGGCCGCCCTCCAGGCGTGCGGCGTCAGCGTAGCGTTTGGGAAAATCCAGTGTCTGGGTCCCGGCCGCCGTTTCATAGCGCAGGGCGCCGCTTTCAGGCTGAGGGAAGTCACGAAGGCCTAGCGCGTTTAAGAGCGCACGCACTCGCGGCTGATGCGCGGGCCAGACCCAGGACGGACCCAGGTCGAGACCCGCTTGCGCATAGGCGCGCCCTCCAACCCGGTCGCGCGCTTCGAGAACCGCATAATCCAGCTCGCACGCCTGCGCACGCGCAGCAGCGCGCAGGCCGCTTATCCCGGCGCCGACGATAATCAGGTCGAGCATGGCGTTGAACTCTGGCGCGCGCCTACTCCGCCGCGACGCTGCGCTTGAGACCTTGAGCGGGTTTCAGCGCATCCGAAATCTGGAACGCCATTTCCAACGCCTGGTCGGCGTTCAGGCGCGGATCGCAATGGGTGTGATACCGGCTCGACAGATCCGCTTCGGACAGATGTCCTGCGCCGCCGACGCATTCGGTCACGTCCTGACCCGTCATCTCGAAATGCACCCCGCCCGGCTCGGCGTCCTCAGCGCGCAAGACTTCGATGAAGGTGCGCAGCTCAGACAGCACCTTGTCGAAATCGCGGGTCTTGTAGCCATTGGCCGCCTTGTGGGTGTTGCCGTGCATCGGATCACACGACCAAATCACATTGCGCCCTTCAGACTGCACCTTGCGCACCAGCGGAAGCAGGCCGTCGGCCACCTTGTCCGCGCCCATGCGCACATACAGGATCAGGCGCCCCGCCTCATCGCGCGGGTTGAGCACGTCGATCAGGCGGATCAGCTCGTCAGGATCAAGCGTCGGGCCGCATTTGAGTCCGACCGGGTTTTCCAGGCCGCGCATGAACTCCACATGGGCATGGTCAGGCTGACGCGTCCGGTCGCCGATCCACAGCAAATGGGCGCTGGTGTCATACCAGCGGCCGGAATTGCTCTCCATCCGGGTCATCGCCTGCTCGAACGGCAGGTGCAGCGCTTCGTGAGAGGTGAAGAAATCCACCCCTTCCAGCGACGGCGCGCCATCGGGCGTCACGCCGCAGGCGCGCATGAAGGCCAGCGCCTCGCCAATGCGGTCGGCATATTCCTGATAGCGTTCACCCGCCGGGCTGCCCGCCAGGAAATCGAGCGTCCACTGGTGGACGTTGTGAAGGTCGGCATAACCGCCCGACGCCAGCGCACGCAGCAGGTTCAACGTCGCGGCCGACTGGTCATAGGCGCGGATCAGGCGCTCAGGGTCGGGCACACGCGCCTCTTCGGTGAACGCCATGTCATTGATGGAATCGCCGCGATAGCTGGGCAGGGTCACGCCGTCGATGGTCTCGCTATCCGACGAGCGGGGCTTGGCGAACTGGCCTGCGATCCGGCCCACTTTCACCACCGGCTTGGCGCTGGCGAAGGTCATCACCACCGCCATTTGCAGCAGCACGCGGAAGGTGTCGCGTACAGTCTCGGCGGAGAACTCCTTGAAGCTCTCGGCGCAATCGCCGCCCTGCAGCAAAAAGGCCTGCCCTGCGGACACATTGGCGAGCTGGCTTTTCAGCCGGCGCACTTCACCCGCAAAGACCAGCGGCGGGCGCTTGGCGAGCTCGGATTCCACCCAGTAAAGCTTATCCATATCGGGATAAGTCGGTAATTGCTTACCGGGTTTGGATCTCCAGCTCTCAGGGCTCCACACAGTCATGGCCTTCGCCTTTCTAGAATTTGGCCGGACATATTAGCGGCGATTGTGCAACGCAGTAAGCCCCGAGTGTAAGCTCGCGGGGCATACTGTATCGTAAACACCACAATTATCGTCTCAGTTGAATTTTTTACTCGGGCGCCCTCTATTGGGGAATTCAACTTCCAACAGGGCAAGAGGCGATCTCATGACCATCACCATCACAGGCATTTCTCATCAATCCGGCGCCATTTTCACCGCACAGTTCACGGTCAGCGGCAGCAGCATCACGCATTCAGACCTGGCGGTCGAATTCCAGTCGGACGCCAGCAAGAGCTTTGCAGACGTCCAGGCTGACGCCTTGAGCGCCGCCACTTCCGCCTTGCAGGGCTAGACCGTGTCTCGAATTGCGCGCGGCTACTCCGCTGCGCGCAATTCAGGCGGAATCCATTTTTCCTTCATGGTGACCAGTTCCTCGGCCACGCTGGGATGGACGGCGCAGGTTTCGTCAAACTGGGCTTTGGTCAGTCCCGCCTTCACCGCAATGCCGACCGCCTGAATGATTTCAGGGCTGTCATCACCCACCAGATGCACGCCGACGACCACCTGATCGGAGGCGCGCACGATCATCTTCATCATCATCCGGTCAGGATGATCGGTGATGATGCCCTTCATGGGCCGGAACTGGGATTTGTAGATATCCACTTCGCCGAATTCGTGGCGCGCCTCGGCTTCGGTCAGCCCCACCGTGCCAACGGGCGGCTGGGTGAAGACGGCGCTGGCGATGGTTGAGTGATCATAGGCGTTGGGCGTGTCGCCATAGACCGTATCCACAAACGCCGCGCCTTCGCGGATCGCAACCGGGGTCAGGTTCACCCGGTCGGTCACATCACCCACGGCGTAAATGTTCTCGACGCTGGTCTGGGAAAACTTGTCGACCTTGATCGCGCCCTTCTCGTTCACTTCGACGCCGGCGCTCTCAAGCCCTAATCCCTTGGTGTAGGGGTCGCGGCCAATGGCGAAGACGACCTGATCCACATCCTCGATCACATCGCCATTATCGAGCGTGATGCGTTTGGTCTTCGTGTCCTCGTCGGTCAGTTCGATCTTCTCGAACACAGCATGGGTGATCACGCGCACGCCAGCCTCTTTCAGGCCTTCATGGACGGCGGTGCGCACATCATCATCAAACCCGCGCAGCACAGTCTCGCCGCGATAAACCAGGCAAGTCTCGACGCCCAAACCTGCAAACACCTGGGCGAACTCCACCGCGATATAACCGCCGCCTGCGATGACGATATGCTTGGGCAGCTTGGGCAGATGGAACAGCTCGTTGGAGGTGATCGTATGCTCGACGCCCGGCAGACTCTCATCCTTGTTGGGCGCGCCGCCCACAGCGATCAGGATGTGTTTCGCCGTCACGGTCCGATCCTGTTTGACCAGGCGGATGGTGTTGGGGCCTTCAAGCTCGGCCCGGTCTTCGATCAGCTCCACGCCAGCGTTTGCGAGATTGCGCGAATAGATGCCTGACAGGCGATCCACTTCAGCGTTCATGGTGTCGCGGAAGGTCGGCCAGTGAAACTCCGGCGACCCTACATCCCAACCATAGGCCTTGGCCTGTTTGAAGCTTTTGGAAAAGCCCGAGGCGTACACCATGTACTTCTTGGGCACGCAGCCGCGGATCACGCAGGTGCCGCCGGGACGGTATTCCTCGGCGACGGCGACTGTCTTGCCCTTCATGGCGCTCAGGCGTGACGCGCGGACCCCGCCAGAACCTGCGCCAATGGTGAACAGGTCATAGTCAAACTCGTGATCGGCCATTGCGCGCCCTCTTCGTGATTCACTCAAATCTGCATGCGTATGTGTGCTTGCATACCGGATAGGTCAAATCACATGGGTGCGGAAGATGGGGAAACCGCTTATGCGCCCTCATTTGAAAGAGGCGCCGCTCGCCTGAGAGGTGGCGTCGCCGCTGAAATTCTCCTATCAAGATAATCCGTCACTGATGAGCGCGGATTGTGAGCGACCTCAAAACCATCCCTGACACCCCCCACCATGCCGGTCATCGCGACCGACTGCGTGCGCGCTTTTCAGAAGCCGGCGGTCAGGGGCTGGCCGATTACGAGCTTTTAGAGCTGGCGCTGTTTCGCTCCATCCCGCGTCGCGACGTGAAACCGCTCGCGAAGGCTTTGATCGCCCGGTTCGGAAGCTTGGGCGGGGTCTGCGCGGCGGAACTGCACCAGCTCAAGGACATCAAGGGCGTGTCGGAAAAGACCGCCCTAGATCTCAAACTGCTCGAAGCCCTGGCCGTGCGCATGGCGCGTGAACAGGTGGTGGGACGTCCGGTCCTCTCAAGCTGGTCTGCCTTGCTCGATTACCTGCGTACGGCCCTGCAGCACGCCTCCACCGAGCAGTTCCGGGTGTTGTATCTCGACAAGAAGAACCGTCTGGTCGCTGACGAACATCAGGCGCGAGGCACGGTGGATCATGCGCCAGTCTATCCGCGGGAAGTGGTCAAACGCGCCCTGGCGCTGGACGCCAGCGCCCTGATCCTGGTGCACAACCATCCCAGCGGCGATCCGACGCCGTCTCACGCCGATATCGAGATGACCAAGCTGGTCATCAGCGCCGCCAAACCCTTCAACATCGTGGTCCATGACCATCTGGTGATCGGACGCGAACGCACGGCGAGCTTCAAAAGTTTGGGATTGCTTTAGACCTTCAGCGCCTTAGCCTGCCTCAAACAGGGATCGGGGAGGCGCGTCATGCTGCGTATCATTCTGGCCGGGCTCGCCATTATGGCCTTGCTGACGACGGGTTTCTCGCTGGCGGCCCGTTCGGCGACCACGTCCCAGGACCTGCTCTTTTACAACGGGGTGATCCGCACCGCGTCTGAACCGGGTGTGGCGGATGCGCTCTACATGCGCGACGGCGTGATCATCGCCGTGGGCGACCTGGGCGCCGTCGAAGCCGCAGCGCCTCGCAACGTCAGACGGTTTGATCTTGAGGGCGGCGCCCTCACCCCCGGCCTGATCGAGCCGCACACCCATCCTCTCGCCGCCGGGCTTCTGGGACAGGCGATCAATCTGTCCGGTCCCCATTCGGGCGGAAGGGCTGAAGTGATAGCCCTGATCGAACAAGGGCTGGCGCGCGGCGGGCCAAGCCCCTGGGCGATTGGATTTGGTTGGGACCCTGTGCTGTTGGGCGATATCGACGCGCCCAGCCTCGAAGAGCTCGACGCCCTGTCGCCTGACCAGCCTTTGGTGATCCTGACCCAGATGATGCATCAGGCCTTCGCCAACACCGCCGCATTTGAGGCGTCAGGCATCAGCGCAGACACGCCCGATCCGGAGCATGGGTATTTTGAACGCGACGCCACAGGCGCCCTGACGGGACGCGTGGTGGAGGTGGACGCCGTCAGCCAGCTCATGTCCGGAGTTCCGACGCCCTCAGATGCGGCGCTCGAATTCATCCTGGGGGACGCCTACGCCGAATACGCCCGGTCCGGATACACCACCATCGGCATTACGGGTCTGGTTGGACGCGCACGCGACCCGCTGGCGATCCTTGAAACCATCGCAACCTCTCCCCGCCCCGCGCTGAACACGGTGTTGTACCTGCTGCCCGAGCAAGCGGCGCACGGTTACACCCTGTTTGATCACGCCCGCTCTGACGCCGTGATCACCCGCGTCGCCGGGCTCAAGCTATGGCTGGACGGCTCGCCCTTTGTGGGCGGCGCCGCGACCTCTGAGCCCTATGCCGACAGCGCTTTTAACGCCGACGTGCTGGGCCTGCCGCCGGGATGGCGCGGACCGCTGGCGATCCCGCCCGAGACTGCGCTGGCGCACGCGTTTGAAGCGCAGCAATCGGGCGTGCAGATGGCGTTCCACGTCCAGGGCGAACGCGCGATAGATCTGGCGCTTGATGTGATCGACGCGGCCCAGCGCGCCCATCCTCAATCCGGTCTTCATCACCGTCTGGAGCATCTGGCTCTGGCGACGCCCCAGCAGATCGAGCGTGCAGCTGAACTGGGCGTCTCATTGGGCTTCTTCCCCGACCATATCGGCTATTACGGCCACCGTCTGGAGGCCATGTTCGGGGCTGAGCGCGCCGGGCGCTACATGCCCATTCAGGCTGCGATGGAGAGCGGCGCCGTGGTGACCATTCATGGGGATCATCCCGCCAGCGCCATCGACGCCGCGCGCGTGATGACCTTGCCGGTCTCGCGGCTTACGCCCGACGACGCGACTCTGGGCGACACGGTCAGCGCCGAAGACGCGTTTGCGATGATGACGATCAATGCCGCCCGTCAATTGGGATTGGATGATCAGATCGGATCGCTGGAGCCGGGCAAGCGCGCGGATCTGGCCCTGTTTGATCGCGACCCAGTGCAGGCGCTCGAGACCGGCGAGCAATTCACCGCCCAGCACACCTGGATCGCGGGGCGCCCGGTGGACCAGCGTGCATGGTCGCTCGACCGGCTGGGGCGGCTTCTCAAAGCCGCCTGGGGGCAAATGACGCGCTAAGGGCCGCTAGGCCTTCGGCTTGGCGGGCTCCCACAGCTCGATCTTGACCCCGTCAGGGTCCAACAGCCAGGCGAAGTGTCCATAGTCGAACTGTTGCGGTTCACCGATCAAGGCGACACCTGCCGCCTTGATCCGCGCCAGCAGGGCGTCAAGATCCTCGACGATCAGATTCACCATAAAGGCCTGCTCTGACGGGGCGAAATAATCAGACCCGTCCTCAAAACGGGCGAAGATGGTGCGCGCGCCGTCACCAAAGGTTTCAGCAGCCTCAGCATGGGGAAAGTCGAAACCCCCATAAGAATTTAGCTCCAGACCTAACACCTCTTGATACCAACGCTTGGCCGCGTCAGGATCAGCGGACTTCACGAATATGCCGCCGACGCCGCGTACTGGCATGTCGATCTCCTTGTTTACCCTGTCTCACGGTGACCCATGCCTGCTGCCCCGTCCAATTTTTTCACCCATCTTGAATGCTCGATGACGGGGGCGCGCATCGAGGCCGATGCGCCGCAAAACCTCTCCCCCGAAGGCTGGCCGCTTCTGGCGCGGTATGATCTTGAGGCCATGAAGAGCCGACTTGATCGTGACGCCATCGCCGCACGCTCGGCCATGGACCAGCCCGGATTCTGGAAATGGCGCGAACTGCTGCCCGTCGCGAAGGACGAGGATGTTGTGTCGCTGGGCGAAGTGGATACGCCCCTGATTTATGCGGCAGGCACGGCGGCGCAGATCGGCGCGACCGGGCGCCTGTGGGTCAAGGATGAGGGGCGCCTGCCGACGGGCAGCTTCAAGGCGCGCGGACTGGCGCTGGCCGTCTCCATGGCGAAATCGTATGGCGTGAAAACCATGGCCATGCCCACCAACGGCAATGCCGGCGCCGCGCTGTCCGCCTATGGCGCGCGGGCCGGAATGACCACCTATTCCTTCTGCCCTGAAGACACCCCGGACGTGAATGTGCGCGAGATCGCCGCCCAGGGCGGCAAGGTGTTTCGCGTCAACGGCCTGATCCATCAGTGCGGAGCGATCGTCGGCGCGCTGAAAGAGCAGATGGGCTGGTTTGACGTCTCCACCCTCAAGGAGCCCTACCGGATCGAGGGCAAGAAGACGATGGGGATCGAGCTGGCCTGGCAATTGGGCTGGAAACTCCCCGATGCGATCTTTTACCCCACCGGCGGCGGCACCGGCCTGATCGGCATGTGGAAAGCCTTTGATGAAATGGAAAAGCTGGGCTGGATCGGCTCTGAACGTCCCAAGATGTTCGCTGTTCAGGCCGAAGGCTGCGCGCCCATCGTGAAAGCGTATGAAGCGGGGGAAGAGCACGCGCCGGAATGGCTGGACGCGCATACTTTCGCCGCCGGCATTCGCGTGCCCAAGGCCATTGGCGATTTCCTGATCCTGCGCGCCGTACGCCAAAGCGGCGGCGCAGCGCTGTCGGTCAGCGAAACCCAGATCGAAGCCGCCCGGCAACTTTGTGGGCGCGAGGACGGTCTGTTGCTCTGCCCCGAAGGCGCGGCGACGCTGGCGGCCGCTCAGTCCGCTCTGGATCGCGGTCTGGTGGAGCGTGACTCAGAGATGGTGCTGTTTAATTGCGGTTCGGGCCTGAAATACCCGCTGCCTGATCCGGCGCGCTCTCTGGATCGTACAAAGCCCATCACACCGGACATGCTTAAAGGCTGACTTGAAAGACTGAATCCGCCTCACTGAATCGTAATGCACACGAGCCTTTAACTGAATCACCTGCCTATCGCATAACCCCGGCCTCTCTGATTCGAGCCTAAGGGACCGCAATGAGCACCCCAGCGCCTTTCACCGCCAAACGGCCGGCCGCCCGGAACGCCTGGACCGCGCTTGGTGTTTTGCTCGTGGTCTATCTGGTCAATTTCATGGACCGGCAGGTCTTTGCGGTGCTCCAGGAAGAGTTCCGGGTCGATCTCAATCTGAGCGATTCACAGCTCGCTCTGCTGGGCGGCACAGCCTTCGCGCTGTTTTACGCCACGCTTGGCATCCCCATCGCCATTCTGGCCGACCGCACCAACCGCATCCGCCTGATCGCCGCGGCCTGCGTCGTGTGGAGCATGTTCACCGCCCTGTCCGGCCTGGCCAGCAATTTCGTCCAGATGCTGCTGGCGCGCATCGGCGTCGCCTCAGGCGAGGCGGGCGGCGTCTCGCCCTCCTATTCGGTGTTGTCAGACTATTTTCCGCCCTCAAAGCGCGCTTTCGCCATCGGCTTGTTCTCGATCGGCGCGCGCCTGGGGCTCACCGCGGGCTCGGCGCTGGGCGCCTTTATCGCCGATGCGCTGAACTGGCGTTGGGCGTTCATTCTGGTCGGGCTGCCGGGCGTTTTGCTGGCGCTGGTGCTGCTGGTTCTGGTCAAGGAACCCAAGCGCGGCATGTTCGACACGGAAGCCCTACGCGCCCAGAAAGCCAATGCGCTGGGCGCATTGAAACTCGTGTTCGCCACCCCGTCCCTGCGTCTGTTCACGGCCGCCGCCGCGGTGACCTCGTTTGCAGGCTATAGCCTCTATCAATGGGCGCCCTCCTTTCTGATCCGCTCTCAGGGCATGACGCTGGAAGAGGTGGGCGCCGGTCTGTCGCCGCTGTTCGCTTTGGGGCTCATCGGCTCGGTGGCCGGCGGCTGGATGGCGGATCGCGTCGGACCGGGACGTCCTGAAGCCTATGGCGTCATTCCAGGCGTCACCTTGCTGTTGACCGTGCCGTTCTTCCTCGGCGGGCTGATGGCGCAAGACGGCCAGACCACCCTGCTCTTCTTCGCCATCCCCTTGCTGCTCAGCTATGCCTGGATCGGACCGGGGCTGGCCGCCACCCAGACCATGACCCCGCCCGCCTCTCGCGCAGCGGTGGCGGCGATCATCGGCTTCTTCAACAATCTGATCGGCATTGGCCTGGGACCGCTGGCCGTCGGCGCATTGTCAGACGCGCTGCGCCCCCATTATGGCGAAGGCGAAGCCTTGCGTCTGGCCTTGATGGCGGGCAGCTCGGCCTTCGCCCTGGCGGCGGTCTTGTTCGTGGCGGCGGGCTATGCGCTCAAGCGCGATCTGAAGCGGCGCACTTGACGTAGCGGGCCGGTTGGCGCTGTTTGCGCGCAAACCCGCCCCTTTCGTCAGACGTGAGAGCCGCGCCCCATGATCCCTCGCTATACCCGGCCGGAAATGGCCGACATCTGGTCCCCACAATCGAAATACCGCATCTGGTTCGAGATCGAGGCCCACGCCACCGACAAGCTGGCCGAGCTGGGCGTCGTGCCGGCCGACGCCGCCAAGGCGGTCTGGAAAGCCAAGGACATGACATTCGACGTCGACCGGATCGACGAGATCGAAGCCGAGGTGAAGCACGACGTCATCGCTTTCCTCACCCATCTGGCTGAGCTAGTGGGCGATGACGCCCGCTTCGTGCACCAGGGGCTCACCAGCTCGGACGTGCTGGACACCTGCCTGGCCGTGCAGCTCAAGCGCGCGTCTGATCTGCTGCTTGCGGGCATGGACCGGGTGCTGGCGGCGCTGAAAAAGCGCGCTTTCGAGCACAAGATGACCGCCTGTATCGGCCGCAGCCACGGCATCCACGCCGAGCCCACCACGATGGGGCTGAAATTCGCGCGCTTCTACGCCGAATTCGACCGCAACCGCGCGCGTCTGGTTCAAGCGCGTGAAGAGATCGCCACCTGCGCCATCTCCGGCGCCATCGGCACCTTCGCCAATGTGAACCCGGCCGTGGAAGCCCATGTGGCGCAGGCGATGGATCTCAGCGTCGAGCCGATCTCCACCCAGGTGATTCCCCGCGACCGCCATGCCGCCTTTTTCGCAACGCTGGGCCTGATCGCGTCCGCCATCGAGAACGTTGCGGTTGAAGTGCGCCATCTTCAGCGCTCGGAAGTGCGTGAAGCGCAGGAGTTTTTCTCCAAGGGGCAGAAAGGCTCGTCGGCCATGCCGCACAAGCGCAATCCGATCCTGACCGAGAACCTCACCGGTCTGGCCCGCCTGGTGCGCTCGGCGGTCGTTCCAGCCATGGAAAACGTCGCGCTCTGGCATGAACGCGACATCTCACACTCCTCCGTCGAACGCGGCATCGGCCCCGACGCCACCGCCCATCTCGATTTCGCCCTGCACCGCACCGCCTCGATGATTGAAGGCCTGATCGTGCACGAGGACCGCTGCCGGGAGAATCTTGAGACCTATGGCGGCATCCACAATTCCCAGCGCGTGCTGCTCGCGCTAACGCAAGCCGGCGCCTCGCGCGAGGATTCCTATCGCCTCGTTCAGCGCAACGGGATGAAAACCTGGGATGAGGGCGGCAAGCTGGTCGAACACCTGAAAGCCGATGAGGGCGTCACGGCGTTGCTCTCAGACGCTCAGATCGAAGCCTGCTTTGACGAAGACTATCACTTCAAGCATGTGGACATGATCTTTGATCGTGTCTTTGGCGCGCACTGATTGCGCTCGCTGTGTTGTGAATGATCACTTCAAAGACCGCGCCTATGATGGCGCGGTCTTTTTCGTTCAGGAGATAAAATGGGACTGCGCCTATTTGCAGCTTTTTGTTTCTGGCTGCTCACCTCATCTGCACTCGCTCAGGCCCCGAGCGACGAGCCGCGTCTGGTGGCGGCGCTGTTTCGCTCCAACTGGTGCGGGCCCTGCAAGGTACTGGAGCCGCGCTATGAGGCGGTGATGGCTGATTACGCGGAAGCGCCGCTGGAACGCGTGCGCTTTGACAGCTCTTTCGGTCGGCGCGGCGCACTGGCGCGGCGGGCGCGTCAGGAAGGCGTCAGCGCGGTCTACGAGGCGACAGCCGGGGCGACCGGCTTTGTCCTTTTGATCGACCGCGACACGGGGGATGTTCTGGCGCGCATCAGCATGGCGTATTCAGACGCAGACATTCGCGGCGCACTGGATCACGCCCTGCAGGTAATCGCCGACCGCGAGGCGTTCGGACTGTAAGCCGGACATGAAAACGGCGGCGCAGGATCTGCGCCGCCGTCACTCATTTCAGATCAGAGCCAGACCGGTTAGCCCTTGAGAACCTGTTCGCGGGCCTCTTCGAGCAGCTGCTCCATCTTGTGACGAATCTGGTGATCGGTCTGCTCGATGCCGCGGGCGTCGAAATCGCCGCGCACCTTGCGGAAAACGTCTTCATCACCGGCTTCTTCGAAATCGGCTTTGACGACTTCCTTGCCATAGGCTTCGGCGTCATCGCCGGTCAGGCCCATCAGCTCGGCGGCCCACAAACCCAGGAGCTTGTTGCGGCGCGCAACCGCTTTGAACTCGAGCTCCTGATCGTGAGCGAATTTGTTTTCGAACGCGTTTTCGCGATCATCAAAACCTGACATGGCGGTGGTCCTTCAACCCCAGACATCAAAACTGCTGCCTGAAGAGTTAGCCGTAGCAGCGCCGATTATCAATCGCGTAAGCCTGAGCGGAAACAGGCTTCAGCACAGATATTGATGTAAGCGCGCCCCTCGCGTATGAAGGCGCCACGATAGCGGCCCGCGGCGACGGGCCGTTTCGCGTTTCTCATGGCATGGCCCAGGCGCGACGTCTCTGTTCCCAGCGACATCAAAGCGGGCTCACGCCCCACTCGCGCGCCGCTAAAGCGCGCCCAAGCCGGAGCGAGGCCACGATGTCCCGCCGCAAGATGCTGTACGAAGGCAAAGCCAAAATCCTCTACGAGGG
Source organism: Oceanicaulis alexandrii DSM 11625 (assembly GCF_000420265.1). Classification (NCBI taxonomy): domain Bacteria; kingdom Pseudomonadati; phylum Pseudomonadota; class Alphaproteobacteria; order Maricaulales; family Maricaulaceae; genus Oceanicaulis; species Oceanicaulis alexandrii. The sequence continues at coordinate 515,485 of NZ_ATUP01000001.1, forward strand.
TCCCGAGCCGGGCACCGTCGTGGCCTATTTCAAGGATGACGCCACCGCCTTCAACGCCCAGAAAAAAGCCGTGCTCGAAGGCAAGGGCGTGCTCAACAACCGGATCTCCGAATACATCATGGAGCATCTGGGCCGGATGGGCATCCCCACCCACTTCATCAAGCGCTTGAACATGCGTGAGCAATTGCTCCGCGAAGTCGAGATCATCCCGCTGGAAGTGGTGGTGCGCAATGTGGCCGCCGGCTCGATCGCCAAACGCTTCGGCCTGACCGAAGGCGATGCGCTGCCGCGCTCCATCGTCGAGTTCTATTACAAGAACGACGCGCTGGAAGATCCGATGGTCGCCGAGGAACATGTCACCGCGTTCAACTGGGCCACCACCCAGGACATGGACGAGATGATCGCCATGGCGCTGCGGGTGAACGATTTCATGTCGGGCATGTTCGCAGCCGTCGGCATCCGTCTTGTGGACTTCAAGCTCGAATTTGGCCGCGTCTACGACCAGAACGACATGCCGCGAGTGATTCTCGCCGACGAGATCAGCCCGGACAGCTGCCGTCTGTGGGACGCCAACACCAATGAGAAGCTCGACAAGGACCGGTTCCGCCGCGATCTGGGCAATGTGACCGAAGCCTATGCCGAAGTCGCCCGCCGTCTGGGCATCATGAAAGAAAACGGTTCCGTCACCGAAGAGGGGTCTCCGGAATGAAAGCGCGCATTCACGTCTATCTCAAACCCGGCGTTCTGGACCCGCAAGGCCAGGCTGTCTCCAACTCGCTGAACCATCTGGGGTTTGACGAAGTTACGGGCGTGCGTCAGGGCAAGCTGATCGAGATTGATCTCAACACCGCCGACGCCGAGGAAGCCCAGAGCCGCGTCTCTGAGATGTGCGACAAGCTGCTCGCCAACCCCGTCATCGAAAATTACGACATCGAGCTGAGCGCTTAGGCGCTGGCGAGCAAGAAGCGGATCTGACATGAAAACCGCCGTCATCGTCTTCCCCGGCTCGAACTGTGACCGCGACGCGGCCACGGCCATCGAAGCCGTCACCGGCCACGCGCCGGCCATGGTCTGGCATGAAGAGACCGAACTGCCTGAGGGGCTCGACTTCGTCATGGTCCCCGGCGGTTTCTCTTATGGCGACTATCTGCGCTCGGGCGCAGTGGCCGCACGCTCGCCGATCGTCAATGACCTGAAGAAGAAAGCCGAAGCGGGCGTGCCCATGCTGGGCGTGTGCAACGGCTTTCAGATCCTGACCGAGGCCGGGCTGCTGGACGGCACGCTGATGCGCAACGCGTCTTTGCACTTCGTCTGCGAGAAAGCGCCCCTGCTCGTTGAGACGGCGAACACCCGCTTCACCCGCGGCTATGCTGATCGCAAGGAGATCGTCATCCCGGTCGCCCACCATGACGGCAATTATTTCGCCGACGAGGCGACGCTCGACCGGATCGAGGGCGAAGGCCAGGTGGTCTTCCGCTACGCCAACAATCCCAACGGCTCCGCCCGCGACATCGCCGGCGTCACCAATGCGGCGGGCAATGTGCTGGGCATGATGCCCCACCCGGAACGCGCGGTGGACGCCGATCATGGCGGAACCGATGGACTGGCCCTGTTTGAAAGCGTGCTGGGGAAACTGTCATGAGCGAAGCTGTGAACCCGCGTTACGCCGAGGGAATCACCGAAGAGATCGCCCTCGATCACGTCACCGCTGACGAATACGAGATCATCCTGAAAGAGCTCGGCCGCGCGCCGAACCTTGTGGAGCTGGGCATTTTCTCGGTGATGTGGTCCGAGCACTGCTCGTACAAATCCTCGCGCCTGCACCTGTCCAAATTCCCCACGTCTGGCGACAAGGTGATCTATGGTCCGGGCGAGAACGCCGGCGTCATCGACATTGGCGACGGCCAGGCGGCCATCTTCAAGATGGAGAGCCACAACCACCCCAGCTATATCGAGCCCTATCAGGGCGCGGCCACGGGCGTGGGCGGCATTCTGCGCGATGTCTTCACCATGGGCGCCCGCCCGGTGGCGCTGATGAACGCGCTGCGCTTTGGCGATCCCAAGCACCCCAAGACCCGTCAACTGGTCGCTGGCGTCACCGCCGGCATTGGCGGCTACGGCAATTGCGTGGGCGTGCCCACGGTGGGCGGCGAGACCAATTTCGACAAGGGCTATAACGGCAACATCCTGGTGAACGCCATGGCTGTGGGCCTGGCCGATGCCGACAAGATCTTCACCGCCGCCGCCCGTGAGCCTGAATTCCCTGTGCTCTATGTGGGCGCGAAAACCGGCCGCGACGGCATTCACGGCGCCACCATGGCGTCGGCGGAATTCGGCGAAGGCTCTGAAGAGAACCGCCCGACCGTTCAGGTCGGCGACCCCTTCACCGAGAAGAAGCTGATCGAGGCCTGCCTTGAGCTGATGAGCGAAGACGCGATCAGCTCGATCCAGGACATGGGCGCGGCTGGCCTGACGTCTTCGTCTGTGGAGATGGCGTCTTCGGGCGGCCTCGGGATCGAGCTTGATCTTGATCACGTGCCCCAGCGCGAAGAGAACATGACCGCCTATGAGATGATGCTGTCAGAATCCCAGGAGCGGATGCTGATCATCATCAAGCCCGGCCGTGAACACGTCGCCGAGCGCATTTTCCGCAAATGGGATCTGGATGTGGCGACCATCGGCAAGACCGCGCCCCATGGCCGTCTTGTGCTGCGTCACAAAGGCGAGGTCGTCTGCGACCTGCCGCTCGATCCCATTGGCGAGAACGCGCCGAAATACGACCGCCCCTGGTTCCCCGCCGAGGCGCGCGGCTCCATCGACCCGGCTGACCTGCACCAGCCTGAACATCTGGGCGAAGTGCTGGCGAGCCTGATGGGCAGCCCGGACATGGCGTCCAAACGCTGGATCTGGCGTCAGTATGACCGCCACGTCATGGCCGACACCGCCGCCAGCTCCGAAGACGCATCCGACGCCGCCATCGTGCGCGTGCACGGCACGCAAAAGGCGCTGGCGATCACCACTGACTGCACCCCGCGCTATTGCTTCGCCGACCCGTTCGAAGGTGGCAAGCAGGCGGTGGCCGAAGCCTGGCGCAACCTCACCGCCGTCGGCGCTGATCCCATCGCCATCACGGACTGCCTGAACTTCGGCAATCCCGAGCGTCCTGAAATCATGGGTCAGTTCGTGGGCTGCGTGGAAGGCATGGCCGAGGCGTGCAAGGCCCTCGACTTCCCCGTCGTGTCCGGCAATGTCTCGCTCTATAACGAGACCGACGGCGTCGCCATTCCGCCGACCCCGGCGGTAGGCGCTGTGGGCCTGATTCCCGACATCGCCCAGCGCATGGGCTATGGCGGTCTGAAAGAAGGCCAGGTGCTGCTGCTGGTGGGCGAAACCCGCGGCGAGCTTGGCGCGTCGATCTATCTGCGCGAGATCGAGAACCAGGAAAAAGGCGCGTCCCCGCGCGTCGATCTGGCCGTTGAAAAGCGCAATGGCGACTTTGTCCGTCAGACGATCCGCGCCGGCCACGCCAAGGCCGTCCACGACCTGTCAGACGGCGGCCTGGCCTGCGCCGCCGCCGATATGGCGATGGCGGCGGGCGTCGGGATCAAGCTCGCCTATACGGGCGGCCTGCCGGTCTTCGCCTGGATGTTCGGTGAGGATCAGGGCCGTTATCTGATCGCCGCCGACGCCGCGGACGCCGAGACCATTCGCGCGAACGCCAAGACCGCAAACGTGCCGGTTGAAGTCGTGGGCCTCGCAGGCGGACGCTTCATCTCCATCAATGGCGGCCATGCGGTGGATCTGATCCGCCTCAAACAGGCCCATGAAGGCTTCATGCCCGCCCTGATGGAGGGCGAGCCTGAGGCGCGCGTCGCCGAGTAAGACAGGCGACAGAGCACACAAAAAAGGCCGGAGCCAATGCTCCGGCCTTTTTCATTTGAATGGGTCAGCGACTTAGCTGTGGCACTGGGCCAGAGCAGAATTGTGCGTGACCGCCTCTTCACCGGCGCCCAGTTCAGCGGCGCGCGCGAAATCAGCAGCGGCGGCGGCGTGATCGCCCGCCAGCCAGAAGGCGCCGCCGCGATTGGTGTACGCTTCCCAGCCTTCGGGATTGCGTTCGATGGCGTTGGCGCAGGCGTCCGCCGTGCCGGCATCGCCTTCATTGGCGAGCGCAGCGCACAGATTGACGGCGGCGGCGTTCTTGTTGCGGTTGGAGGTGCCGGACTCCAGCGCCTCGGAGGCGAAGTGAGCGGCGTTGCGCCAGTCGCCCTGATCGATGCGGCGCGCAGACTGGCGCACGTCAGAGTTCGGACCGGACATGCCGGCGAACATCGGCTCGGACGGACAGTCCTGGGCCTGAGCGGAACCGAAAGCGGCGATTGCGAGTGCTGCGCCAGCGAAAACAGTACGAAGTGCGGTGGACATATCCATCTCCCTGATGAAACCCGAGCATGCCTATACGCCCGCGTTTGTGGCGTATAGATAGGGACCTCACCGCACTTTGAAAAGTAAACACTGTTTATTTTTGTTATGATTTAATGACGCGCCGCAAATATTGCGGCGCGTCAATCACTTGGCTTTTCGCTAGGGTTGGCCTGCCTCGCCCAGAACAGACCCAAGGTCCGCATCAATGCGCTCGGCCAGCTCGATCGCCACGCTCACCGCCCCCAGGAAGAACTCGGAATTGATGGTCTCGAACTCGTCTGTGGTCTGGTGGTAATGCTCGTGATCCTCCACCCCGAGATAGAGAAACGGGATGCCGGCGGCGTGGAACGCGCCCTGGTCTGACAACAGCGTCCAGTCATTGCGCGGATCGCCGTCAGGCTGGTCATAGCCCGCCGCCAGCGTTATCGACGCGTCTTGCGCCACCGCTTCGACGATGGGATGCAGGGCCGGCGTGTGATACGGGCCCGCCGCCCAGATATCATTGTCCGGGCTATAGCCCAGCATGTCGAAATTGAGATTGAAGACGACCGGCGCTGCGCCTTCGACCGGGTTGGCGACCACTTCGCGGGCCCCGCGCAATCCGCCCTCCTCTGCGTCGAACGCCATGATCAGGATGTCATGCTCGGGCGGATTGGCGATGAAATGCTCCGCCGCCGCCAGCAGCGCCGCCACGCCAGACGCGTTGTCGTCGGCGCCGTTGAAAATCTCGCCCTCTTCGGTCTGTCCCACATGGTCATAATGCGCGGTCACAGCGATAGCGCGGCTGCGATCACGGCCAGGAATGACGCCGATGACGTTCACGGCGTTGATGGTTTCGCGCGGCGAATTCTCATCGCGAAAATCTATGGCGCGCTCAAAGCTGAAGGGCTGCTCATAGCTGTCGCCCACCGGCTGGACGCCGATCTCGGTCAGGCGGTCGATGATATAGGCGCGCGCCCGTGCATTGCCTTCGCTCTCGACCAGCCGGCCTTTCATCTCATCTGAACTGATGACGCACAGATCCGCCCAGGGCTGGGGCTCCAGCCCCGCACAATCTGAAGCGGCGGGAGCGGCCAGAGCGGTAGTCAGAAGCAATGCGGACAGCAACATGGGCAGGTCTCCGTAATATCCCTGTGAAAGTCAGGGTTCCGGGCACGCCCGGTGTGATGGTATGGCTCAGACTAGCACTGCGCAGGAGAGACGCCATGCCCATGAATGCGGAAGACATTGTCAGTCTCATCAAGGAAGGCGTTCCCGGCGCCGAGGTCGAGATCACCGATCTCGCCGGCGATGGCGACCATTACAAGGCTGTGGTGGTTTCACCGGCTTTCGCCGGCCTGCCCCGCGTGCGGCAGCACCAGATGGTGTATGCCGCGCTGAAAGGCCGGATGGGCGGCGAACTGCATGCCCTGGCGCTGGAAACCCGTGCGCCGGACTAGCGCGCCTGTCAGCAATTGAAACTCGCCGCTCCGCCCCCCATCTTGGGGCCAAGACGAACCATAAGGAATCCTCTCCATGTCCGACGCCGAGACCCAGGAAGCGATCAAGAAAGCCGTCACAGACAATGACGTGGTCCTGTTCATGAAGGGCACTCCCACCTTCCCGCAATGCGGGTTCTCGTCGGTGGTGGCCCGCGTGCTTGATCATGTGGGCGTGGAATACGCCGCAGTGAACGTGCTGGAAGACCACGCCGTGCGCGAAGGCATCAAGGCGTATTCAGACTGGCCGACCATCCCCCAGCTTTACGTGAAGGGCGAATTTGTCGGCGGCTGCGACATCATCAAGGAGATGTTTGAAGCCGGCGAGCTGCAACAGCTGATGAAAGACAAGGGCCTGGTGGAGGCGTAAGCCCCTGCCCGCCGCACCTGACCGAGAAAACCCGCCTCCCTCTGGAGGCGGGTTTTCAAGTGATACGGTCAAAGAAAAAGCCCGCTGCGATGCAGCGGGCTTTTCTGTCTCGTCGTCCCCGAAAAATTACGAGGAGTAGAATTCGACGACCAGGTTCGGTTCCATCTTCACCGGGTACGGCACTTCGTTGAAGTCCGGCTTGCGGGTGTAGGTGGCTTTCATGCCCTTGGCGTCGAGATCAAGGTAATCCGGCACGTCACGTTCCGGGCTGCCCAGTGCTTCAAGCACCAGCGCCATGGAGCGGGACTTTTCGCGCACTTCAACCACATCGCCCGGCTTGACCATGTAGGAAGCGATGTTCACGCGCTTGCCGTTCACACGGACATGGCCGTGGTTGACGAACTGGCGCGCTGCGAAGACGGTCGGCACGAACTTGGCGCGATACACGATCGCGTCCAGACGGCTTTCCAGCAGACCGATCAGGTTTTCGGCGGTGTTGCCGCGCAGGCGCTGCGCTTCAGTGTAGATGCGCTTGAACTGCTTCTCGGTGATGTTGCCGTAATAGCCTTTGAGCTTTTGCTTGGCGCGCAGCTGCAGACCGAAGTCAGACAGCTTGCCGGCGCGGCGCTGGCCGTGTTGACCCGGGCCGTAGGAGCGTTTGTTCACCGGGGACTTGGCGCGGCCCCAGATGTTTTCGCCCATGCGGCGATCAATTTTGTATTTCTGTGAATGACGCTTCGACATAGTCTTTCCTTCTCGACGCGGCCCGGCTCTGATCCCTCAGCCAGAGCAATTGAAACGGCGGTCCACGCGTCGTCCGTTGCCATGAAAACAAAGCTCGTCCGGCAAGCCGGCGAGCGAGGGAAGCGCGGGTTATGAGCAAACCCCGGGGCGGAGTCAATATTCGCGCTGTCTCGCGGACTGTCTCCAAAGGGTGAACAGCGCGCTGGCGGCGCTCAAACCGCCGATCATCAACGCTTTCACGGCGGCAAGCGGCGCGCTGACAGCGCCCAGCGCATCCAGATCCAGCACGCAGCGCGCGCCCTCATAGCCATACCGCCCCAGCTGCGGGTCATAGACCGCACACCCTGAAAACACCGACGCCTGAAACAAGCCCTGAGCCAACGCGCCCGACAGCCCCAGCACGACCAAAGCCATCGCCAACCCGGATGTGCGGCAACACAGCGCCGTCGCCACCCCCAGAAATGCCGCCAGCATGTGAAGGTCGCCAAAGCCCGACGCATATCCCTGAAGCCCCAGCAGCAAGGCGCTGAGCGTGAAGACCGGCAGGATGAAGGCCGGCGCCTGCGCCAGCGGCGGCAAAGCGCGCCAGTTCAGCTCCCACCGCGCCAGAATCACGACCAGCAGCCCTAATGAGATCAGACGCCAGCCTGGACCAGGCAATATCTCCGAAGCTCCGCCATCTGCGGAAAACGTCGCAATCGTGGCCCATAAGCGCTCAGCAAAACCCGGCCCGAGCACGGGGGTCATCTCGCTGGGCCCCGAACTGAACACGGCATAGACAACCCATCCCGTCGCGATCAGCAGCGCGAGGCTCAGCGCGAACACACGCAAGACCAGCCACTCCCCATCCAGTGCATGCGCTCTGTGAAGCCGCCAACTACGCCAGCCGAGATACAACGCCAGTCCAAGCCAGAGCGTCACCAGAAGCGTATTGGCCCAGACCCCCAGCCCCAGGGCCAGGCCCAGCCCCAGGCTGGCGGGCAAGTCATTGCGTCGCGACAAGGTCATGAAGGCCGCGCAGGCGAACGCCGCGCAACACAAGCCCAGCGCATCGCCTCCCACAGACGTCATCTGCGCGAAAAACTGGGGAAACATGAAGGGCCAGGCCGCCATGATCACGGCGCCATGCTCATTGAGCAAACCGCTCCGAAAGGCCGCTTCGACCGCCAGAGCGAACCCCAACATGGCCGCCGACCACAGGATCAGCCGGTAGAGCCGGACCTGCGCGCGCCAGCTCCAGTCCGACACCAACGCACGAACGGGCGCCAGCACCACAAGCGTGAGCGGTCGAGCGTGAAAAGCGGCGGACGATGAGGGTTGCACGGAGGCGTCGTCCCCCGTCTCCACATCATCAGCACCCGTACGCATCATGGCCCAGCTCGCATAACCCGGGCGTGACGCGCTCACCCAGGACGCTGGCCAGGGCCCGTCATGGGTCGAAAACTCTGCTGGAAACGGCGCGTCTTCAGACACCCTGACGGCGCCTGTTTGAGAAAACTGGATCAGCGCTTCAAGCTGCTGAACTTCGTCACGCCCCTCGAAGGCCGGTAGAAACAGCACATAGCCCAGCCCAGCCAGGAAGACGCCTAGCAGGAGGCGGCTGCGGGCCGGTCCCAGAACCAGATTGATTGTGAAGAGAAGAATGCGCCAGAGCTGCATGTCCGCCCCTGCGACTAAGCGGGGGACAGGCGCGCTTCACACTGCGCCATGGTATCCCCTTGCGGCTCAAGGGTCAGGCGGATGGACCGGACCAGAACAGCCTCGCCATCCCCGGCGTCACCTGGCCAGATGCCCAGCCATTCTACGCCGTTCGCCTGCGCCGTCGGCGCCACCTGATAGCAAATGCCGACCGTGCTCCATGATGGGCTCACAGGTTTCAGGGTCCGCTCGGAATCACCATAACCGACTGTGAAATATCCTAACCGGACTTGGTCAATGCGCGTGTCGGGAGCGGCCTGGGCCTCGACCTCCAGCCGGACGATCCGGCCTATTGCGTTCTCTTCCCATTCAGTGGGTAAAGCCGCGCCGACGCCCGCCGACAACATACCCGCAGCATCAAAAGACGCTGTCGCGCTTAACCGCGCCAGAGGCTCTCCCGCAGGACCAATCGTCAACTCAAAGCGCGTGCCCGGACCGGGAATGAGCTGACCAAGCGCCTCACCTTCCATGATGAACTGGGTGTCGCTGACAACGGCATCCACCGCGCCTGGCCGTATATTGAGCGCCAACGCGACAAGCCCCGCCAACACCAGAGCCGATGCAGGCAGAAAAACCCAATCCGGCGGCGACCAGCGTCCGGACCGGCGGATAAGGTCACGCAGCGCTTGCGAGAGATGAAATTCAGTCTGGGCCATGAAACTTCAGGCAGATCCTTCAAACCTCTCCTCACTAAAGGATAACGATCCGTCTGGATACCATGTGCAGCGGCGCGGCTCCTCAAACGCTCAGGCCGCCCTCCCGACATGAGAGGACGGCCTGGCGTCTGTCCTGCCCCGAAAATCAGGCGGCGGTGGAGATTTCGGCCTCACCTTGCCGGCCCTTGCGCCGCTCAGGTCCGCGATAGGATGGGTCTTCGCCCTCACGCCGATCCAGCGGACCTTCCTTGATAGCCTCAAAGAACATCTCGACCGCCTCACGCAGCGTATCCGACTGGCTGGTGAAGGCGTCCGAGGTGGTCTCCAGCATGCCCGCCGCGCTTTCCGTCTCCGCCACGGCCTCGCCCACATCGCGCACCCCTTTCGCCAGGGTCGTCGTGCTCTCCGCCGCCCGCGACGTGCTTTGTGAGATTTCCCGCGTCGCTGCGCCCTGCTCCTCGATGGCGCTGGCGATGGAGGCGGTGGCTTCGTTGATCTCCTCGCTCATCTTGGCGATTCCGCGAATGGACTCGACGGAGCCGGACATGGAGCCCTGGATGTCTTTCACAAGGCTCGCCACAGTCTCGGTAGCCTTGCTGGTCTGTTCCGCCAGGTCTTTCACCTCGCTGGCCACAACGGCGAACCCTTTGCCCGCATCACCGGCGCGCGCCGCCTCGATCGTGGCGTTCAGGGCCAGCAGATTCGTTTGTTCGGCGATATCGTTGATCAGGTCGATCACGTCATTAATGCTCGACACCCGATCCGCGAGCGCCTCGATCTGATCCACCGAGCTTTGCGAGCGCTGGCCGGCATCGCTGACCTTGTGAGACGCGCTTTCAGTAAGTCGGGCGATTTCCTGGATCGAGCTTGAGAGCTCTTCGGCCGCCGCCGCCACGGTCTCAACGCTATTTGCGGTCTCGCCCGCCGCGCCGTCCGCAGTTTTGGCCTGTTCATTCGCGAAAGTCGCTTGCGAATTCAGGCGACCGGCCGTGTGACGCATCTCATGGGTGCGCTCGGCCAGGATTTTCAGAATGCTCTCAACCTTGACGCGGAACACGTCGATCGCCTCATGGGTCGCCTGAGAGCGCGCTTCACGCTCCTTGCTGGCGACCAAGGCTTCGCTCTCCATCCGGATGCGAGTGATCTCACCCCTGCGCAACTCATCCACGGCGCGGAACAGATCGCCCAGCTCGTCCTTGCGATCGACGCCTTCAACGTGAAACTCAAGCTCGCCCTGTCGGACGCGGGCGATGCCGCTGACCACGGCGCCGATATTGGACATGATCAGACGAACGACCATGAACGCCCCCAGCACCGCAAGCGCCAGGCCGAAAACACCCAACGCCGTGCTCACGAGCTTTTGCTGGGTGAAGGCGGCTTCGATTTCATCGCCGACCTGCGATTGCAGGTCGACCACATCGTCGACCACGAGATTGACGGCGCCGGCCATCTGGGGACCGAGCTGATCGAGCTCGTTTCGCGCCAGCGAGTTTAGCTGCTCTGTGATGCCCACAGCCGCCTCAAAACGCGCCGAATAGGCTTGCACATCGTCATGAATGGGTTGCACCGCGCTGTGCATGATCTCCTCGTCCGATCGCAAGACCCGGTTCAACATGGTGTTGAGCATCTCGAGTTCGGACTGGGCGCGATCAAAACTGGCCCCATAGCCTTCGGTCAGCGACCGGCGGCCATAATAACGCGCCTGGAGAAGCGAACGGATGGCTTCCGCCATCATCAGCATGGACTGGTCGGCGCCCATCATCTCGGCGACGGCGAGCGTATCGCCCAGCTGCCCCAGCAGACGGTCTTCGAAATCAGTCAGGGATGAAATCTCACCGTCCAGAAGCTGCCGGCGTGTGATGTATTGTTCGAACGCTTCAGCGTATCGATCCCCAAATTCCTCAACACGTTGGAGATCCTCGCGCACCTCATTATTGCTTAACCGGGTCTGGACGGCGACGATGCCGGTGTTGAGCTGTTCGCGCTTGCTCCAGGCGTTTTCCGCCATGGCGGGGTCGCCGGTCACCCGATAGACATAAGTGTCGTTCTGGAAGCTGGCGACCGCCTCCTGAATGTCCGCCACATCGACGGACGCCTGCGACATGGTTCGGAAGCGTGCAAAATTCGCTCCACTGGCGGTAGCGAAGACAAACCCCGCCACGACCATGACAATGACGATGAAAGCCATCATACCGAACCCGCCAAATAATTGGGTTCTCAGCGATAAATTTTTGAGCACGGTGCTCTCCCTGTAAGCACATCACAAGGCTCACAGCATGGCGCCAATTCGGCTCAGGATTGTAAATCACCTGCGCGCATTCCCGTTAGAGGGGTTCTCACCAGAGGATATGCATAGACATAACAACAACCTTATGGGTTGTTTGGCTAATCTCGTTCGATCCTCGCCTTGCCCCGACCGATGGCCAGCGCCTTGATCACGCCGCGGAAGGTCCGGACCTCCTGCTGCGTTAACCCTCCGCGCGCAAAAATATTGATCAGGTTCTGCATCATCAGCGGCGTCTTTTCCGGAGGATAGAAAAAGCCCGCCCGATCAAGTTCGTCTTCAAGATGGGCGTAAAGCCCTTGCAGCTCAGCCACGCTGGCGCGGTCTTCGAGCGGTTTGAACTCCGCGGGCGCCGGATCCCCCGCACGCCATTCATGCGCCAGCACGCCGACCGCCATGGAGAGGTTCAACGATGAGAAGTTGCGGTCGACCGGCAAGGTGATGATGGCGTTCGAAATCGTGATCGCCGTGTTGGGCAGACCGGACTTCTCAGCCCCGAACAACACACCGACCCGTTGCCCCGCTTGAATATGCCCGCGGATCTCCGACATGGCGGCGCGGGCCGTATGCACGGGTTTGACCATGCTGCGCGGCTGCGCCGTGGTCGCGTACAGCGTCTGGCAATCCGCAATCGCTTCTTCCAGCGTCGCAAACACGCGCGCCTGCTTGAGAACGGGCGAGTCCGTGGCCATGGTCTCGGCTTTGGGGTTAGGCCAGCCATCGCGCGGATTGACGATTCGCAACTCCGGCAACGCGAAATTGCCCATCACCCGGCAGGCCGCGCCGATGTTTTCACCCATTTGTGGTTCGACCAGAATGAAGACAGGGTTCTGAGCTTCGACCAAGGTCGGGTCTGACTGAGTCACGGGCGCCCTCTTTCTCTTACAGCGGTGCGGTGCTAGACACCCGCCACACATTCGTCCACCCCTCGACGCGGCATGTCGCATTTTGCTTGTGCGACACCTCATGCCCACAGAACACGGAAGATACGCTTCATGGCCAAGATCAAAGTCGACAATCCGGTCGTCGAACTCGACGGCGACGAGATGACCCGCATCATCTGGGCGCTGATCAAGGAAAAGCTGATCCTGCCTTATCTGGACATCGACCTGAAATACTACGACCTCTCGATCGAAAAACGCGACGAGACCGATGACCAGATCACGGTTGAATCCGCCGAAGCCATCAAGCATTACGGCGTCGGCGTGAAATGCGCCACCATCACGCCCGATGAAGCGCGCGTGGAAGAGTTCGGCCTCAAGAAAATGTGGCGCTCGCCCAACGGCACTATCCGCAACATTCTGGGCGGCGTGGTGTTCCGCGAGCCGATCGTGATCAAGAACGTGCCGCGGCTGGTTCCGGGCTGGACCAAGCCGATCGTCATCGGCCGTCACGCCTTTGGCGACCAGTACAAGGCCACAGACATGCTGGTGCCGGGCCCGGGCAAGCTGACCCTGACCTACACGCCGGCGGACGGCGGCGAGCCGATCACTCACGAAGTGTTCGACTTCCCGAGCTCCGGCGTCGCCATGGGCATGTATAACCTTGATGAATCCATCAAGGATTTCGCCCGCGCCTCGCTGCGCTATGGCCTCGATCGCGGCTGGCCGGTGTATCTGTCCACCAAGAACACCATCATGAAAGCCTATGACGGCCGCTTCAAAGATATCTTCCAGGCCGTCTTTGATTCCGAGTTCAAGGCGGATTTCGACGCCAAGGGCATCACCTACGAGCACCGTCTGATCGACGACATGGTCGCGGCGGCCATGAAATGGTCGGGTGGTTTCGTCTGGGCCTGTAAGAACTATGACGGCGACGTGCAGTCCGACACCGTGGCGCAGGGCTTCGGCTCGCTGGGCCTGATGACGTCTGTGCTGATGACCCCGGATGGGAAAACCGTCGAAGCCGAAGCGGCGCACGGCACCGTGACCCGTCACTATCGCCAGCACCAGCGCGGCGAGAAGACCTCGACGAACTCCATCGCCTCGATCTTCGCCTGGACCCGCGGCCTGAAATATCGCGGCAAGATGGACGGCAATGAGCTGGTGGTTCAGTTCGCAGAAGATCTCGAGCAGACCATCATTGGCACCGTGGAAGCCGGCTACATGACCAAGGACCTGGCGCTTCTGGTCGGCGACCAGCAGGGCTGGCTGTCCACCGAAGGCTTCCTGGACACCGTGGCCGAGCGCTTCGCAGAAGTGATGAAAGACAAGGTGTAAGCCTCAGCGCTGATACGTTGAACGAAAAGGCCGGGCGCTTCGCCCGGCCTTTTTTTGCGTCCCGATTCGGTCAAACCGCGTCCGATGCGTAGACATCCTCGCGTTCCGCCGCCAGGCGGTCGCGGACGATGTCGGCGGATAGCCCCAGGTCTTCGAGCGCCCGGCCCGCCAGCTGCAGCGCGGCTTCCGCAGTTTCCAGCGTCACATGGCTGGCGCCGGCCGCGGCCAGTTCCACCGCATGACGGCGGTCGCGCCCGCGCGCAATGATCAAAGCGTCAGGCCGAAGATTGCGCGCCGCCCGGACCATGTCAGACGCTTTCTGCGCGTCGTCCACGGTGACCACGAACATGTCCGCGCGTGCGGCGCCTGCCCGCTCCAGAAACTCGGCGCGCCCCGCATCCCCATAAAACACCGGCCAGCCTTCCTCGCGGCCCTTGGCGACCTTCTCCGCGTTCATGTCGAGCGCGATCATGGTGACGTTCTCGGTCTCCAGCACGCGCGCCATGGTGCGGCCCACACGACCGAAGCCGGCGATGATCACATGGCCTTCCAGATCAACCAGGTCAGAGGGCAGCTCGGTCTGTCCCACGCTTTCTTCCGACCGGGTCGCGAGCTTGCGGCCAATCGCAGCCAGGGCCGGCGTGAGCAACATGGACAGCCCGGCGATGGCCGCGACCATCGTGGCGGTTTCAGCAGGGATGACATCGCCCGCATTGGCGGTGGCGAGAATGACAAACGCGAACTCACCCGCCGGCGCCAGCAAAAAGGCCGCTTCCAGCGACAGTCGGTGATCCCCGGCGAACAGGCGACACGCCAGATAGACCAGCAGCCCCTTCACGATCAGCATGCCGACAAGCCCGGCCAGCACCAGCCCGACATTCTGCCACACGGCGCCCAGATCAAGCCCCATTCCGACCGTCATGAAGAAGACGCCCAGCAACAGGCCCTTGAAGGGCTCAAGGTCGATCTCGGCCTGATGCTTGAACTCGGTCTCCCCCAGCATCAAACCGGCCAGAAACGCGCCCAGCGCCAGCGACAACCCGGCGCCTGCGGTCAGCATGGAGGCGCCGACCACCACCGCCAGCGTCAGCGCCATCAAAAGGTCGCGCCCGCCCGCTTTCGCCACCAGACGAAACACCGGGCGCAGCACCAGACGGCCCAGCAACAAGATCCACGCCAGCGCCAGAACGCCCTGAAACAGGGCGCTGAGCAGAGCGGCGCCGATATCTGCGCCGGAATCGCGCGTGAGAAAGCCCACAAGGATCAGGATGGGGGCCACCAGAATGTCCTGCATCAACAGAACCGACAACGATGCCCGCCCCACAGGCGCAGCAGTGCGGCGTTCCTCGGCCATGATCTGCATGACGATAGCGGTGGAGGAGAGCGCCAGCGCCAAGCCGATCACAAGGGCGGTCGGCGCAGTCTGGCCAATCACAAAGCACGCGACGCCCAGCACAGCCGCGCTGCCGAACGCCTGCAGCCCGCCGGCGCCAAACACGGCGCGCCGCAATTGCCAGAGCCGCTGGAATGACAATTCCAGACCCAACAGGAACAGCAGGAACAACACGCCCAGCTCGGCGAAGGGCTTGGCGGCTTCGGGTTCTGAAATCGTCACCCATTCCAGCACCGCAAAACGTTCGGCGAGCCCGCCAAGCGCGAACGGGCCGAGCGCCAGCCCCGCAATCAGGAATCCGAGTACGGAGCTGAGCTTGAACAGGCGAAAGAGCGGCACTACGACGCCCGCGGCGATCAGGAAGACCACCGCATCCTTCAGCCAGATTTCATAGCCATGCCCGTGTTCCATCACTCATCCCCGCTCGCCTGATTGGTCATCAGGTTAACCTTAAACGGGAAAGTCCAGACGGTTTATGAACGAGGCGTACAAAATGGTGCGGCGAAACCGCCTCGTTTACACTCAGACGCTGACGGGGCCGCCATCGCGCTTCAAGGTCACGAAGACTTCAGACGCGATGCGCCAGTCATCTCCGTCCAGACGCCATTTGGCGAAATACCGGCCCGAATATCGCACTTCAAACCCCTGGGCGGACCATTGGCCTTTCCAGCGTCCAGTCTCCGCCGCCAGCAGGCCGTCCTCCCCCACATCAATACGCATGGGCGTGCGCACATAGCTGACATCGGGCGCTTGGCCGATGATGGACCGCCAGGCGTCCAGCTGGGCGCCCCGCCCCGCCATAAGCTCGGCGTCATCACCGGGCACCAGCGTGCAGTCTTCGCACAGCGCCAGCGCGATTCCGTCAAAGTCACGTTCTGACAAGGCCGCGTTGAACGCGGCGCGGGCGGCGGCGATCTGTTTCGCCACCGCCTTGTCGCCGGTCATCTGAATATCCGCGCCCGGTTTGGGTCGCTTGACCATCAGCCCGCCAGCGCGGTGCGGATCGCAGCGAGCGCCTCCTCGGCTTTCGCCCCGTCCGGGCCGCCCGCCTGAGCAAAATCGGGACGGCCGCCGCCGCCCTTGCCGCCCACGGCGCCCACTGCGGCGCGCACCAGATCCACCGCGCTCATTGCGCCCACCAGATCATCGGTCAGGCCCACGGCGAGCGCCGCCTTGCCCTCATTGACGCCGACAAACGCCGCGACGCCCGAGCCCATCTGCTTGCGGGCTTCATCCACCAGGCCGCGCAGATCCTTGCCCCCGACGCCCTCGACCACGCGCGCGATCAGCTTCACGCCATTGATCTCTTCCGGACCGGCCGGCGCCGCGGCGCCGCCCCCGCCCATGGCGAGCTGCTTCTTGGCTTCAGCGAGCTGACGCTCCAGCGTCTTGCGTTCGGCCTGCAGCGCAGCGACCCGGTCCACCAGCTCATGGGTCGGTACTTTCAGCGACAAGGCTGCGACCTTGGCCTTGTTGGCTTCGGTTTCCAGCCATTGGCGCGCCGCCTCGCCGGTCAGGGCCTCCAAACGGCGCACGCCCGAACTGACCGAGCTTTCGCCCACGATCTTGAACAGGGCAATATCACCAGTGCGGTCCACATGGATGCCGCCGCACAGCTCAACCGAATAGGCCTTGTCGTCGTCTTTCAGAGAGTCGCCCATGGCGAGCACGCGAACGGTGTCGCCATACTTCTCGCCAAACAAGGCCAGCGCGCCCGCCTTAATCGCTTTCTCCGGCGTCATTTCGGCGATCTTCGCGGCGGCGTTCTGACGGATCACGGCGTTGACCTGCGCTTCGATGGCGGCGGTCTCCGCTTCGCTCAGCGCCTTGGCGTGGGCGAAGTCGAACCGCAACCGGTCCGGTCCCACATAGGACCCTTTCTGGGTCACATGCGGCCCCAGCACGTCGCGCAGGGCGGCGTGCAACAGGTGGGTGGCGGAGTGATTGGCGCGGACTTTCGTGCGGCGTTCAGCGTCCACCTTCAGGGCCGCCGCATCGCCCAGCTTGATCGCGCCATGCTCCAGCACGCCGATATGAGCGTAAATCTCGCCGGCGCGTTTTTGCACGTCGGTGACGGTGAACACGGCGCCATTGTCAAACGTGATGACGCCCGCATCCCCGATCTGACCGCCGCCCTCAGCGTAAAACGGCGTGGATTTGAAGATCAGCTCGGCGCCTGCGCCCTCAGCCAGGTCAGACTGCTCCGCCCCGTCCGCGACGATCGCAGTCAATTCAGACTGGCCGTCATGGTTCTGATACCCGGTGAACTGCGTCGCGCCCAGACGATCGCGAACCGCGAACCAGAGCGCCTCCGGCGCGGCCTGGCCCGACCCGCTCCAGCTGGCGCGCGCATCAGAGCGCTGACGCTCCATGGCGGCGTCAAACCCGGCCTGATCCACGCTCAGCCCCCGCGTGCGCAGCGCGTCTTCAGTCAGGTCCAGCGGGAAGCCGTAAGTGTCGTACAGCTTGAACGCGGTTTCGCCTGGCAGGGCGTCGCCCTCTTTAAGGTCCGCCGTCGCCTCTTCCAGAAGCGTCAGGCCGCGGCCCAGCGTACGCTGAAAGCGTTCTTCCTCGCCGCGCAAGGTCTCCTCGATCGCCGGCAAGGCGCGCGGCAATTCGGGGAAGGCTTCGCCCATCTCGTCAGACAGGGTTTTCGCAAGACCGAACAGCACCGGCTCATTGGCGCCCAGAAGGTGCGCATGGCGCATGGCGCGGCGCATGATCCGGCGCAGCACATAGCCCCGGCCTTCATTGGACGGCGTCACGCCATCCGCGATCAGGAAGGAGGTGGAGCGCAAATGGTCTGCAATGACACGGTGGCTCGCCAGCGCATCGCCCTCGGCCTTCACCTTCAACGCCTCTTCAGAGGCGTTGATCAGGGTCTTGAACAGGTCCACATCATAATTGTTGTGCACGCCCTGCAGCACTGCCGCGATGCGTTCGAGCCCCATGCCGGTGTCGATGGAGGGTTTGGGCAGGTTGATGCGCTCGCCGCCCGCCTGCTGCTCATATTGCATGAACACCAGGTTCCAGATCTCGATGAAGCGGTCGCCATCCTCTTCCGGCGTGCCGGGAGGGCCGCCCCAGATCTCCGGGCCGTGATCAAAGAAGATCTCCGAACACGGACCGCACGGGCCGGTGTCGCCCATGGACCAGAAATTGTCCGAGGTGGAGATGCGGATGATCTTTTCGTCGGGCAGGCCGGCGATCTTTCGCCAAAGCGCCGCCGCTTCTTCATCTTCAGAATAGACCGTGACCAGGAGCTTGTCCTTGGGCAGGCCGAATTCCTTGGTGACCATGGTCCAGGCGAACTCGATCGCCTGTTCCTTGAAATAGTCGCCGAAGGAAAAATTCCCCAGCATCTCAAAGAAGGTGTGGTGGCGCGCCGTATACCCGACATTATCGAGGTCATTGTGCTTGCCGCCCGCGCGCACGCATTTCTGCGAACTGGTGGCGCGCACATAATCGCGCTTTTCAGCGCCCGTGAAGACGTTCTTGAACGGCACCATGCCGGCGTTCACAAACAATAAGGTCGGGTCGTCCTGCGGCACGAGCGGCGCGGACTGAACGATCTCATGGCCTTCTTTGCCGAAGAAATCGAGAAACTGGCGGCGAATATCGCGCAAGGCGGTCATGTATGCACTCCGGGCGCTGGCGCGCGGCGTTGAGAGGGTGGTCGCCCGCTCATGCGGCGGCCTTTGGGTGTCGGTTCACCCCCATATACGAACGGGCGCCCGGCAAAGCCAAGCGCCCGTTGTAGATTCATCACCGTTTTGGCGGTGAAGGATGCGATTCGTCCCCCTCGGAACTAGCCTGTGGCCTCGTCGTCCAGGTCATCATCCTCGCCGGGACCGACCAGCAATTCCTCGGCGATCAGACCGGCGTTCTTGCGCACCTGGGCTTCGATCTTGTCGGCGATCGCGGGATGGTCGAGCAGGAACTGGCGCGCATTCTCGCGGCCCTGCCCGATCCGTTCGGAGTCGTGGGAATACCAGGAGCCCGACTTTTCGATGATATTGCCCTTCACCCCCAGATCGAGCAGTTCGCCGGTCTTGGAGATGCCTTCGCCATAGAGGATATCGAACTCCACCTCGCGGAAGGGCGGCGCCACCTTGTTCTTGACCACTTTGACGCGGGTCTGGTTGCCGATCACTTCGTCGCGATTTTTCAGCGCGCCGATGCGGCGGATATCCAGGCGAACGGTGGAGTAGAATTTCAGCGCATTACCGCCGGTCGTGGTTTCGGGGCTGCCGAACATCACGCCGATCTTCATGCGGATCTGGTTGATGAAGATCACCAGGCATTTCGATTTGGAGATGGAGCCGGTCAGCTTGCGCAGCGCCTGGCTCATCAAACGGGCCTGAAGACCGGGCAGCGAGTCGCCCATATCGCCTTCAAGCTCCGCCCGCGGGGTCAAGGCCGCCACGGAGTCGATCACCAGAACGTCAATGGCGCCCGAGCGCACCAGCGTATCGGCGATTTCAAGCGCCTGTTCGCCGGTGTCAGGCTGGGAGACCAGAAGTTCGCCCACATCCACGCCCAGCTTGCGGGCGTAAACCGGATCGAGCGCGTGCTCGGCGTCCACGAACGCCGCGACGCCGCCGCTTTTCTGCGCTTCGGCGACCGTGTGCAGCGCCAGCGTGGTTTTACCGGAGCTTTCCGGGCCGTAGATCTCGACGATCCGGCCTTTCGGCAGGCCGCCCACGCCCAGCGCGATATCCAGGCCCAGAGAGCCGGTGGAGATCGCCTGAATATCCTGGTCAGGCTTGGAGCCCAGCTTCATCACCGAGCCTTTGCCGAAGGCGCGATCAATTTGAGTCAGGGCCGCTTCAAGCGCTTTTTGTTTATCCATGTCGCCGTCTTTCACCACGCGCAGATTTGACTGTGCCATCAGGTCGGCCCTCCTTATTTCACGCCCGACCGAGTCGGGCAATGAAGGTGACCGTACTTATTTTGTTCCCGGAACACAAGCGGAACATTTGGCGTGTGCGTCGCCCATGCGACAGCTGAGCGCAATCAGCCGCTTAGCCTGAAGACTAGGCGCGCTGGCGCGCCGCCAGCTCCTGCTTCACGCGCTCCGCCAGCTGCTGGATGTCGAAGGGTTTGGGCAGGAAGGAGATCTCGAGATCATCAGAGAGGGTGTCGGAAAACTCTTCCTTGGCGTAGCCCGAAATGAAGACGATTCGCGCACTGCCCAGCAGATGCCGCGCCTCCTTGAGCAAGCCGGGACCGTCGAGCCCCGGCATGACCACGTCTGAAATCAGAAGATCAAAGCTTTCCGGCTCGTTCTCCAAAATTTCGAGCGCTTCCTCGCCATCACACGCTTCCACCACCTCATAGCCGCGGCGCACCAGCGTCTTGGCCGCGATGGCGCGCACCGCGTCTTCATCCTCGACAAACAGGATGCGGCCGCGTCCGGCGAGATCAGAGGGTTCAGGCTCGGCGGTCTTGGCCGCTTCCTCGCGCGCAAGCTCGGTTTCCTCTTCCTCGCTCGGCACATGGCCGGGCAGATAGATATGGAAGGTCGTGCCCTTGCCCACTTCGGAATCCACAAACAGGAAGCCGCCCGACTGTTTGACCACGCCATAGACCGTCGCCAGCCCCAGCCCGGTGCCCTGTCCGGCCTCCTTGGTGGTGAAGAACGGCTCGAAGATCTTCTTCAGCGTCGCCTCGTCCATGCCCGTACCCGTATCGGACACATGGATCGCCGCCCAGTCGCCATCCTTGGGATTGGGCGCCCCGGCGCGCGCCACATCATCAGAAGAGACCGCTTCGGTGACGATGGTCAGAACCCCGCCGCCCTGAGACTTCATCGCATCACGGGCGTTGGTGGCGAGGTTCACCAGAATATTGTCGATCTGATTGCGGTCCGCCCGCACCAGCGGCAGATCGCGGCCATGCTTGATATCGAGCCGTACGGTTTCTTCCAGAATCTGGCCCAGCATGATCGAGCAATCAGACAAGACGTCCGAGACGTCAAACACCGTATTGCGGAAGGTCTGCTTGCGCGAGAACGCGAGAAGCTTGCGCACCAGGCCGGCCTGGCGCGTGACGGTGGAATTGATCTGCTGCAAGTCCTGATAGGAGGGATCGCCCACCGGGTGCCGGTTCAGAAGCTCGCCCACATTCAGCCGGATCGCGGTGAGCATATTGTTGAAATCATGAGCCACGCCGCTCGCGAGCTGGCCGACCGCCTGCATCTTGCCTGCCTGGGCGACCTGTTGCTCCAGCGCTTTCCACGACGACACGTCCACCACATAGGCGACGCGCTTGCCGTCACGTGAGGGCGACAGGAAAACCTGCACGGCGCGCTCGCCGTCTTCGCCCGCTTTCAGGCGCACTTCGCTGGGCTCGCCACGCCCGGCCAGGGCCGAACCCAGTACATTGTCGATCCGGCCGTCATCGCCAAAATCAAACAGGTCTTCAAACTTCGCGCCCGGCACGGCGCCGCCGCCCGACAGCTTGAGCAAGGCCGGGTTGGCGTCCTCGATTACGGCCAGCGCCGGATCGGCGTCGTCCAGGCGCGCCACGCCGAACGGGGCGGTCGCGAACATTTCATCAAACGAGCCGCCAGCGAGCGAGCTGGCGCCCGAAGACGCTTCGCGCGGCTCAGCCGCGGCCACGGCGGGAGGCGCGCCTGTGGCGGAGAGTTCATAAACCACCGCGCGCGCCTTGGCGGGGCGCTCATCGCTCCAGCTGACGCAGATGACGACCGGGCTTTCCTCGCCGTCCACTTGCTTCAGGCGGGCGTCGAGGCGGATCACGCCGTCCGCGCCCCGCGACTGGGCGAACGCCTGCGCGGTGTCGCCTGTGGTGATGTCTTGCAGTTTGAGGGCCGCGTCCTCGCTGACCCCGATCCAGCTGCGCAAAGTGGCGTTGGCGGCCAGCACCCGCCCCTCGGCATCGGCGGAGAACAAGCCGACGGGCGCATGATCGGTCCAGTCCGGCGCCTCGTCCGCATCCAGAGAGGCGTCATCGCGAAGCTCGGAAAAGCGCCACAGAGTCGCGCCGTCTTCCAGCGCGGAAACATCCGCGCTGTAAACCACGCTTTCGCCCCCGCCCAAGGGGATGCGGCCGACAACTTCACGGGCTGTTTCGCCTGCGCTCGCAGCCCGGTTGAGACGATAGACCGCCCCCGCGCCGGCCCCGCTGAACAAGCGTTCAGGGGCTGCGGGCGTCCCGGCGTCTTTCGCACCGATCAGGGTGTCGGCCAGTTTGACATAAGCCGGATTCGCCCAGGCCACCCGGCCTTGCGCGTCCGTGATCAGAACCGGATCAGGCCAAAGCCCCATCGCGGTCGCCGCAGCGCCGCTCGCACGTTTGCGCTCGCCGCCTTCAAGCAAGGAGCGCCCAGCCGTTTCGCCCGCCGCCAGCGCATACATCAAGAGCAACGCGACCGACGCGATGCCGGACAACAAGATGACGCCGTTCCATCCCGCGCCCGCGCCCGCGAAAATCGCCACAGCCGCAGCGGCCAGCGCGCCCAGGCTCGCCACCCAGAAGATCAGCCGGGTCAGGGGCCTGGTCAGCGCCCCCTCGCCTGTAGCCGCCTTCGCGGCTGGCGAAGGCGCCGGAGGGGCCACAGGATCAGCCTCAGCGGCGGCGCGTTGGGCGGAAAGCGGGAGGTCTGACATGACAGGCTCCGGTTGGTGCAGGCCGACACGTCGGATGACGCTACGGCTGGTCCATGATTCGAACACGCAGTCTCACAGGTTAAAGTTAACCATATTTCAGCGAGACGGCATGAAATCGTCTTTTCGGCGCCGCGATCAGAACTTCGGCGCCTTGCCCGCCAGCGTCAGAACATAGCCGATCACCTTGGCCACGGCCGTGAAGTGTTCGGGCGGGATCACTTCCTCCAGCTCGACGCTGGCGAACAATCCGCGCGCCAGCGGCGGGTCCTCGACGATGGGGATGTTGTGCTCCTTGGCCAGCTCCCGGATGCGCAGGGCGACGTCGTCGGCGCCCTTGGCCACACAGATCGGCGCGGGCGTCCGGCCCTGCTCGTATTCGAGAGCCACAGCGTAGTGGGTCGGGTTCGTGATCACCACGGCGGCGTCCGGCACTCGCGACATCATGCGCCGCTGGGCGCGCTCCTGACGGATCTGGCGCAATTTTGCACGCACCATCGGATCGCCTTCGGTGTCCTTCATCTCATCACGGATCTCCTTGCGGCTCATCTTGTTGCGATCGATGTACTGCTTGCGCTGAAACAGGAAATCGAGCACGGCGATGGCGGTGTAGGCGATCAGGGCGGCGATCATCAGCTGGATGGCGGCGGTATAGACCTCCTGCAAGATGCCGATGGGCGCGACGCCCGGCATCACCGCCAGCTCGTTGCGCCGCGGCCAGAGCGCCAGCGCGATGGCGAGCCCGACCACCGTCATCTTGGCGACGCCCTTGAAGAAGTTCATCCAGCCTTCAGGCCCGAACATGCGGGTCAGACCCTTGATCGGGTCGAGCTTGTCGAGCTTGGGCGCGATCTTCTTGGGCGTGAACATCACGCCGGTCTGGACCAGGTTTCCGAAAACCGCCGCGACCAGAAGCATGGCGAAGGCCAGGCCTGTCACGACGACCAGGCGAAGCGCGGTCGCCGCCGCCAGCGTCACCGCTCCGGTGGGGTCCACCGCGAGTTCATGGGGCTGCGCCAGAAACACCTGTAGCATCTCGGCCAGACTGCGTGACATGCCCGGCGCCAGAAACGCCAGCATCGCCAGACCGGCGGTCAGGGTGAACCAGCCCGACACCTCCTGGGATTTGGGAACATCGCCTTCCTCGCGCGCCTGCCGGAGTTTTCGGTCTGTCGGCTCTTCTGTCTTTTCTGACTTGTCTTCGCCTTCCGCCATGCCGCCCGCCTCAGTTCAGCGTCGCGGTGAAGCGCTCATAGCGCTCCGCCCACACCATCACCATGGCGCCCAGCGACATGGCCAGAATGGAAAAGCCGATCAGGATGTTGAGCGGCATGGCGATGAAGAAGATCTGCGCCTGCGGCATCAGGCGCGACAGCACGCCCAGGCCCAGATAGAAAACCAGACCGAACACGATCAGCGGACTGGCGATCTGGACCCCGATGATGAAGGCGTCGATGAACAGGCCCAGAGCCCAGAACGCGGCGTCGCCCCACATCGGCGCCTCGCCGGCGGGCATAAGCTCGTAAGAGCCCGCCGCCGCCAGCAACATCTGTTGATGCAAGGGGGTGATCAGAACGATGACGATAAAGATCAGGTTCAAGAACTGGGCCGGCAGCACGCCAGCCTGACCCTGCGCAGGGTCAAAGGATTGCGCCATGGCGAGGCCGGTCTGGTAGCCGATGATCTGGCCTGCGATCGCCCCTGCCGTCAAAAGAATGCGCGACGCCGCGCCGATCATCACGCCGATCAGGGTTTCCAGCGCCACAAGAACGCCGACGCCGGCCAGGGTCTCCGGCGGCGCCGGCAGCATCGGCGCGATGGACGGGCCGACCACAAATGAAAAGGCCAGCGCAAACGCCAGACGCAGGCGTACGGGAATTGACGTTTCACCAATGCCCGGCATCAGCATCAATATCCCGCCCATGCGCGCAAACACCATGGCGGCGGCGAAAATTGTGAGCGAAAGATCGAACCCGGCCAGCATGGCCGTCAGCCTGCGATGATTCGGTCGGCGATGGTTTGCATGAAGCCGTTCAGAAGCGCGCCCATCATGGGCAGGAAGATCAGAAGCGCCAGAAAGATCACGATGATTTTCGGCACGAAGACCAAGGTCATTTCCTGCACCTGCGTCAGCGCCTGAAACAGGGCGATCAGAACGCCCACCGCCAGGCCGATCAGCATGACCGGCGCCGCCATGCCCAGCATGACCCAGATCGCTTCAGCGCCAATATCGAGGACCTCGCCTGCGGTCATGATGGCTTCCTTCTGATGCGCTCACAGCGCCGCAATGTTTCCATGCACGGATTCTATGCCGACGCGCAAAGTTCCAGAGGTAAAGTTTTATGCGTCGCGCTTTGTTTAACGATTTGTCATGTTGGCGTGCATTGGCGCAATCGCCGTCCGGGTGCAGCATGGCGCGCAATCGGGCGGACGTGTATCCGCCCTCGGGGAGACATTTTATGATCAAGACACTTCTTTGCAGCGCGGCTTCTATCGCGCTTCTGACCGCAGGCTCTGCGCTCGCCCATGACGGCGCGCACGTCAACGCCGCTCTTGTAAACGTCGCCAGCGTCACTCAACAGGCTGAGCAGACGGAAACCGAACGTCTGTACGCGTCCTTCCAGGCCGCATTCATGGAAGAAGTGGCGCGTTCGCCGGAAATCCAGACCTATCTGGGCATGATCTCCGACGTCGACGCCTATGGCCGTTGGGACGATCGTTCTGACGCCCGTCAGATAGAGGATTTCGAACGCAGCCAGGCCCGCGTCCAGGAGATGCAGGCTGAGTTTGACCGCGACTTGCTGACCGACGCCGGCAAGGTCTCCTACGATCTCGCAATCAGCCTGGCCGAGAACGAAGCGCGCCAGTTCGCCGTGCGCGACAGCCGCTATGTGTTCTCGCCCATGGGCGATTCCGTCTCTGACCTGACGACCTTCCTGATCAACAACCACCGTGTTGCGACCGCAGAGCATGCGGCGGCCTACGCTTCACGTCTGGAAGGCATCGGCGAAGTCATCGACACGCTGACTGAGCGCGCCGAGGAACGCGCGGCCAATGGCGTGACCTTGCCGCTGTTCGCCTATCCGCGCCTGACCGCGTCGGCGCAATCTCAACTGACCGGCGCGCCGTTTGAAGAAGGCGCGGAAGACAGCGCGCTCTTCGCCGATTTCAAGGCCAAGGTGGACGCGCTCGACATTGACGATGACGCCAAGGCGGATCTGGTGATGCGCGCCGAAGATGCGCTGCTGAACGTCTATGTGCCGGCGATGGAGCGCTATATGGCGGCGCTCGATCGCATGGAAGCGATCTCTGATGATCGTGACGGCGTGTGGAAACTGCCCAATGGCGAAGCCGCCTACGCCGCCTCGCTGGCGCAATTCACCACCATTCCGGACATGACCGCCGAGCAGATCCATGAGCGCGGACTGGCGGAAGTCGAGCGCATCCATGGCGAGATGCGCGAGATCATGGCCCAGGTCGGGTTTGAAGGCAGCGTGCAGGATTTCTTCGCCTATATGCGCACCGCCGAACAATTCCAGCTGCCCAACACGCCCGAAGGCCGCCAGGAATATCTCGACCGCGCCACCGCCGTGATCGCGGACGTGATGGAGGTCGCACCGCAATATTTCGACACCCTGCCCGAAGCGCCGCTGGAAGTACGTGCGGTCGAACCCTGGCGTGAAGCGACGGCGACCGGCGCGTTCTACAACCAGCCCGCGCTCGATGGCTCCCGCCCGGGCTATTACTACGTCAACCTGTCCCAGATGCAGGACAACCCCACCTATCTGCTGGAAAGCCTCTCCCTGCACGAAGGCGCGCCCGGTCACCACTTCCAGATCGCGCTGACCCAGGAACTCGAAGACGTGCCGATGTTCCAGCGCTTTGCGTGGAACTCCGCCTATGGTGAAGGCTGGGCGCTCTACACCGAATGGCTGGGCAAGGAGATGGGTTTTTACGAAGATCCGTATTCGGACTTCGGTCGTCTCTCCTACGAGGTCTTCC
This sequence comes from Oceanicaulis alexandrii DSM 11625, assembly GCF_000420265.1. Classification (NCBI taxonomy): domain Bacteria; kingdom Pseudomonadati; phylum Pseudomonadota; class Alphaproteobacteria; order Maricaulales; family Maricaulaceae; genus Oceanicaulis; species Oceanicaulis alexandrii. The sequence continues at coordinate 542,385 of NZ_ATUP01000001.1, forward strand.
GCGCCGCGCGCCTGGTAGTGGACACCGGCATTCACCACTATCAGTGGGATCGCCAGCAAGCGATTGATTACATGCTGGAAGCAACCCCGATGACCGAGGGCGACATCACCCCGGAAGTGGAGCGCTACATCGTCTGGCCCGGCCAGGCCGTCTCTTACAAAACCGGCATGATGTTCATCCAGGACCTGCTGATGCACGCCCAGGAAGAGCTCGGTGACGATTTCAGCTGGGGCGGCTTCCATGACGCCGTTCTGACCGCTGGTCCGCTACCGCTTCCCATGCTGGAAGACCGGGTCAACGCCTGGATCGATACTGTGAAAGCAGGCTAACCCCCTCGCCCCCGCCTGCTTCACAGCAGAAACCCCGCAAGGTCTGCAGCCTTGCGGGGTTTTTCATGCCCCATCTTGAAGCATCAACGCCACATAGGCGTGCACACATTAAGTTATATTAATATTTGCGGCGCTGCACGATTGCCCTGCCCTTTCCGCCGCGCAGTCTTTCCCAGTTGGCCTGAAGTCTAAAAGACCGGGCTCTAATCGGGGAAAGACACATGAATACTTTTGTGAAAGATCGCGGCCTGCGCGCGCTCGTCCTGGCGGGGGCCTCGCTGAGCGCGCTGATGGCGGCGCCGGCGTTTGCACAATCTGAAGAGGAAAGCGCTGACGAGCGGTCCTCAAGCGACACCATCGTCGTCACGGGCTCTCGTCTGCGCAGCGACGGCACGCTGGAAGCGCCGAGCCCTGTGGTCGCGGTCGGGGGCGACGACATCCGCACTTCGGGCCAGATCGACATCACCGCGCTGCTGCGCGAATCTCCGCAACTGCAGGCCTCGCTGCCTGGCACCTTCTCGGCGTTCAACGGCACGCCGCTGGGCGCATCCTTGCTGAACCTGCGCAATCTGGGCACCGAACGCACGCTCGTGGTCGAGAACGGCCGACGGCATGTGCCCGGCATTGAAGGCACGTCGTCAGTTGACGTGAACACCATTTCCACCGCGCTGCTTGAACGCGTGGACCTGATGACCGGCGGCGCGTCTGCGGTCTATGGCGCCGACGCCGTGACCGGCGTTGTGAACTTCATCCTGCGCGACGGGTCTTCGTTTAACGGCATGGAAGTGCGCACCCAGGCCGGCATTTCGGGCGAAGGCGACGCAGAAGAATACTTCATCTCGCTCGCCAACGGCTTTGAAAGCGCGAACGGCCGCGCCGACATCGTCTTCGCCGCCGAGTACCAGTCCACGGAAGCCATTTTCGCCGGCGACCGGGATTTTGGCGGCACCGGTCGCTTCTCGCTGGTGCCGAACGGGCCTGCGACGGGCATTGATCCGCGCTTCTCCAATGTGTGGCTGCCAAACTATCGCCTGCCGATTTCGAGCCATTACGGCATCATCGCCCTGGGCGATGGCGGGGCCAGCGCCTTTGTAGAAGCGGTGCTCAGCGGCGGCGTTCCCGGCTGTGACACCATCGGCGCCGCCGCCATCCCGACCTGTCAGATCGTCGACGAAACCGGCACGCTGCGTCCCTATAATCCGGGCGATATCTTCATTGACGGCTTCAACGCCAGCGGCGGCGACGGCGTGTTCGCGGAACCCGATGACGAATTGCTGCTGCCGCAGACCGATCGCTTCCTGTTCCAGACTGCGTTCAGCTATGAGCTGACGCCGAACATGGAGTTCTTTGCGGACGCCAAATACGTCTTCACCGAGACCCTTGAAAGCAATCAGGTCAACGGCTTCAACGACGATATTCCGATCTCGGCCGACAACCCGTTCATTCCCGCCGCGCTGCAAGCCCAGCTCGCCACGCTGCAAGGGGAAGGCCTGAATCCGGTGATCGCGGTGTCGCGCGACACGCTGGACACCACCACGCGCTCCAACCCTGTGGCCGAGCGCAAGACCATGCGGGCCGTCGCCGGCCTGCGCGGCTTCATCCCCGAGTTCGGGTTCGATTACGAGCTGTCCTACAGCTATGGCCGCACCGATGCGGACATCACCTCGCGCCTGCGTATCGAAGACCGCTTCTTTGCGGCCATCGACGCCGTGATTGATCCGGCGACGGGCAATGTGGTCTGCCGCTCGGACATCGACCCCAGTGCGATCGTGCCGCCCTCCTCGCCCTATCCGGCGCAAAATGGCGGGTTCCAGATCACCACATTCTCGCCGGGCGACGGCCAGTGCGTGCCGATCAACATTTTCGGCGCCAACACCATCACCCAGGAAGCGGCGGACTTCATCTTCCAGCCCGCCACTGCGCAGAACGAAATCGAGCAGAACAATTTCCTCGCCACGCTCTCAGGCGATTCTGAATTCCTGTTCTCCCTACCCGCCGGCCCGATCGGCTTCGTGGTGGGGTATGAGTATCGCAAGGATGAAAGCGCCTTCACGCCGGACGCCTTCAGTGCTGCGGGCCTGACTTTCGGCACGATCAATTCCAATGGCGGGCCGACCAACGCCTCGTCAGGTGAGATCGAGGTCCAGGAATACTTCACGGAAGTCAAAATCCCCGTCCTCGCGGATCTGCCTTTCATCGAGAACTTCGAACTGACAGGCGCGTATCGTTATTCTGACTACGACGCATTTGGCGAGACCGACACCTGGTCGATGGGCGCACGCTGGACGATCATCGATTCGCTCACCGTTCGCTCCACCCTGTCACGCGCAGTGCGTATTCCGAACATCACGGAAGCCTTCTCGCCGACCTTCACCGTGACGCTCGGCGCCAGCTCGGATCCCTGCAACCCGCAATTCATTGACGCCGGCACCCAGTTCCGCCGTCCGAACTGTGAAGCGCTCATCGGCATTCCGGTCGACACCTATAACTCGACCGATTACGTCTCCGCCCGTATTCCGGGTCAAAGCGGCGGCAATCCCGATCTAGAGCCGGAAGAGGCGGATAGCTTCACCGTCGGCGCCGTCTGGCGTCCGGTCGAGGATTTCAATGGCCTGTTTGAGGGCCTGACGGTCACCGTCGATTACTACAAGATCGAAATCGACGGCCTGATCGATCAGCTCGGCGCGTTCGACATCGCCCAGAACTGCGTGGATGCTCCCACGATCAATAACCAGTTCTGCGCCGCCATCGACCGCGACCCGACGGTCGGCTTCATCACCGGCTTCCGCTCGGGCTATGTGAACCTCGCCGCGGTGGAGACCAGCGGCATCGACTGGCGCGTTGATTACGCCTTCGACCTGCCGTCCATGTTCGGTCTGCAAGATGCTGGCGAGCTGCGTCTGTCCACGCTGGGCACGAACTTCCTCTCCAACGAGGAAACGCGTGACGTCTCGGCGCCCGAAGAAGTGACCGACGTGCTCACCACGATGAGCCGCCCGGAATGGATCTTCAATCTGAACGCCACCTGGTCCGTCGGCGATCTGTCGCTGGGCTGGAAGGGCCGTTACGAATCCGAACAGCTGCTGAGCGGCATCGAACTCGATGACCTTGAGAGCGATCCGGACTTCGCCAACATCACCCAGGCTGACGGCGCCTGGGTGCACGACTTCTCCATCTCGTATTTTCTTCGTGAAGAGCTGGAGATCTATGGCGGCATCAACAACGCCTTTGACGAAGAACCCTATCTGGGTCAGCTGTCGCGTCCCGCCGGGCCGCGCGGCCGCTTCTTCTACGCGGGCGTGAACGCCACCTTCTAAAGAAGGCTCAGCGCACAAAAAGACACCCCCGGAGCCGCGCGCTCCGGGGGTGTTTTGTTTTAACCTGACGCTACGCCCTAGATCGGCATGCGCAGGATTTCCTGATAGGCGCGGATGACCTGGTCGCGCACGGCGACGACGCTTTCCAGCTGCACTTCAGCGGCGGCCACAGCCGTCACCACATCCACCAGCTCAGCCTGACCGGTCGCAGCCTGGGCGCTGAGCTGTTCAGACTGGCTCAGCGTCTCCTGAACCGATTGCACGGCGTTCATCACCATGTCGCCGAAATCACCGCCCTCAGCTTTGGCGAGCTCGGCGGCGTTATTGGTGGACGGCGACACACCGGCGGCCTGCTGGGCGGCGGCGGTGTAGGCGCGGATAGCAGCGAGATCCATAAGTCAGCCCCTTTCTAGAGCCGGCGGTGCCTGGCGATTAACGGCGCAACAGGTCGAGCGTGCGCTCAAGCATGCGGCGCGTGCCCTCCACCATGGTCAGATTCGCCTCGTAGGACCGCTGCGCGTCGCGCATGTCCATCAGCTCGACCAGGGAGGAGACATTGGGATATTTCACATAGCCTTCGCCATCAGCCGCCGGGTGGCCGGGCTCATAGACCATGCGGAAATCTGACTCATCGAGCGTGACGTCATTCATGCGCACCAGCTCGGTGCCGACCTGACGGTCAAACTCAGACTGGAACACCGGGATCTGACGCTGATACGGATCTTCGTCCGCAGTCCGCGCCGTTGATTGAGCGTTCGCCACGTTCTCGGCGATGACCCGCATGCGCGAGGATTGCGCGCGCAGGCCCGCTGCGGAGATCTGCAGGGTTTCAGAGACGCGATCGACCATAGCCGTCTGCCTTTCTGGCGTTGCTTAAGATCACTGACCCGGCGAGCGGCTCGCCATGCGGATCATGTTCAGGCTCTTCTGATACAGGCTGAGCGCCGTCTCGAACCGCATGCGGTTGTCGTTGGCGTCGACCATCTGCTCCTCGATCACGACCGAATTGCCGTTCGAGGTGGTTTCGCTGTCGGGCGCGCGCTCGGTGCGGAACTGCCGCGAGCCGGACGCCGCGCTATCGCCGCCATAATGCATGGCGTGCGTGGTGCGCAGGCCGCCGGCGGCCTGCGCCTGGCCTGCAAGCACGCGTTCAAACTCACTGCGCGGGACATCGGATGGCGTATATCCGGGCGTGTTGGCGTTGGCCACATTCTCGGCAATCACCCGCTGGCGGGCGCCGTGATAGCCCATCGTGTCACGCAGCATGGACAAGAGCGGTATGTCGTCAGGGCGCATCGGCGCCTCCGCCAGAGTTAACTTTGCATTCATCACCCTGAGCCGAGCCGGTTAAGGAGAGCTTAACTCCCTCGCCGACTCCCGTTAGGGCTGTTGATGAGGATGCGCGCCTGCGCGTCGACCGCTCTTGCAGACAGGACGAAGCGACTTTGGACCAGCTTGATATCATACGGTATTTCGCCGCCCTGATCTTGGTGTTGGGCCTTTTAGGCGGATTCGCAGTGGTCGCCAGACGCGCGGGCTGGATGGGACCGATGCCGATGCTGGACCGCTGGTCCACGCCGACGCGCAAGCGCCGCCTGTCCATCACGGAGACCTTGATGCTCGATCCGCGCCGCAAGGTGGTGATCGTGCGCGTGGACGACGCCGAACATGTGCTGCTTCTCGGCGCAGAGCGCGAGCAGGTGCTCGACCGCGCGCCCGCAAAAGAAGAGCCTGTGTTTGAACCGGTCGCGCCGGATACCGTCGACACGGATGCCGAAAACCCCGGCGCCTCCGTCACACGGCTGGGGCAGAGCCAATGAAGGCGGCGCGCTGGATCTATCCGGTCGTCCTGATCGCTCTGGCCTTGGGCGCTGCGTTGATCGGCGCGCCGGACGCCCATGCTGCGGCCGGGCCGGGCCTGTCGATTTCTCTGGGCGGCAATGACACGGCGCTGACCGAGCGCGTCCTGCAGATGATCGCGCTTTTGACGGTGCTGAGCCTGGCGCCGTCCATCCTGATCATGACCACCAGCTTCATCCGGATCGTGGTGGTGTTGTCGCTGCTGCGTACCGCGATCGGCCTGCAGCAAAGCCCGCCGAACGCCGTGCTGATCTCGCTATCGCTGTTTCTGACCGCCTTCATCATGTCGCCGGTTTTCACCCAGGCCTATCAGGACGGCGTGGAGCCGCTCCTGAACGGCCAGATCAGCAATCAGGAAGCCTTCACCGCCGCCGCACAGCCGGTGAAAGCTTTCATGCTCGCCCATACCCGGGAAGAAGATCTGGGGCTGTTCTTGAACATTTCCGGCGAAGAGCCTGAAACCCCGGAAGCCACGCCGGTCTATGTGGTGGCGCCCGCCTTCATGATTTCAGAATTGAGGCGCGCCTTCGAGATCGGCTTTCTGCTGTTCATCCCCTTCCTGATCATCGACCTGGTAGTGGCCAGCATCCTGATGTCCATGGGCATGATGATGCTGCCGCCCGTGATCATCTCACTGCCGTTCAAGCTGATCTTCTTCGTGCTGGTGGATGGCTGGACCCTGGTGATCGGCTCGCTGGTGCAAAGCTTCGAGCGAATGCCGCCCGGCGGCTGATCAGCTTTCAGGACCTGAAGGTTCGTCATAGCGGCCGAACCCCGCCATCAGCGCATCACTGCGCTGGACGTTGGCGATCTGCCCGACCAGAGAACTCAGGCGGCTGTCGCCCGGCGCCACAGAGCGGTTGGCCACGGTGCTGAAGGCGGCGGCGTGTTCGGTCTCACCCATCTGCCGACCATAGCGCGCAACAAGACGGTCCATGCCCGCCTCGTCCGGCACCAGCGCATAGGCGATCAGGGCGCGCAGCACATCATGGGCTTCTGCTGAGGTGAGCGCCCGGTCAGAGCGCCAGCGATCGCCCAGAAGCGCTTCCATCAGGCGCCCGGCTTCTGACCAGTTGCGCCCTTCCCAGGCGATGTCCGCCCGCAAGCGATCCGCTTCAGGTCCCTGATCATAGGCGATCAGCTCCAGCGCATGTTCGGTGCGGCCCAGCGCCGCCAGCGCGCGCGCCTGCAGGACGCGCCGTTCGTCAACCAGATCATTGGGCAGCCCGGCGATCCGGGTGCTGTCGAGCGCCCGCAGCGCGTCCGCTGGACGATTATCGATCAGATAGACCCGCGCCAGATCGGCGGCGACTTGCGCGCGCGCCAGAGAGGTCATGGTGATCCGGCGCTCAAACACCTGGTGCGCCAGAAGCTCGGACGCCGGCTCCAGCAGATCCACCTCCACCAGCCGGGCGGCGATACGGCGCGCCATGCGCAGCCCGTCCGGCCCTGGCGGCGTCAGGTCCTGATGCTCGTACCAGAGCGCCAGCGCCTCCATCGGGTCCATCCGGTCGCCCTGCCCGTTCAGGAAGATGTCGCGGAACAGGGTTTCCAGCCGCACGCTCAACCGTCGCGCTTCGGGCGTATTGGAAAAGCGCGAGAGCGCATTGGACATGGTGTTCAGCGCTTCGGGGAAACGGCCCGCATCCGCATAGACCTCGCCGAGCATGGTGGAGGCTTCCACTTCCACGTCGTCACCCCGCCAGCGAAACCGCAGGCTTTCAAGGGTTTCAACCGCCTCGTCCGGCGCCACACGATCATTGGCGAACTCCAGCCGGACTTTTTCCAGCAAGGCTCGCGCCCGCGCCGGACGCCAGTCCGAACGGCTCAGCTCATCATAAAGCGCGATGGCCTGATCAATATCGCCGGATGCGGCGGCGAGCCCGGCCTCAACCATCGCCGCTTCCGTGCGCGCTTCCAGATCGAAATCTTCAGCCGCGACCACATTGAGCAAGGGCTCCACCGCGCCCAGATCATTGGTCTTCAGCACCGCCATGGCGTGCAACGCCGACAGGCGCGCGCGCCAGACCGGATCAAAGAAATAGATTGCCTCACGCCCCTGCTCGAACCGTCGGCGCGCCTGCGGCCAGTCCCCGAGCTGTGCGGAAACGGCGCCGCGCCAGGGTTGGGCCGCGGGATCATTGAGCAGAACAGGATGGGACAGATAGCGCTCTGCGTCTTCGTAGCGCCCGATCATATAGCTGGCGACGCCGCGCAAGGCGGCGACTTCCGGGCTGGCGTCCAGCGATGGGTTCTCCTCCACCGCCAGTTCAACCAGGCCCAGCCCTTCAGGCGCCAGCTGCCATCCCAGCTTGAAACGCGCCAGATTGAGAATCGCTGTGGGGTCGAGCTCTGACGCCCGGCGCTGCAGCACCACCATCGCATCGCGATAATCATCTTCACCGCGATACGCCGCCAGATCCAGAAAACCGGGCGTGACAGGCCGGTCCAGCGACCCGGACAGGCCGGGGCTGGCCGCCCGTGTCAGCGCCAGACCGCCGGGACGGCTGAGATCGGCGCCGCCTGCGCGTACAGAGAAAATCAGATCATCGGCCAGAGGCTGCAACGCCACGCCTTGAGTGGAGGGCAGCATGACCGCTTCCACATATTGACGCGGTGAAATCACCCCGTATTTCTCACCATCACTCGTCAGAACCAGAAGATCATCGCCCACAACAGGGTCAGTGACCGTGCGCACGCTGCGGGCGCCGTTGAAATTGAAGCGCAGGCGCGCGGGGCGGTTCACCCCCGTCTCGCGCGTCACGCGGATTGGCGCAGGCGGCTGGTCCACCGTTTCGCCAAAGGTCAGAACCCAGCTGGTCCCCACGGGCCGGACATCGGTCTGGGTAGAGCTCGGCGCCTCGATACGCAGGGCCGTATAGTCCGCCCCGCGCAGGACTTGATGCGTGCGAATATGGCGTCCGCCCAGCGCCGCCATCTCACCGACATCCAGCTCGGCGCTGGCGTCAAAAACCACCCAGATCGCCTGCCCCCGGCGGAACACGGCGGCGCCGGGCAGCGAGGCCCAGGGAATATTGAGCACCACATCGGTGCCGTTACGGCGCGCTTCCACCCGGACGATTCCGTCTTCAGGCACGGGATCAGGGCTCGCCTCGGCGTCAGGACGCGTCAAGACCGGCGCGTCCGGTTCGGTGGCGCTCAAAAGGGCGGCCTCAGCCCCCTCGTCTGTCGGGTCAGCGCTCTCAGCCGCGCTCGATGTCTGCGCCTCAATCTGATCGGCATAGTCTGACAGCGCCGCGAGAACCGACTCAGCGCCCCCCGACGCGCCCATGGAGACGTCAAACACGACCCGTCCCGGCTCATCAGACCAGACCCGCGCCTCGGCGCCCGGCCCCAGCAGGAAAGCCAGCGACAGGCTGTCAGCCCGGCGTTCCGTCACAGCATCGATGAAGCGCGGCGGCGCCGCGGTCAGCGGCGCCAGGTTCAGCTCGGCGGCGCGAGAAAAGGTCAGCACGGCCCGCCCGTCCGCCTGTTCCAGCGAATAAGTCACCGCCTCGGGCCATTGAAACACGATGCGCGAATATTCCGCCGCTTCGCCAATGCGCATATCCACTGGCAAAGCAGGCGGCGGCGCGGCCGCAGCGGCGGCGGCGGCCGCCGCCTGGGCCCGCGCCTGACGCGCGCGTTCAATTTGCGCCAGCTCATAGGGGCTGACCACATCCGCCAGCGGCGCTGCGCCGGGCGGCGCGACATCAATGGCGATGATGTTGTGAGAGACAGACACCCGGCTTTCGAGCGTCCGGTTCAGCGCCAGACGCAAGGTCCGACCATCGGGATCCAGACGCGCCATGGCGAAATAGTCCGGCGCGGCGGCGGTTATGGCGGAGACGTCCGCCTCGATCGGCTCGGACAACCGGGCCACCAGAACGGCGCCAGCGGCGACTTCCGCGTCCGCGCTCAGCCCCTCGCCTTCCATTTCAGGCAGGCTGATCTGAACGCGGGCGGTCTGGCCTTGCCGGGACACGTCAATCTGCGCCGGCGACTGAGCCCACGCAGACGCCGACAGCACGGCGCCCAGCGCCGCTCCGCCAAGAAGGGCGAGCCGCTTATCCTGCCGCTGCTTCAAGGCGGGCCTCCGCTTCCGCGGTGGTTTCAGGCGGTTCAGCGCGCATGCGCAGCATAAAGGTCAGCTCGGCGGCGAAGCCGGGCTCCATCTCCGCCATGACGCTGGCGAATTTACGCGCATTGGTGGTTTGCAGCTGTTCTGCGACCAGAAGCAGCGTCGTCTCGTCGGTCTCGCGCATGGACGTCAGAATGCGGGCCGCCGCATCAGGCTCGAGCTGGGAATAGACAGCGACAATGGCGTCCACTTGCTCTTGCCGGCGGTCGTCGAGCATGCCCAGCAGGCCGCGCACTTCATCGCGCAGGGCCTCAAGCTCGGTCACCCGGTCATCCACGCGCAGCTCCGCCACAGACAGCAGCTGCTCGCGCGTATCAAGCTCGGCTTCGCGCTGATCCAGCGTCCGCCGGCGTTCGGCCAGACGACGCTCCAGACCCAGCTGGGCCGTGGTGGGCGCCGCACGCGGCGCAGGCGCGGCGGAAGGGGGCGGCGCGGCGGGCGGCGCAGGACCTTCATCCACTTCTTCTGCAGGCTCGTCTCCGCCCTCATCGCCATGCCCGTCATCGGCTGGCGGCGCAGCCGCCGCCTCGGCGCGTTCGACAAACAGGGTGGAGACCTCATCCACGAGGGACAAGGACTTCAAGCCCAGCAACCCGCCTAGCACGACGGTCAGCAGCATGAGAGGACGAACGGATTTCATGGTCAGCGAAGCGCCTTCAGCGCATTCAGGCGACGGCGTGAGCGCGTGGCTTCGGGATCTTCATCCTCAGCGCGCGGCGACTCGCGCCGGGGACGCTGGGTCAGACGCTGGGCGCTCATATCGGCTTCCCCGGACAGAAAGCGCAGTTCATCCGCCAGCTTCTGCGCGCGCTCGGTCTCCTTGCGCAGGCTTTCTCCGCCATCGCGGCTCGCACGATCAAGCGCCCCAAGGGTGGCGCGAGCGCGCTCAACCGCGTCATTCAGGGCGGAGATCGTCCCCACAAGGCCATCCTGCCCGTTGCGCAGAGCGCGCAAGCGGCGATCCACGCGCCAGCACATGACGACCGCCATGGCCAAAAGGATGCAGACAAGAACTTCGAAAGCGAGACCGGCGAGCGTCATGAGAACCCCATCAAACTTTTCTTCGCCATCGCACTCAGCGGGCGATCCAGGCGAACCCCTATGTTGTGCCCGATTCGGCCCATATGACCGTGCGTCAGCGGAACATCATCACAGCGCAGCTCGATCAGGCCGTCTGGCCCCGCATCCAGCATCAAGGTGTCGCCGACCTTGAGATTCATCACTTCGCCCAAAGGCTTCTGCATCTCATCAAGGACCGCGCTCACCTCCATCTTGGTGGACCACAGTTCAGTGGCCAGGTGGCTTTCCCAGATATTGTCGCGGCCGAACTTCTCGCCCATGAACTGCTGCAGCAGCATTTTACGAATGGGTTCGAGCGTGGCGTACGGCAGCAAGAGCTCGATACGCCCGCCGCGGTCTTCCATGTCGATGCGCAGCTTGACGAGGATCGCCGCGTTCGCAGGCCGGGCGATGGCGGCGAAGCGCGGGTTGGTCTCGACCCGGTCGAGATCGAAATCCACCTCGGTCAACGGCGCGAACGCCTGACGGGCATCGGCCAGCACCACTTCGATCATCCGCTGGACCAGCGTGCGTTCGATGGTGGTGTAGGGCCGACCTTCCACGCGCATGGCCGAGGTGCCGCGCCGACCGCCCAGCAGAACGTCCACGATCGAATAGATCAGGTTGGAGTCCACCGTCAGCAGACCGTAGTTATCGAGCTGCTTGGCGCGGAACACCGCCAGGATCGCCGGAAGCGGGATCGAGTTGAGATAATCGCCGAAGCGGATGGACGAGATGTTGTCGAGACTCACTTCCACGTTGTCGGACGTGAAGTTACGCAGGCTCGTCGTCATCAGCCGCACCAGGCGGTCAAAGACGATCTCCAGCATCGGCAGGCGTTCATAGGACACCAGCGCCGAATTGATGATCGCCCGAATGCCCGAGCGCTCATTGGCGTCGTCGTCAGACACCGAGAACCCGAGAAGGGAGTCGATTTCTTCCTGATTGAGGATGCGTTCAGGGCCGGAAGACTGCTGGGCCGGCAGGAAGGTTTCACCATCCCCGTCGACCATGGCCTCCCATTCGGACGCCAGGTCGTCGCCGTCATCGCCCAAGGAGTCAAAGTCAGGCTGTTCGCCCGCAGCAGCGGCCTCCCATTCAGCCGCCATTGCATCCTGATCGATATCGTCGTCCAACGCAGGTCTCCGCTATTGCTGCATCACGAAACTGGGCAGCAGCACGCCGTCCACAGTCTTGGGGGCCAGCACCAGATTGGTGCGGCGGATCAACTCCATCCGAATGCGGTGTGATCCGGTCGAACCGTCAATGTCTTCGACCCGTAAAGCGCGAAAGAAATCCACATATTCGTCGCGCAACAGGATCTGAACGTCTTCTCGCGCCAGAAGCTCGGCCACATCATGGTCGGAATAGGCGAGCGCGATCTGCACTTCCAAAAGCACCGAACGGTTGTCCGGGCCGGACATGTCCACGATCAGCGGCTCTTCAAAGCGAAACAGCTCCGCGAGGTGCTCCTCGGTCGCGGCGGCGCCATGACCGTCCGCAGACGCTTCGCCGTGCTCCTCGCCGTGCTCGCCCTCGGCGACGACCTCTTCGTCACCGCCGCCCAGGAAAAACAAGGCGCCCGCCACCCCGGCCAGAATGACGAGGATCACAGGCAAGCCGATGAAAAGGATCATCTTCTTGAGGCCGCCCTTCTTGGCTTCCTCTTCGCCCTCTTCACCTTCGGCGCTCTCTTCGCGCGTTTCGTCTTCGGTGTCTTCAGCCATGTAGCTGATTCCCTCGCCTTACGGATTGGCCCAATTCCAACAACGATTAATCAGTGCTGCGGTTAACGATCCGTTTGGAAACGGCTTCGCTGGGCAGATTTTTCCCCTTTGTGAGGCTCGACAGGCAAGGCTGGCCGCCCAATACCGTTGTCCGTTCAACCGCATGTATATTTTTCAACACGTTAACCATGGCACGGTGTTTGCCATGAGTCTGGGGACGCTGCCAGAAGTCGCAGCAACCGCCTTCAGAAGGACGCCTGGCGATGGACAACACCATGCTGATCGGACTGACCCGCCAGCTGACCTTGCGTCGGCAGATGGATGTGGTCGCCAACAATATCGCCAACGCCAACACCCAGGGCTTCAAGGCCGAGCGCATGATGCTCGAGCCCGACACCTCGTATCGCGCCCGCCATCAAGACGGCCCCAACCGCGCCCAGTTCGTCGATGAATGGGCGATGGGCCGGGATTTCTCTCAGGGCTCGCTCACCAATACGGGTCGCCCGCTGGATCTGGCCTTGCAGGGCGACGGCTTCTTCATGGTGGAGATGGACGGCGTCGAGCGCTTCACCCGTGACGGCGCTTTCACCCTGAATCCTCTGGGCGAGCTGGTCGCCAGCGACGGCGCGCAAGTGCTGGACGCCGGCGGCGCACCGATCGTGCTGGACCCGACCGCCGGCCAGATCGTTATCGGCGAGACGGGCGAGATTACTCAAAACGGTCAGATCATCGCGCAAGTGGGCGTCGCCCAGTTCGCCGATCCGGGCCTGCTGACCAAGACCGGCGACAATCGCTACGCCGCGCCTGAAGACGCCGAGCGCGTGATCGAGGAGCTGCCGCAGATCAAGCAGGGGTTCCTGGAAAGCTCGAACGTGCGGCCCATGCTTGAAATCACCACCATGATGGAAGTGAGCCGCGCCTATGCGTCGGTCACCCGCATGATCAAAGACACCGACGAACTCAGCCGCAAGGCCATTGACCGCCTTGGTCGCCCATAACGCTCTATTCTGAAGGAGGCCGCAGTCATGCGCGCATTGTCCACCGCCGCCACCGGGATGGAAGCCCAGTCACTGGCCGTCGAGGTGATCTCTCACAACCTGGCCAACATGAACACGATCGCGTTCAAGCGTCAGCGCGCCGAGTTCGAAGACCTGCTCTACCAGACCGTCTCACAGCCCGGCGCCAACTCCTCGGACGCCGGCACCATCGTGCCGACGGGCGTTCAGGTGGGCCTGGGCGTCAACGCAGGGTCGGTCTATCGCATCGCCGAACAAGGCGGCCTGAGTGAAACCGGAAACAGCTATGATGTCGCGATCTCCGGATCCGGTTATTTTCGCGTCCAGATGCCTGACGGCAATGACGCCTACACCCGCGCCGGCAATTTCTCCCTGAGCCCCAACGGCGAGATCGTCACTGCGGACGGTTACTCGGTCATGCCGGGCATCGTGGTCCCCGCCGAGGCACGACAGGTGGTGATCAACACCCAAGGCCAGGTGCAGATCCTTCTGAACGGCCAGCCCGCCCCGCAAGTGGTGGGTCAGCTTGAGCTTGCGACCTTCCCCAATGAAGCCGGCCTTGAGCAGATCGGCGACAATCTGCTGCTGGAAAGCGCCGCGTCTGGCGCGCCCAATCTCGGCGCTCCAACCGATCCCGGTTTCGGTCAGGTGCGCCAGGGCTTTGTGGAAGTGTCCAATGTGGACGCCGTCACCGAGATCACGTCTCTCATCCAGGCCCAGCGCGCCTATGAGATGAACGCCCGGGTCATCACGGCCGCGGACGAGATGCTCGCAACCTCCTCCAATCTGCGCTGAGGAAAGGCTAAGCCATGCTTCGCACCCTCACTCTTATTCTGGCGCTCTCGACGGGCGCAGCGGCGGCGCAGGAGGTCAGCACGTCCGTGGTGCTCAAGGAGCGCCTGGTCAGCGCCGACGCCGTCATCACCCTGTCCGACCTGTTCGACATCACAGGCGAGGCGGGCGATGTCCAGCTCGCTCGCGCCCCGGCGCCGGGACGAGCGATTTCGCTGGACCCCGACTTTGTCCGTAACGCAGCGGCGCGCGAGGGTTTCCACTGGGCGAACGCCGGCGGCGTTTTGCGCGTCACCGTCGAGCGTGAAGCCCGCACGGTCAGCGCGTCCGATATTTCCGATCTGGTTCAGGAAGCGCTCTATGTGGAGACGGGCCACGCCTATGCGGTCAACCTCTCCAATATGCGCCAGGATCTGTTCGCGCCGGCTGACGCGCTGGGCGGGCCGGAACTGATCAGCTTTGATCATGACGCCAGCTCAAACCTGTTCCGCGCCCAGATCGCGGCGTATCCGGGCGGCGAGCCTCTCACCGTGGCGGGTCGGGCGCAACGGGTGACCAATGTGCCGGTGCTCAACCGCACCATTGCGCGCGGCGAGACCATCACCGCCGCAGATGTGGACTGGGTCCGCCTGCCTGAAAGTCAGGTGCGCGGTGAAATCCTGCTGGCTGAAGCCGATCTTGTCGGTATGTCCGCCAAGCGCGCCCTCAGCCCTGAGCGCCCCTTGCGCAGTTTTGACGTGGAGCCGCCCATTCTGGTGGCGCGCGGCGAGCTGGTGTCCCTGGTCTATCAGGTCGGGCCGCTGATGCTGAGCGCCCAGGCCCGCGCCCTGGAAAACGGCGGCGAAGGCCAGTTCATCCGTTTTCTGAACCTGCAATCAAACCGCACGGTCGAAGCCTGGGTGGAAGCCCCTGGCCGCGCCAGTGTCCTTGGCGGCCGCAGCGCCGCACGCCCCAGCGAGTCCTGAGCCATGATGTCCAAACGCTTTTTGATGTGTAGCGCCGTTATTCTGGGCGCCCTGTCTCTGACCGCCTGCGCGACCACAGACCGCTTGTCTTATGTGGGGCAAACCCCGCCCATGAACGATATCAATAACGCTGCAGCGCTGACCGGCCAGGCGGGCGCCAACGGCCCGACGGCGGGTCAGGCGGAAGCGGCGCGACTGGCCCGCGCCCGCGCCATCGCCGAGGCGCGGGCCCAGTCCGCCAATCCCAACTCGCTATGGCGCTCAACCAACTCCACCACCTTCTTCGGCGATCCGCGCGCCGCGCATGTGGGCGATATCCTGACGGTGAGCATCGACATCGCCGACAGCGCGACCGTCTCTAATCAGACCACGCGCTCGCGCACCACGTCTGAAGACTCAAACCTGACCAACTTCTTTGGCGGGGAAGCCGCGCTCAACCAGTTCTTCAATGACGCGGTCAATCCCGCCAGCCTCGCCAGCTTCGGGTCCGCCTCATCCACCCAGGGCGCAGGCAACATCAATCGCTCTGAAAGCATTTCGATGACCGCCGCCGCGATCGTGGTGGACGTGTTGTGGAACGGCAATCTGGTGATCCATGGCCGTCAGGAAGTGCGCATCAACAACGAAGTGCGCGAGCTGCTGATTTCCGGCATTGTCCGCCCTCAGGACATCGCGGCGGACAATACGATCGATCATGAACAGATCGCCGAAGCGCGCATCTCCTATGGCGGTCGCGGCCATATCACCGAAATGCAGCGCCCGCCCGTGGGTCAGGAGCTTTATAATCTCCTCTGGCCGTTCTAGGGCAAGCGCATGACCATGACGTTCACGCGGACCGAACATGCAGACGGCCGCGTTCTCAGCATTCACATGACGGGCGTGAACACAGCCGCGCAGAGCCTCGCCAATGCGCCGAAGCTTGGCCAACGCGTGCGTGAAACCGGCTATTCGGGCCTGATCATGAATTATCAGGGCTGCCGCTTCGATCACACGGTGGGCCAGTTCACCAAGGTCGCGGAAGCCCTGAGCGAGGCCCTCCCGGCGCATGTCCGGGTCGCCTATGTCTATGATGAAAGCAACCTCATGCACGCGGCCTACATCACGCGCCTGATGAAATCTGCGGGGTTTGTCACGCGGGCGTTCGGAGACTTTGACGAGGCCCTGTTGTTTGCGGCGAATGAGAAGGGTGAGTGACTCACAGTTCCAATCACACCCTCTCATTCGATTAAGAAAGCCGAAGCACTGATTGGGACATAGTGTAGAGCGCTTTTCGCTGCCTACAGGCCTCTCCCGGAATGAGAACGTACTCACTTGAACGCATCGAGCTGCCAGAAATCGGTGTGCTGCGGTATAATATCATCGGTTTGGAGACAAACGCCGAAACGGAACCCGGTTTGGTCGCGATCTGCCAGCGACTCGATGCAGAACCTCAGTGGACTGGCGTTCTGTTTGATCATAGCCAGTCACAGATCAGCTACACGCTGACGGAATTCAATCAGCGCGTAGAGTACGCCATCCGGCATTTCCCACGGCGCGTCAAACTCGCTTACGTCTACAATCCGCGAACGCTTGTAATCTCTGCGCGAACGACAAAAATGCTCAACGCAGCGGGAATAAACGCGCAAGCTTTCTCCAACGCTGAAGAAGCGCTCGCGTTTCTCAAAAGCAATGAAAGCTGGTCGCGTCAGGTCTAGACCTGACGCTGACGCCGTTAATTATCGCGGTGCACGCGCTCGGAGCGCTCATGGCGTTCCTGGGCTTCCAGGCTGAGCGTCGCCACCGGACGTGCATCCAGACGCGCCAGAGAGATCGGCTCGCCCGTTTCCTCGCAATATCCGTACTCGTCTTCTTCGATCCGGCGAATCGCAGCTTCTATCTTGGAGATCAGCTTGCGTTGGCGATCTCGCGCCCGCAGCTCCAGCGCACGGTCGGTTTCCGTCGACGCCCGATCTGCAATATCCGGCAGCGCGCCGATATCTTCTTGAAGATTAGATAGAGTTGAACGACTCTCACGAAGGATTTCATCCTTCCAAGCCAACAACTTCCGCCGGAAATATTCTTTCTGGCGTTCATTCATGAAGGGTTCGGACTCGCTGGGACGGTACCCCGTCGGCAGCTCGATGCTTGAATCCATAACACTCATGAGACCGTCTCCGTATGCAGCCCCCGCCGGCCTGAGCGCGGCGGAGAATATCGACCGTCAAGTTCAAGTCAATCTGCTCATACGGTTACAGAGCAAATTCAACAGGACGATGATGATGATGTGACGGTCGCATCGCCCCCTCAGGCAATGTGATCAGGCGCTTAACTTGGCCAATTCGACGGCGGCGCGAATTTCCACCTCATCCAGCGCAGCTTCCAGACGCGGATCATGGGTGGCGTCGCGTCGGGTTTGCAGCGTCTCCATGAGCTTGACCAGCGTATCTCGCGGCAGGACGCCATCCAGAAGCGCCAGTTTCAGATCGTCGAGGATGTCAAGAAGTGAGAAGGCCCGCTCGGTCGCCTGGCGCTTGGCGGTCAGGGCGTCGCCCGCCCCCTGGAGCGCCAGCAAGGCGTCAACAGATCCAATCGCAGACGCACCGCTCAGCGCTGACGCGGAGACTGACACGTTTGATGACGCAGCGCCCTCGGGCGAAAAACCTGAAGCTTTTGACGCTTCACCTTTGCGCTTGGCGCCAGACGCCCCTTGTACGGGCCGGGATGAATTGACCTTCATGATGCCCTTCGAGTCCTCTCAAAGCATGCGACAACTGTGCTTAATCAAACTTAATGAGTGCTTAAAGCGCTCACTCGGCAGGATTTGCCTTCGGTCCTTGCAATAAAGCGGCCCCGGCAAGGTTTTCCCAGATGCCGCTCATATATTTCAGTTATTTAGACCCCGTCAAACTGGCATGTTTCTCGCAATGAGACAGGTGTAGAAACCTGATCCGTCGGAGAACTCCGCCAGTATGACCCGCCTGTTAATCGCTTGCCTCACGCTTTTTTGCCTCGCAGCGCCGCTGGCCGAGGCCAATCCGCGAATCAAGGACATCGCGGATGTGGAAGGCGTTCGCGACAACCAGCTGGTGGGCTACGGCCTGGTGGTGGGTCTGGACGGCACCGGCGATACGCTGCGCAATGCGGTGTTCACCCGGCAGGCCCTCAACTCCATGCTGGAACGCTTCAACATCAATGTGCGTGAAGCCGATCTGCGTACCGGCAATGTGGCTGCGGTGATCGTCACCGCCGAGCTGCCGCCCTTCTCCATGCAAGGCTCGCGCGTCGACGTCACGGTGTCCGCACTGGGCGATTCAGACAGCCTTCAGGGCGGCGTGCTGATCGCCACCCCGCTGATGGCCGCCAATGGCGATGTCTACGCCGTGGCGCAAGGTTCGCTGGCTGTGGGCGGGTTCGCCGCTGAAGGCGACGGGGCCTCGATCACCCGCGGCGTGCCGACCAATGGACGGATCGCCAATGGCGGCGTCATCGAGCGTGAACTGGACTGGGACCTGGCCGGTCAGGCGCAAATCCGCCTGGCGCTGCGCAATCCCGATTTCACCACCGCGCGCCGCATGGCCCAGACCATCAACGCGTTTCTGGGCGCTGAAGCCGCCGCCGCGCAGAACCCCTCCACCGTTTCCCTGACCCGGCCGCTTTATTTTGAAGGCGACATGGTCGCCCTGATCGCCGAAGTCGAACAATTACGCGTCGAAACCGATATGCGCGCCCGCGTGGTGATCGACGAATCCACCGGCACCATCGTGATGGGTGAAGATGTGCGCGTCTCCACCGTCGCTATCGCGCAAGGCGGACTGACCATCACCGTCACCGAGAGCCCGCAAGTCAGCCAGGCTCTGCCGTTCGCGGATGGTGGTGAAACGGTGGAAGTCCCGCGCACCAATGTCAGCGTGGAAGAGGAATTGCGCGAAATGGGCGTGCTCAACGGCACGGTCAGCCTGCGCGAGCTCGTGGATGGTCTGAACGCCCTGGGCGTCAGCCCGCGCGACATGATCACCATCCTGCAAAGCATCAAGGCGGCCGGCGCGCTGCAAGCTGAAATCGAGGTGCTGTAATGGACGGATTGCTTGACGCCCAGATGCAGAACGCGCTGCTCGCAGCGCGCGGCCCTGCGTCCACATCCCGTTCGACCGCCGGCCAGACGCCAGACCAGATCCGCAAGACGGCGGAAGACTTCGAAGCGGTCTTCCTGTCCCAGATGATGGAGCAGATGCTGGGCGAGACCACCGAGTCGAGCTTTGGCGGCGGTCCGGGCGAGAACGCCTTCAAATCCATGCTCAATGAAGAATACGCCAAGGTGATGGCCAAGGCGGGCGGCATCGGTCTGGCCGATTCCGTCATGCGCGAAATGCTGGCCATGCAAGAACAAGGAGGCGCGTGATGACTGAACTGGCGGCTGCAAACCCGACCGAACGCGCCCAGGCGCTGATCCAGCTGACCGGTCGGCTGACGGAACTGCTCGATCAGGAAACCGAGCTGTTTGACGCTCACATGCCTCACAAGGCGGTCGAGTTTCAGGCCGAGAAGACCAAGCTCGCAACGCTCTATCGCACGGAAACCAAGCTGGCGAGCAAGGACCGCTCGCGCTTGAGCGGCGTTGATCCCGAGCTAAAGGCCAAACTGAAGATCTCAACCCGGGCCTTCGAAGACGCCCTGGCGCGCAATGGCGCTGCGGTTGAAGCGCTGAAAGTGCTGACTGAAGGCCTGGTCAAAGCCATCGCAGATGAAGCTGCGCGCCAGCAGCAGACTCAAGTCGGCTACGGCCCCGGCGTCAAATCAGGCAGCGTCTCCGCCCTCGCCTACAACCAGACGGTCTGATCTGAAGGTCATGCCAGAAAAAACCCCGGAGCCGCGCTCCGGGGTTTTTTGTATGTCGGGACCACAAGACCTTAGAATCTAGAACAGGCCCAGCGTACTGCCGCCGCCGCCATTCACAAGGCGATCCAGGCCCGCTTGATAGTTAGACACCTGGGCCGTCAGATAAGACGGAACCGTGCCGCCACGCTTGCCCGCCTGCGGGCCGTCCAGAAGCGCTTTCAGCGCCGGATCCGTGGTCAGGTCGCGGTAAGCGCGCTGGATCACCGATTGCGCCTTGGACAAGGCTTCCAGAGCTTTCGCGGCGCTGTCCTTGTCTGTGATCGACAGGGAGGTGGGCAGTTCCAGCGCAAAAATCTCGGGCGCGTCAGACGTGCTGTCCTTGTCCAGAAGCGACGCCTTGCCGATGATCGCGCCCTCGGGCAGACCCAATCCATTCAGCGCGTCACGACCGTCATCCCCGGCGAACAGCTCGATCTTCACGCCTTCCTTGGGCTTGATGCGCAACATGTCGCCATTGGCGGAGCGGCGCACGTCCGAATTGCCGTCCAGCACCAGCACAGCGTTCAGCTTGAAGGTCAGAGACCGCATGGTCTCGTCATCATCAATGGTGATTTTCTTTTTCCGGCCGCCATCCACGGAGATGAAGAAATGGTCGCCTTCGCGCACGCTCGAGCGCGCGGTGATCACGCGGCTGTCCGCATAGCGCACTTCGCCGGTGGGGAAGCCGAGCTTGTCGAGCGCATTATCGCCCGTAGGATCGACCACCACCGCATTGGCTTCCGCCAGGCCGCCCCGGCCAGACAATTGCTGGGTGAAAGTGACCGCGCCGCTGGTCGTGTCCAGACCCGCGACAAAGGCGTTGCGGGCGCCGTTCTGGGTCTGCCCCGGCAGCGCGCCAGAGGTCTTGCCCGCTATGTAGGCCA
Source organism: Oceanicaulis alexandrii DSM 11625 (assembly GCF_000420265.1). Taxonomy (NCBI): domain Bacteria; kingdom Pseudomonadati; phylum Pseudomonadota; class Alphaproteobacteria; order Maricaulales; family Maricaulaceae; genus Oceanicaulis; species Oceanicaulis alexandrii. The sequence goes on from NZ_ATUP01000001.1 coordinate 563,329, forward strand.
CGCCATTGCTGACCGTCACAGAGGTTGCGGAATTGTCCTCCGCAGAGCCCAGGAAGGTGGTGAAATCGACGCTGGCGGTCGGACCGTCAGAGATTTTGACCAGCACGGCGTCACGGCCGCCGGCGTTCGCCTCGATCGGCGCACTGGGCGAGAAGGCTGCGCCCGCAGCGCCCGCCAGATAGATCGCCCCGTCATCAGCCACCGTGATCTCGCCGATACGGCCACCGTCCAGATCACCGAGATCAAGCGTCCAGACCGGCGCGCCGGTTCCGTCATCACCCGCTGCGTATTTGGTCAGCACAGCGCTGCCGTTCACTTCGCTGGCCACGATCAGCCCGCCATCCGCCGCTTGGGCGATGGATTTGGCGGTGTCATTCTCAGCGCTGGCGCCTGCGGCGCGCGTATACAGGATCGCGCCGTTTTCATCGAGCGCGCGCAAATACCCGTCCGTCTTGCCCGCATTGACCACGCCGCCCACCGGCGCGCTGGTCTGACCGGCCACATAGATCGTGCCGTCCGCGCCGACGCTCACTGCGGTCGCTTCATCATCCTTATTGCTGCCAAAGCGCTTGGTCCATTGCTCGACGCCGTCGGCGGAGAATTTGGAGACCAGGGAATCCGTGCCGCCCAACTCGGTCGTGTCGCCCAAAGCGCCCTCGACAGAGCCCGCCACCACGACATTGCCGTTGGCGTCCAGCGCGATAGAAGCGCCTTCCGCCGTGCCGCCCGCGCCCAGTGTGCGCGCCCAGACCTGTTTGCCGGTCGTGTCATAGCGCATCAGGATCAGATCCTGCTCGCCCTTGATCGACTGCCCGGCCAAACCGTTTTCAGCGTAGCCGACCACATAGAGGCCGCCATCCGCACCTTGCACGGAATCCAGAATGCGCAGCGGATTGGAGTCCGTTTTGGTGCGGGTTTCGGTTTCACCCTCTTCCCCGCCCGGCACGGCCACATCAGACGTGGTCACGCTGCCATCCGCGTCGATGCGACGCATGAACGCGGCGTCGCCGCCATTGGCGATATCGACATATTTCGTCAGCTGGCCGCCCGCACCCTCGGTATCGCCAGACACGCCGGCCATATAGACCGCCGGATTGCCGGTCGCAGGCGCAAAGCTCAGGGTCTCGGTCAGAATACCCTTGATCTTGAATCCGAAATTATCGCCGGGAATGATCCCGTTCTCGTCTTCCTCGCCGATCTTCACCCGCTCGATCCGGCTGAGCATGCCAGCGTTTTCAAGCTCGGTGTTGATGAAAGCGGCGACATTGTCGAGCGTGCGCGGGGTCGCGCCCATATTGGCCAGATCAATGGCCACAGGCGTGGTCGCGCCGGACTTCTTCACGCTGATGGTGAAGGAGACATCACCCTGAAACCCGTCCACTTCAGCATCAAAAGCGCCAGAGTGAACGATGGGCGTCACATATTCAGAGATGCCGCGGGAGATCGCCAGGCTGCTTTCCGCCTTGGACAATTCCTCGCCTTTCAGCACCGTCACCCCTTCAAGGGAGAGATCGCCGAAGAAACTGTTGAGCTGGTTCAGGCCTTCCTGAAAACGACGGTCGAGAAAATCGCGACGGCTGTCCAGCGTGCCCTTTTCAGCGGCTTCCGAACCCAGAGCCTGCAAGCGGCGCAGCCCCTGATACATGGCGAAAAGCTGTTTCTCGTCCTCGCCCACATCCAGGCTGGCGAAATCACCGAGCTTCTTGTCAAAGAAGACGCCGTCCGCCAGCGCGCTGCGCTTGAGAACGTCGAGCGCTTCGATCTCGCCGCGCGCATCCCAGGGCGGCAGAACATCACTGGAGGAAGACCGGTTGGGATTTTGGGCATTGGACGCAGACTGGGAGAACGCTGTCGTGCGTGACAGCGCCGTTGCATTCTGCGCGCCATACCAGGCGCTGAGAAGATTGGACGAAATGACCATGGCCTTCGGCCCGAACCCTTAAAGCTCGATACACCTTTTGCATCGACTCGCAGACTAGCGCTCGACCTGCAAACAAACCGTTAGGATTTAAGGTGAACGAACCGCCAAGCTTTCAAGCGGCGAAGGGAAACCGCATGGGCCGCGTTTCAACGCTGGCGCGCTCTGGCGAAACCAGTCGGGCATAATCGACACGGTCGGCGTTCAGCTCACTCAGATCAGGGCGCCGCAAGCATAACGCCGCCATCTCGGCCGCGGTCGCCGTCAGGGCTTTGTCGCCCAGCTCTGCAAACATCGCCTGCAGAAAAGCGGCGTCCTCGGGCGTCTCCAGCATCCAGCGCAAATGCTCCAGCCCGCCGCCGGGGCCCGTCAGATTGGCGCGGGTGAGATCGGGATTGCGTCGCATCCAGCCCGTCACCGAGCGCCGCTCGGCCAGCGTGTCCGCCTTGCGATCCGCTTCGTCGAGCAACAGGGCGGAAAAGGCCTCGCAATCCAGCCCGTGCGGGAAGCGCGCCGGCATGGTGTTGGACGCGTAATCGGCGCGCGCATCCGTCAACAAGGCCAACACGCCGCCAGCAATGACAGGGTCAATCACCGGGCACTGGCTGGTGAGCCGCACCACGATGGATGCGCCAGCCTCGCGCGCCGCCTGCGCCACAAGCCCCAAGGGATCCGCGGCAGGTCCGCGCACCACCATGACGGCGCAATCGCACGCCTCTTCAGCGATCAGATCATGGTCACGATCATCGGGGACGGCGCAGACCACCATATCAACGCCCGGGATGTGGCGGGCGCGCTCAAGCCCGCACGCCAGGGCGGACCGATCACCGAGATAGACAAGCTCGCGATCCGCAAGGGCGCTGGGTCCGCTGCCGGCCTGAACGATCACAGTCGCGCCCATCATGTCCCCCGAGGCTGGAAAGCTGTCGCCCTCTTCGAATCCGAGTATGGATTTACCGCGCCTAACGGGCCGTTAACCGACACCGCGGATCGTGGCGTCAAGAATGTGTCCATGACCCATGGAAAGTCATCTAGATGAGCCAGCCCCCAAAGACCTCGAAAACCGCGGACGATGATGTCAACCGCCTGTTTCTGGGGCGAGATTTTCGTAGCCCGCGGATTGATCTGAATGGCAAGACCATCCTGATCACCGGCGGAACGGGGTCGTTTGGCCATCATTTCGTCCAGACCGTGATCAACGAATACAAGCCCAAAAAGCTGATCGTGTTCTCGCGCGACGAACTCAAACAGTACGAGATGGCGCAGCGCTTCAGCCCGGAAGAGCACCGCTTCATGCGCTACTTCATCGGCGATGTGCGCGATGAGGGCCGACTGGACATGGCGATGCGCGGGGTCGACGTGGTGGTCCACGCCGCCGCGCTCAAGCATGTGCCGATTGCGGAATACAATCCGTTTGAATGCATGCGCACCAATGTGTTCGGCGCGGAAAATGTGGTGCGCGCGGCCATCAAGCGCGGGGTGCAGCATGTGTGCGCCCTGTCGACGGACAAGGCCGCCAGCCCGATCAATCTGTATGGCGCCTCCAAGCTGGCGTCCGACAAGATCTTCACCGCCGCCCAGCATATGGGCGGCGAGGACGGGCCGACCTTCTCGGTCGTGCGGTATGGCAATGTGGTCGGCTCGCGCGGCTCGGTCGTGCCGTTCTTCAAGAAGCTTGTCGCTGAGGGCGCGGACCATCTGCCCATCACCGATCCGCGCATGACCCGGTTCTGGATCACCCTGGAACAGGGCGTGAATTTCGTCTTGTCCGCGCTGGAAATGGCCAAGGGCGGCGAAGTCTTCGTGCCGAAGATTCCGTCCATGAGCACGGTGGATCTGGCGCGCTCGATCGCGCCTAACCTGCCCCACAAGATGGTGGGTATCCGCCCCGGCGAGAAATTGCACGAAGTCATGGTGCCCGAGGATGATTCTCGCTCCACGGTGGAGCTGGAGGATCGCTATGTGATCTTGCCGCACAGTTCCGAACGGCTGCGCGCGGAATGGTTCGCCGACGGCGCCGTACCGGTCCCAGAAGGGTTTGAGTATCAGTCTGACTCCAATCCCGAACGTCTGGATGCCCGCACGCTCCAGAACATTCTCAATGAAAAACTTGCCCTGAAGGCCTGATCCATGACCCATGATCCCGTGAACACCTGGTCGGGCGAGTTCGGCGACGAATACACCCAGCGCTGCAGCCCCGAAGAGTTCCGCATCCGCGCCCGCACCCGTCTGTGGTCGCGCTGGCTGGACGCCTTCGGGACGCGCGAGCCCCAGACCATTTGCGAGGTTGGCTGCAATCTGGGCCTGAACCAGCGCGCGCTTCAACGCCTCAGCGATGCTGAATTGTTCGCGGTGGAGCCCAATGACAGCGCGCGCGAAACCCTGATCAAGGATGGCGTGCTGCCTGAGAGTCATATCCGTGCGGGCCGGGGCGAGGATTTGCCCTTTGACGATTCAAGCATGGATCTGGTGTTCACCAACGGCGTTCTGATCCACGTCCACCCCGACAATCTCGGCCAGGTGGCCGACGAGATGTATCGCGTCTCCAAGCGCTTCATCCTGGTCTCGGAATACTTCAATCCCGACCCGGTCGAGCTCGTCTATCGCGGCATGACCGACCATTTGTGGAAGCGCGACTTCGCCGGCTTCTTCCTGGATCGCTTCAAGGGTCTGGAAGTGGTGGCGGACGGGTTCAGCTGGAAGCGCACCAGCAATCTGGACAACCCGACCTGGGCGTTGATGGAAAAACGGCCCGCCTAGAGCCCCAAAACCGCTTTCAAGGCTGAAACCACGCGCGCCGGATCATCATCAGACATCGCCGGATAGAGCGGCAAGGACAGCGTGCGCGCATAGTGACGCTCGGCGCCCGGCAAGGTCTGCTCGCCATACAACGCTTTATAATACGGGTGATGATGAACCGGGATGTAGTGAACCTGCGTTCCGATCCCCTGATCTTTCAGGGCCGTCATGACATCGGCGCGACTCTGGCCCGCAGCGCAAAAATCAATCCGTACATTATACAGATGGCGGCAGGGATCGACGCCTGCGCGCCCTGCCGGCGACTGCACCAGCGGCGCCAACTCTGACAGGGCCGCATCATAAACGGACGCCAACAGACGACGGCGCTGCGCAAAACGCGAGAGCTTGTTGAGCTGGGACAATCCCAGCGCCGCGTTGATGTCGGGCATGCGGTAATTCCAGCCCAACGCCTGCATTTCATACCACCAGGGTTCTGTCGCCCCCTCCGCGCGTTCAAACCGGTCCGGCTCACGCACAACGCCATGAGACCGCGCATGGGCGACCCGGTCGGCGATCTCAGGGTTTTGCGTGGTGACCATGCCCCCTTCCCCGCACGCCAGCGTCTTGACCGGATGAAACGAGAAGACCGCAGCATCCGAATACGGGCACGCCCCAACAGGCGCGCCTGTCTCATCCAGACTGCCCACAGCGTGAGACGCGTCCTCAACGACTGACAGGCCATGATCGTGCGCCAGTGCGCTGAGCGCGGGCATGTCGCAGGCAACGCCCGCCAGATGGACCGGCGCGATCAGGCGCGCCCGCCCCTGGGACCGCTGCAGCGCCTCGGCCAGGGTCTCAGGCGACATCAGGCCTGTCTCGGGGTCCACATCCGCAATCACCACATCCGCGCCGCAATACCGGGCGGCGTTGGCGGTCGCGACAAAAGTCAGCGCCGGAACGATGGCGCAATCGCCCGGCCCCAGCCCCAGGGCGTCATAGGCGAGATGCAGCCCCGCCGTCGCCGAATGGCAGCTGAGCGCATGGGGCGCCGAGACGGCCTGCGCGAACGCCGCCTCAAAGGCGTCGACCCTTGGGCCGGTGGTCAGGAAGTCAGAGGTCAGACAAGCGGTGACCGCAGCGATGTCGTCATCGTCGATCCATTGCCGACCATATGGCAAAAACCCGTCGCTCATGCATCCGCTCCCTGAGTTTACCCGACACTGTGCTGAGTCCGCGCCCCGCTGAAAACAACAAACCGCCCGACATCGGGAGAAGTCGGACGGTTCGCCGTGGTGGTGATGTCGGAACGGGGTTAGCCGTTGAAGAGGTTCAGAATGATCTGAGGTTCAGAGTTGGCGATCGAAAGCGCCTGCACCCCGAGTTGCTGTTTCACCTGCAAGGCCTGCAAGCGCGCAGATTCCTTAGCCAGATCCGCGTCCACAAGATTGCCCACGCCTTCGGTCAGACTGTCTTCGAGTTTGCCGACAAAAGTCCGGTGCGCTTCCATCTTCTTGAGGTCAGACCCCAGATTGGCCAGAGCCTGGTTGACGTTGTCGAGGCTCGCCTGGATGGCGCTGACCACATTGCCGGCCAGGGTCACGGTGCCAAGGCTGGAATTGTTTGTCAGGGTGATGATCGAGCCGGAAACAGACAGGTTCTGCCCTTCCAGCGTGACGGAGCGCGTCGCGTCCGCATCCGCCAGGAAGGCGATGCCGTTCGTCAGCGAGCCGTTCAACAGGTTCGCGCCGTCAAACTCTGCGTTGGTCAGGATGACTTTCACCTGATCCAGCAACTCTTTGTAGTCGCTGTCATAGGCCTGACGCGAGAAGGTGTCGATGGAAGGATCAAGCGCGGCTGTGGCTTTCTCGCGCATCTGGATCAGCAGGTCAGAGATGGACTCGCCGGCCGCAATCGCCACATCGCCGATGGAGACGGCGCGGTCGAGCGAGGATTTGACGGAGCCCAGTGCGCCAATGTCGGACCGCATGCCTTGCGCCACCGCATAGACGGAGGAGTTATCCTTCGCCCCTGTCACACGCAGGCCGGTGTTGATCCGGCTCTGGACGCCCTGAATGTCCTCATTGGTCTTGTTGAGGTTTTGCAGCGCGATCATCGCTGAGGTGTTGGTATGGACGCTGAGCGCCATTGGTCTTCTCCCGATTGCATAACTGCGCCGCATTCGACGGCCGCTCAGCAGTATCAGGAGCAATCAGCGGGCCAATCAGGCCAGATCGCCGAAAAATGATTTAAAACATGTATTTGTACAAAAACGGCAAAGTTCGCCAGGGCCCGCAGACCTCTGGACGTGGTTAATTATTGCCGCTGCAAGCGGTCAAATCTGCCGAGAGGTCAAACACGCTCGTCAACGACGCCGCCCTGCTGATCTTTCAGAAACGCGACCAGATCCATGTACTTTTCCGGCGGCCATTGACGCATGACTTCACCGGTTTCCGGATCGAAAAGCTTGTAGATGAACTGACCGCTCTCTTCTTCGCGATCAATCTGAAGCCGGGTCCGCAAACTGGCGTTGACGCGCTCACGCATGGCCTCGATACGCTCAAGGTCAGCGGATTTCTGCACGACGGCCGCGCCTTTTTCAGCGACGGACTTGTCGGTTTCTTCACCGCCGATTTGACCGCGTTTCGCCATGCCGGCGACGGCTTTCTCGGATTGATCGGGCTCCGGGGCGACGCCCTGGGCGTTTGTAACCGGTATGATGTTGCCGATGTTCATATCCTTTTCGTCGACGCTTTGGCGGCGTCGGCGCCTCCTACTTTCTCCCTTGCTCCGTCAGTCATGGTCATCTGGGAAAACTGGCCGGGGAGGAACCCCACGTAACGCCCCGGCCAATTCCGCTATGGATTACCGGAAGTAACCCAGGATCGAGCTCGGCGCAGAGTTTGCGATCGAAAGCGCCTGCGTACCCAGCTGCTGCTTGACCTGCAGCGACTGGAGACGGGCGGATTCTTTCGCGAGATCCGCGTCGACCAGATTGCCGATGCCTTTTTCAAGAGCGTCAGACAGTTTGCCCACAAAGCTTTTGTGAACTTCCAGAGACTTCGAACCGGTGCCCAACTTGGCCAGAGCCGTGTTGAGGTTGTCCAGCGAAGTTTCGATGGTGGCCACCAGGCCGGACGCCGCAGCCGCCGTGGTGAACGACGCCGTCGCCGCCACAGTGACATTGGTGCCGCCCAGCGACATCACTTCCTGACCGATATCCAGGGTGTTGGAGCCGTCAGCATTGGCCAGAGCCGAGATGCCGCCGGTCTGGGTGCCGTTGATCAGGTTGGTGCCGTTGAACTCGGCGTTATCGACAATGGTGCCGATCTGGTCGCGCAGCGCTTTGAAATCTTCGTTCAGAGCGTTACGAGACGCCGTATCGAGCGAGGTGTCCGCGCCAGCCAGCGCTTTTTCCTTCATCTCGATCAGCAGATCAGAGATCGCTTCACCCGCGGCCAGGGCCACGTCCACGGTCGATTGCGCCAGGTCCAGGGACGTGCCCACAGCGTTGTAGCCCGCCACGTCGGCACGCATCGACTGGGCGATGGCGAACACGCCGCCATTGTCCTTGGCCGAGCTGATCGCCAGGCCAGTGTTGATGCGCTGTTGAACCTGCTGCAGATCTTTATTGGTCTGGTTCAGGTTCTGCAGGGCGATCATCGCCCCAGGATTAGTATTGATCGTCGCCATTTCTTGGCTCCTTCAAATTTTCCGTTTCTACGGTTACGACACGCTTTTTGCGCATCACTCTTCGAAGGGGTCCCCATTTTCTATGGAGCCCCCTTCGAAACTTTAAGAGTTACCGGAAGTAACCCAGGATCGAGCTCGGAGCCGAGTTGGCGATCGAGAGCGCCTGAGTACCCAGCTGCTGCTTGACCTGCAGGGACTGCAGGCGAGCAGATTCTTTGGCCAGATCCGCGTCGACCAGGTTGCCGATGCCTCTTTCGAGCGCATCAGACAGCTTGTTGACGAAGGTGCCGTGGATCTCGAGGGACTTCGAACCCGTACCCAGGCGCGCCAGGGAGGAGTTCAGATTGTCCAAGGAGGTCTCGATGGCGGACACGGCCGCATTGGCCAGCGTCGTGGTGTTGATCTGGGAACCGGCGGTCAAAGTGATCGTGGTGCCGGTCAGGCTCAGATCTTCTGCAGCAATGGTGATGGTGTTGGAGCCATCAGCGTTCGCCAGAGCCGAGATCGCGGTGGCGCCGTTCTCGATGAGATTGGTGCCATTGAACTCAGCGTTGGCCACAATGGTGCCGATCTGGTCGCGCAGCGCCGTGAAGTCTTCGTTCAGGGCATTGCGGGACGCCGTGTCCAGAGACGTATCGGCAGAGGCCAGGGCTTTCTCTTTCATCTCCACCAGGAGATCAGAGATCGCCTCGCCGGCGGCCAGGGCCACGTCCGTGGTGGACGTCGCCAGGTCCAGCGATTGATTGACGGCCTTGTAGCCCGCCACGTCGGCACGCATCGACTGGGCGATAGCGAACACGCCGCCATTGTCCTTGGCCGAGCTGACAGCCAGGCCAGTGTTGATGCGCTGTTGAACCTGTTGCAGATCTTTGTTGGTCTGGTTCAGGTTCTGCAGGGCGATCATTGCGCCCGGGTTGGTATTGATCGTCGCCATTTCTTGGCTCCTTCAAGTTCCGTTTCTACGGTTGAGACGCGCTTTTTGCGCGCCAAGGCTCCGGCGACGGCTCCATTTTCTATGAAGCCCTCGCCGAATCTTGGGGTGAATTACCGGAAGTAACTCAGGATCGAGCTCGGCGCGGAGTTCGCGATCGAAAGCGCCTGGGTGCCCAACTGCTGCTTGACCTGCAGCGACTGGAGACGGGCGGATTCTTTCGCCAGGTCCGCGTCGACCAGGTTGCCGATGCCTCTTTCAAGCGCATCAGACAGCTTGGTCACGAAGGTGGAGTGGATTTCCAGCGACTTGGAGCCGGTGCCCAGGCGCGCCAGAGCGGAGTTCAGATTGTCCAGACCCGCTTCAATCGCAGCCACAGCGGTGCTGGCGGCGGCGACAGTGGAGATGGATGAGCCGACGCCGATCGACAGCGTGCCGCCCGTCAGGCTCAGATCTTCAGCACCGATGGTGATGGTGTTGGAGCCGTCAGAGTTGGCCAAAGCCGTGATGTCCGCTGCGCCATTACCAATCAGATTGGTGCCGTTGAACTCGGCGTTGGCCACGATGGTGCCGATCTGATCGCGCAGTGCGGTGAAATCCTCGTTCAGGGCGTTGCGAGACGCCGTATCCAGCGACGCATCCGTAGACGCGAGCGCTTTCTCTTTCATTTCGATCATCAGATCTGAAATGGCTTCGCCAGCCGCCAGCGCGACATCGACAGTCGATTGCGCAAGGTCCAGCGATTGCGACACGGCGTTATAGCCAGCCACATCGGCACGCATGGATTGAGCGATAGCAAAGACGCCGCCATTGTCCTTGGCGGAGGAGATAGCAAGACCCGTATTGATACGTTGTTGGACCTGCTGCAGGTCCATGTTGGTCTTGTTGAGGTTCTGCAGGGCGATCATTGCGCCCGGATTGGTATTGATCGTCGCCATTTCTTGGCTCCTTTAACGTTTCTACGTTTGATGTGACGCGCCTTTTGCCCGCCAGACCTTCTGGTCCACCCCTCTAGGAGCAAAGCTGAGGCCAGATTCACCCTTTGCCTCCCAAACAGGTCGCAAGCCCTTGTTTTTCTGTAATTCGCTCTTGTGAAAACCGTTTACCCTACAGCCCGGACGCGGCAGCAATTGCCGGGGCGGCTCGGCAGGAATTGCCGGGTGCGGCACATTTTGCCGGGCGGCCGCTGCGCCCCGGAGCCCGATTTGGTTAATCGCGCCTTAACTGCACCGCAGACAAAGAAAAAGGCCGGGGCCGCATGTACGGCCCCGGCCCATATCCGTCGCCCTAGCCGAAATAGGACAGGATCGATTGCGGCTGCTGGTTGGCGATCGAAAGCGCCTGAGTGCCCAGCTGTTGCTTGACCTGCAAAGCCTGCAAGGATGCAGACTCCTTGGCCAGATCCGCATCGACCAGATTGCCGATACCGACTTCCAGAGCGTCAGAAAGTTTTGTGACAAACGAGGAGTGGATCTCCAGCGCTTTGGATTTCGTGCCCAGGCGCGCAAGCGCAGAGTTCACGGCGTCCAGCGAGGTGCCGATCTGAGAGGCGATATTGCTGGCCTGTGTCCCCGTCGCAAAGGACGCAGTCACGGCAAGCGACACGATCGAACCGGAAAGCGACATGTCTTCCGAGCTCACAGTAATCGTGTTCGAGCCGTCCTGGTTGGCCAGCGCCACGAATGAGTTGGTCGAGCCGTCAATCAGGTTCACGCCGTTGAATTCAGCATTGCTCACGATCGTTGAAATCTGATCGCGCAACGCCTTGAAATCTTCATTCAGGGCGCTGCGGCTTGCTGTATCCAGTGACGCGTCTGACGCCGCCAAGGCCTTCTCATTCATCTCAATCAGCAGATCCGAAATCGCTTCACCCGCAGCAAGCGCAACGTCAAGCGTCGCCTCGCCCCGGTCCAAAATCTGACCAACAACCCCAAAACCGGAAACCTGGGAGCGCATGCGCTGGGCGATGGCGTAGATGCCGCCATTGTCCTTCGCGCTGGAGACTTCCAGGCCGGTGTTGATACGGTTCTGCGTGGTCTGCAGGTCCATGTTGGTTTTGTTCAGATTCTGAAGCGCGATCATGGCTCCAGAGTTGGTGTTCACAGAAACGTTCATTGTGGGGTTCCTCCATTCTGGAAGTGAGCGGCCTGTTCTCGGCCGAAGGACATTTTGTCCCGCCTCAAGCAGAGCAAACCCCATGCCGCTGCGCGCACGCAGGCAGCATAAATAACACTTTGTTTTTCAATAGGTTGAATCAGGCAGCACGAAGCCCTGATGGCGCGCGCCAAGCACTGCCGGGCAAATATGTCCGGGCGGGCCGATCTTGCCGCTCGCAGGCGGCGTCAGGAGGGCGAGAGCCCCTGCATGATCATGCGGTTGATGTCGATCAGGGTTTCCAGATCGGTTTCACCCCGCATCGCCGAACTCGTTTCTTTGGACACAAAGATCGACAATGAGATGATGCCGGCGCGCAGGGATTCAGGCAGGTTGTTGTGATCGCTGGCGCAATCGGCCGCAAAAGCGGACCAGACCCGGCGATTGCGGTCCAGCGCAGCCGCCTTTTTGCGGATTTCGGTCTTGGGCGCGTCCTTGACCTCCATCAATCCGCGCGTGACCTCGCCGATCAGACGATATTCCGTCTGGCGAGGGTCTTCCGTACGCGAAGATGCAGTCTTGTAGGCCTGATACGACATGAACGCTTAGCCTCTTTAAGCCTCGTCAGATCCAGCCAGGAGCTTGGCTTCGTACTGGATCAGCTTTCTGCAACGCAGCAACGCCTTATAGAATTCGCCAGCCATCACTTCGCGGCTGACCGAAACGCACTCTGAAAGCACGTCTGACGAGCCCACAGCGTTCATGAACTCGGTCATCCTGAGAACGAACTCGTCATATAGTCCGTCCTGAGAGGTTGATGAGAGGTACATCATCATGACCGGGAAATAGATCCGCTTCGCCGGGGTATCGACCTCATGCTCGTGCATGATGTCTTTTTCACGCAGAACGCTCGCCTTGTTTTGCAAGACGAGAGTCGCCCGGCGATCGCCATTTTCGACCACGGCTCCGTTCAGAACGAACTTTTCACCCGGCTTCAAAGAAAGCTTTAGCGGCATGACCTTTCTGACCCTTCATTGTCGGCGCGGCCTGGCGGCATCCGACTCCGTGCACTCAAGCAGGCTAGAGTGAAGAAACCGTTTCTGTGACGCAGGTTCGCATTATTAGCAGAACCTTAATCGAAGCATCCATTCTTGGCTTGGTAAACTGCAAGGGATGATGCGCGATGAGCCAATTGCTCGATCTTGATGCGGAACTGGCGGCTGGTGAAGAAAAAGCCGTTCGCAATGTGCGGGTTCGCCGCGACAGCTCCGCCTCTTCGGACGTGCAGCGGGCGCTTGCCTCCAAGAAGTCCAAAGACGAAAACCTGCCGCCCAAAGCGATCGGCCTGCTCAAACGGGCCATGAAAATCGTCGAGGATGACCGCGAAGCCGCCGCCAAGGCCGCCAAGCTGTGTCTGGATGCGGTGGATCTGGCGCCTGAAAGCGCCCTCGCAAATCACGCTCTGGCGATCAGCCTTGAGAAATTGGGTCGCCTGGCCAAGGCGCTGCAATTTTACGAACGCGCGTGGCGTTTCAACCCGGAAAACGCTGAAGTCTATCTGAACCTCGCCATGCTGGCGTGGAAGCTGGACATGATGGACGGCGCAGAAAAATTCCTGCGCCTCTTCCTGCAAATGGCGCCCAATCATCCCGCTGGCGTCATCAACCTGTCCGGCGTGCTGCGCGATCAGGGGAAGTTTGACGATTCCGTCGAGATCCTGCGCGCCGCCATTTACGCCAATCCCGAAGAGAAAGACTTCTGGAACTCGCTGGGCACGACCTTGCTTGAAAAAGGCGAACCCGATCAGGCCCTCACCTTCTATGCCGAAGCCTTACGTCTGCAGCCGGACTTCGCCCGCGCGCACCACAACACGGCCTTCGCCTATGAATTGCTGGGAGAGCCGGAAAAGGCGGTGCATCATTTCCGCGAGGCGCTGAAGACCGCCGCGTCCCACAAAGACGTCATCATCATGACCCACGGCCTGTCGCAATCCTTGCTGGCGATGGGCGAGCTGGAGGAAGGCTGGTCGCTGTACAAGACCCGGCTTGATCCTGAATACACCAACGTCACCCATTTCCTGATCGATGCGCCGCGTTGGGATGGCGACGATATCCAGGCGCTGCGCGGCAAGAAAGTGCTATGGATTGGCGAACAGGGGCTGGGCGACGAAATCCTGTTCCTGCAGCTGGGCCGTGATCTGATCGACGCCATCGGGCCGGATGGCCAGCTTTACATCGCGGTTGAGCAGCGCCTGGTGGAAATGGTGCAGCGCACCTATCCGGACGCCATCGTGGGCTCACACCGGACGATAAAGCGCGAAGGCAAGGATCTTCGCGGCGTCACCGGGTTTGAAGACGGGCTGAGCTTTGACTACTGGACGCCCTTCGCCCAGCCGGCCTGCGCCTTCCGGACCAAAGTGACCGATTTTCCTGAAGCTCCGGTGCTGTCGCCGCCTGAGGCGGATATCGCCCATTGGCGCGAGCAGCTGGCCGCGCTGCCCGAAGGGCTGAAGGTCGGCATTCTCTGGAAATCGCTGAAGATGGACTCCAAGCGCTCCAAGCACTTCTCGGCGTTTGAGCTCTGGAAGCCGGTGCTGAAGACGCCCGGCGTGACCTTCGTGAACCTGCAATATGGCGACGCCGACGACGACATCGCCTACGCCAAGTCCAAATTCGGCGTCGACGTGCATACGCTGGACGGCATTGATCTGAAGAACGATCTCGATCAGGTGACCGCTCTGGCCAAGGCTTGCGATCTGGTGATCGGCCCGACCAACGCCACCACCTCGCTCGGTGCGGCGGCGGGCGGAAACATCTGGTATATCCACCCCCATGGCCGGATCTGGACACATATGGGGACGGGGCGGTCGCCCTGGTTCACCACCACGCGCTCCTTCTTCGGCAAAGGCTATGCGGACTGGATCGCCATCATGAAGCAGGTCGCCAAGGCGCTCGCCGAAGAAACCGCAAGCGTAAAGGCCTGATTTCTAGGCCGGCTTGGTCAGATAGAGCTGAAACGCCGCTTCGTCATAGACCGGTCGGCCATTGTTGCGCTCAGCGCCCTCGACCAGCGCCCGTCGGCGATCATAGACCTGATCAATCCGGAAGTCGGCGAAGAGGGTTTTAAGCTCATCCAGCGCGTAAAACACGCGATGCCCGAACACCGGGTCGTCCGACCCGTCGCCGCGCGCCGCGTATCCGTGATCCGTGCTGGCGACTTCAAAAAAAGCGCGGCCGCCCGGCTTCAGGGCCGCGAACATCTCCTGCACATAGCGCGCAGCCAGAGGTTTGGTGATGTGCTGCAGCGTGGCGCGTTCGATGATCACATCCAGCGAGACCGGCTTCAGCCCCAGCGCGTCGCCGCTGACAAACAGATCCAGATCCGGGTATAGCCGCCGCCCCGCGATCAGCGCCTCGGTAGAGACATCGCAGCCATAAAGGCGCGCCTCGGGAAACACGCTGCGCAGAAAGCCCAGATTCTGGCCATTGCCGCAGCCGAATTCGAACACCCGCGCATCAGGGTTTCTCGAAAGCGCAATCAGGGCGAACACTGCAGCGTCCGTATAGGGAACGCGGGTCTGGGAGCTGGCGTAGAACGCATCCCACTGCTTGGCGTTATGCGCGCTTGTGGTCATCGAATGCGGTTCTCCCCCGGGTTTCATTCTTAGTGAACCAAGACTCATCATAACAGTAAACAAGCCCTCGCAACCGGCAGGAGCGTTGTCATGACCGCCCCCTCTTCCGTGTTTGACCAGATCGAAGATCTCAGCCGCCCGCCCGTGATCGTCGCCGAGCTGTCGGCCAATCACAGCGGGGATCTGTCGCGCGCGCTCGAAATCATTGACGCCTGCGCGGACGCAGGCGCGGATGCGCTGAAGCTGCAGACCTATACCGCCGACACCATCACGCTGGACCATGACGGCCCCGGCTTCGTGCTCGAAGGCGGCCTCTGGGACGGGCGCAAACTGCATGACCTCTATGAAGAGGCGCATACGCCGTGGGACTGGCATGCGGCGCTGTTCGAACGCGGGCGCAAGCACGGCATGGAGGTGTTCTCCTCCCCGTTTGATTTCACAGCTGTGGACTTTCTCGAACAGTTCGAACCGCCCGCCTACAAGATCGCCTCGTTTGAACTGGTGGATCTGCCCCTTATCACTCACGCCGCTCAAACAGGGCGTCCGCTTGTGATGTCGACCGGGATGGCGAGCTGGGACGAGATCATCGAAGCGGTGCTGACCGCCCGCCAGGCCGGATGCGAACGGCTGTGCATTCTGCATTGCACCTCGGGCTATCCGACTCCGATTGAGCAGGCGGATCTCCGCACCATCCCCGAGCTGATCCAGCGTCTGCAAATCCCGATCGGGCTCAGCGACCATACCCCCGGCATCGCGGCGCCTGTGGCCGCGACCGCCTTGGGCGCGCGGATGATTGAAAAGCATGTCACCCTGCGCCGCTCTGACGGCGGCCCTGACGCGGAGTTCTCGCTGGAGCCGGATGAGCTGGCGAGCCTGGTTCGGGAAACCCGTAACGCCCATGCCGCGCTGGGCCAGGTTCGAACCGGCCTGGCGCAATCTGAAGTGCGCTCGCGCACCGTGCGCCGCTCGCTCTATGTGACCGCTGACATCAAGGCCGGAGAGGTTCTGACCGAAGCCAATGTGCGCTCGGTGCGCCCCGGCGGCGGCCTGCATCCGCGCGACTGGTCGAAAGTTCTGGGGCGCACCGCCGCGCGCGATCTCGCATTCGGTGAACCGCTCGACTGGTCCATGATCGCAGATGGGCTGAGATGATGACGGCGCCGGCGCTTCAGATCGCAAACGCCTTTGGCGGCGATCAGGCTGTCCTGTTCGGTCGGGCGCGCTCGGCCTTGCTGGCGCTGTTTGAAATGCTAGGCCTTCATGGCCGCTCCACCATTCTGATCCCCTCCAACGCCTGCCCCAGCCTGCTCGCAAGCGCCTGGGCCTGCGGCGCTGAGGTGCGGCTCGCGCCGGTCAGCGCCGAGACGGGCGTCAATGACGATGCCGCCCTGGCCGAACAGGTCCGCAAGCTGTCGCGAACGGGTCGAAGCGGCGCGGTGCTGCTGACCCATCTCTACGGTTTTCGCCTCGACTTCACCCGGGCGCGCAAGGCCGCACGCGAGCAGGGCTGGATCACCATAGAGAACGACGCCAACGCCTCCAGTTTCACGCCCCAGGCGCCGCTTGAAGATCTGGCGCGCATCGTCAGCTTCGGAGCGGGCAAGGTGCTGGACGCCGGCGCGGGCGGCGCGGTGATCACCCATGACGCCAGCCTGGCGGCTGAGCTTGAGAAGCGGGCCAAGTCTTATCCGGTGCTGGATGACGCCGCAGCCGAGGCCGAAGACCAGCTGATGCTGCAGCGGCGCGCCTTGCGCAATCAGGGCCGGTCCGCTGAGATCGAGCACACATTGGTGACAGAGTTGTCCCAGCTGCGCTTCGGCTTTGATCCCGAAACGACGGGAAAGCTGACAGTCGCACTTGCGCGCCTGCCCGCACATCTGGCCGCCCGGCAGGAGCGGCGGACGTTCTGGCTCGATGCGCTCAGCAGGTTCGCCCCCGCCCTCACCCCGATCGGTCTGGATCAGACCGCGCCCTGGCGTCTGATCGTCAAAACCGCGCCGGCTCTGCGCGACCCTCTGGTTGAGGCGCTGCGCGCAAACGGTTTTGACGCCGGCACGAATTACCCGTCCCTGACACAGTCTTTCCCCACTCTGACCGGCCAGGACGCGCATCCCGATGCGGACATCTGGTCGAAGTCGGTCATCAATCTCTGGCTCGATGAGCGCTATGATAGCGCCAGAATCACCGCGGCCTGCGCCGTGATGGAGCCGGTTCTGGAGGCGCTGACATGACATCCCTGATCATCCGCGTGGATGCCGTCCATGAGACAGGCCTGGCGCACGCTGCGCGCTGCAGCCGCCTGATCGACCTTCTGCCTGAACGCCCGCGCGTGCATGTGCTGGGTCAGGGCGAGGCGCTGTCTGAGTTCTTTCCTTACGACAAGATCGTGCCGCTCAAAGGGCCGGTGGACGTCTTTCTGAAAGCTCTGGTGATCGAGACCGAAGCCGACGCGGTTCTGGTGGACCAGCCGGTTCATGACCCGGTCTTGTGGAGCGCGCTCGACGCCCTGCCGCAGCTCAAGCGCCTGATGGTGGATGATTTCGGATCTGACGCCCCCGCCGATCTGGTTTTCAACGGCACGGTGATCGAAGACTATCACCGTTATCCCAATCTGCGGACAGGCGGACACGCGCTCTGCGGCGGCGAATACGCCCTGATCGCGCCGGTCTTCGCCAAATCACGCCATGACGACGCCCGCAAAGGCCCTGTCATCGCCATTTGCGGCGGCGGCGACCGGGCGGCGGACTGGGCGATGCAGCTGGCCGAGCATGGTCCGGCCCTGGCCAAACCCCACCCCTTCATCATGATCGTGGGATCCAGCTTTCCCGACTTTGAAGGCCTCAAACGGATGACGGTGCTCAATGGCGGCATCGCCAAGCAGGGCCTGCCGGTTCACCAGATCGCCAGCCATCTGGCGCGCGCCCCCGCCGCCATCATGACCGGCGGCATGGTGGTGTATGAAGCACTGGCCGCGGGCGTGCCCTCGATCGTCTTTCCGCAGCTCGAAAACCTCATCCCGGAAATCGACTGGTTCACGGAACGCGGCGCGCTGATCAATCTGGGATTTGAAAACGGCGATGACATTCCGGCCTTGTCCGAACAGCTGGAAGCCTTGCTCGGCGATCCCTCCAAAGCTGTCGCGCTGAGCGCCAAAGGGCCTGAACTGATTGACGGGCTGGGCATGGCTCGGGCGGCCGAGGCCATCACCCAGTTGCTCTCATCCTGACCGGCGATCTCAAATGACGATTGCGATCATTGATTACGGCATGGGCAATCTCACTTCTGTGAGAAACGCGCTCGTCCATCTGGGGGCAGACGTGGTGGTGAGCCACGACCCCGGCGTGCTGCGCGCGGCGAAGGGCGTGGTGCTGCCCGGCGTCGGCGCTTTCGGGGAAGGCATGGCGCATTTGCACGAGCTGGGGCTGGCGCACCTGATCAAGGACGAGATCGCAGGCCAGAACCGCCCGCTTCTGGGGATTTGCCTCGGGATGCAGCTTTTGCTCGATGAAAGCACCGAGCATGGCCAGCATGCGGGCCTCGGGATTATTCCCGGAAAGGTCCGCCGCCTCGCCCCGCCGCCGAACACCCCGCCCTATCGTGTCCCGCATGTGGGCTGGAACCATGTGGCGGCGACAAAGACGGACGGGCTGTTCAAAGGCCTGCCGGAGAACGAGGCTTTCTATTTCGTCCACTCCTTTGTTTGCGAACCGGACCGCACAGAGGACGCCGCCGGCTGGTCTGAGCATGGCGAACGCTTTGTCTGCGCACTTGAGCACGGCTCGGTCTGGGCGGCGCAGTTTCATCCCGAGAAAAGCCACAAGGCCGGCCTCGCCCTGCTGAACAACTGGCTGGAGTATGTCGCCTCATGCTGATGCCGCGCCTGATCCCGGTCCTCTTGCTGATGAACGGCCAGCTGGTCCGCTCTGAAACCTTCACCCAGCACCAGATCATCGGCGATCCGCTGCACGAGGTGTCACGGTTTAACGAGTGGAAGGTGGATGAGCTGATCTATCTCGACATCACCCGCGAGGGCGGGCTGGCCCAAGGTCGCCGCGATTCCGGCAATCGCGCCTATGCCGATTCAATGGAAGTGCTGGAGGCGGTGGCGAGCCAGTGCTTCATGCCGCTGACCTGGGGCGGCCGCATCCACTCTCTGGATCAGGTGCGCGAGATTTTCTCGCGCGGCGCTGACAAGGTCGCCATCAACACCGCCGCTTTCGAGACGCCGGAGCTGATCAGTCAGGTCTCCAAACGCTTTGGCGCGCAAGCCATGGTGGTCAGCGTCGACGTGCGCCAGACGGATGACGGCTATGAGATGATGACCCAGGGCGGCCGCACCGCCACCGGCCGTGATCCGGTGAGCTGGGCTAAGGAAGCCGAAGACCGCGGCGCGGGGGAGATTCTCTTGCAAAGCCTTGATCGGGACGGACGCGGCACGGGCTATGATATCGCCCTGATCGAGCAGGTTTCAAACGCTGTCACCATCCCCGTGATCGCCTGTTCCGGCGTCGGCGTGTACGAGCATTATTCCAAGGGCCTCAAGGCCGGCGCGGACGCCGTCGCCGCCGCCAATATCTGGCATTTCAAGGAACTGGCTGAT
The DNA here is from genome assembly GCF_000420265.1 of Oceanicaulis alexandrii DSM 11625. Lineage (NCBI taxonomy): Bacteria > Pseudomonadati > Pseudomonadota > Alphaproteobacteria > Maricaulales > Maricaulaceae > Oceanicaulis > Oceanicaulis alexandrii. The sequence goes on from NZ_ATUP01000001.1 coordinate 582,935, forward strand.
CGCGGCGGCAAACGCGCTTTGCAACGCGCAGGCTTTGACGTGCGGATGTAGGGCGCCTTTGCCCCTCTAAAATGTCATTCGCCGGTTTATCCTTTGAGCCCATGCCGAGACCTGTGATCAAACCAACCGACATGGATCCCCCGCATGAAGCGGGGGATGACAAGGGTGAAGATTTATAAGTGTTCTCTTTCCCGGCGAAGGCCGGGATCCAGAGCCGGATATGCAGCGATTCATGATCTCTGGATCCCGGCCTTCGCCGGGAAAGAGGTTATCAACCTAGCAAAGCCGCCTGCGCCACTTCCAGATCACGCGTCATCTCTCCACAGCTTCGCACCAGCCTGGCCGTGTCCGGCCCCAGATTGAACAGCGCGTCGACGATGGAGAGATTGGGCAGGAAGGCCTTGCCCTGCCTGTATTCTGGTGGTGTGAAGGCCTGCCAGTAATGGGTGACGCCCTGCGCCGGAAACCCCGCCTCGTCCACATAACTCGCGGCGCCCACATTGGAGATATAAGCGTCAGCGCCCGCGGCCTGACATAGCGAGATCAGCCGGTCCTGGCTCTCGCCCTCATGGACCAGCTCCGCGCTATCAAGGATCTGCGCCTCAAGCTCCAGCACGGCGCAAAAGTGCCGGATCAGCGCGCAATTGAGATCTGAGAGATTGGCGTAGTCCGCCTCGATCAGCGCTTCTATGGCCGGAAAATACGCCTCAAAATGCGGTCGCTTGCCATAAACCTGTTTCAGCGTCGTCAAATGCTTCTTGCGCCAGGGTTCGCCTGCGATTTCGGTCTGTCGGATCGTTCGGTGAAGGTCTCCCGACTTCTTCACGGGGACAGACAGGAAGATCGCGTCCTTGCCATTGCGCACCCGGTTTCTTTGCTGCCAGCTATGGCGCTGAAACTGCACGTCCGGCAGCAAGACGAACACATCGCTGAGGGCGATCTTGTGAAACAGGATCAGCCCCGGGAGGTAGACCGGCTGGTGGGCGCTCAATATCCGCAATGGACGGCCTTTCCCCTCAATGGTGCGCAGCTTGGGCTAAACTTAACGATTGAGGCGTTTTGTTACCCTTAAGCCCGGCGGTGATTCGTCATCGCTGACGCCCCAGCCTGAGGGAAGCGCCATGAGTGTCCAGTTCTGCAAGACCTGTTTTTATCCCAGCTCGTCAGCGGCGCCGCTGACCTTTGATGAAAAGGGAATGTGCTCGGGCTGCCGTGTGGCGGGCCAGACGGTGGACATCGACTGGGACGAGCGCTGGACGATGCTCGAAGAGCTGGTGGCAGATTACCGTAATCCCAAGGGTTATGACTGCGTCATCCCCGTGGGCGGCGGCAAGGACAGCTTTTACCAGACCCATCTGGCGGTCAAAAAGCTGGGCCTGCGTCCGCTGCTGGTCACCTATCACGGCAACAATTTCCTGCCCGAGGGCGAGTATAATCTCCAGCTGATGCGCGAGGCGTTCGACGCTGACCACATCATTTATCGCCCTGGCCTTGAGACCCTGATCAAGATGAACCTTTTAGGGTTCAAGCTGCATGGCGACATGAACTGGCACAACCATGCCGGCATCAAGACCTACCCGATCCGACAAGCCGTGCTGCATGACATCCCGCTGATGTTGTGGGGCGATCATGGCTGGGTCGATCTGGGCGGCATGTTCTCGTACTCGGACTTCCCCGAATTCACCGCCAAGACCCGCAAGGAGCACGATCTTCACGGGCTGGACTGGGATGATTTCACCGATGAGGGGCTCGAGCGGCATGGCCGCCCGGACCTGAAGATGGGTCTGACCGAGAAAGAGTTGTCCTTCGCCATGTATCCGTCCGACGAGGAGATCGACCGGGTCGGCGTGCGCGGCGTGTATCTGGGCTTTTACGAGAAATGGAACGGCAACAAATGCGCCGCCGTGGCCGAGGAAGAGTACGGCTGGAAGAAAGCCGAATACCCGTTCGAGCGCACCTATCGAAAGATCTCCAATCTCGACGACATGCACGAGAACGGAATTCACGACTATCTCAAATTCATCAAGTTCGGCTATGGCCGCGCCACCGATCACGCCAGCCAGGACGTGCGTCTGGGAGTGATGGATTACAAGACCGGGCTCGAAATGGTCAAAAAGCATGACCACGTCAAACCGCGCCGCGATCTTGAGCGCTGGCTCAAATATGTGGACATGACCGAGGCCGAGTTCGACCAGATCTGCGACACCTTCCGCGATCCGCGCGTCTGGCGCATCGAGAACGACCAATGGGTCAAGGATGACGTCTGGGGCGGATCGTCGAGCTATGGCCCGGTCTATCTTGATAAAAACGATCCGCGCCGCGAGCAGTATCTGGTCAAGGGCAAGCAAGTATGAGCCGGACGACCACAGCCGAATTCACGACCTTCGCCGATGTGAACATGCGCGGCCGGGGCCGACCCATCGTGCTGGCGGGCGCGGGCAATATCGCCGACAAGACCCTGCGCCGGATCAAGGGCGTGACCGGGATCGTCGACAACAATCCCAATCTTGCAGGCGAAACTCAGGCCGGGCTGACCATTGCGCGCCCAGACAGCCTGAAAGACGCCGCGCTCCGCCCGTTCGTGGTGATCTGCACGACGTCATTTGTGGAAGTCGGCGAGCAACTGGCGAGCTTTGGCCTTATCCCCGGTCAGGATTTTGTTGTCAGCCCGGTGCTCAATGATCTGCGCATCATCGCGGAGATGGAAAGCCTGGAAGAAACGGTGCTGTTCACCTGCGGTCTGCCGCCTCTGGAGGACCCCGAAGCCGGCGGCGGGCTTTACGAGCTTCAGATCTCCGGCGCGAAACACAGCTTCCGCAAGGTCTTCAAGGGCAATTTTCATGGCCTGCGCCCCCATGGCGAGCACTTCATCGCCATTGATGACGAGCGCGGCCTGATCATTTTTGACCGCGACTACAATATCCTGAAAAGCTTCGCCCTGCCCCAGGGCGCGCGCTGTCACGGCGTCAGCTGGTCTGAGGAGAAGCAGCAGTATTTCATCGCCTGCTCCTATCTCGACGCCATCCTGGTCTATTCCGAACAGGGCGAAGAGATCGACCGCATTCCGATCAGCCCCAAACAGGCGCGCACAGGATCGGCGCAGCATCATTGCAACGACATTCTGGTGCTGGGCGACAGCGTTTATCTGTCGATGTTCTCCGCCACCGGCAACTGGAAGCGCGACGTGTTTGACGGCGTGGTGCTTGAATATGACCTGGCGGACAAGCGCTGGGTGGGGCCGGTGATTTCAGACTTGTGGATGCCGCATTCCATCGACTTTGTGGACGGCTCGCTGGTGGTGCTTGATTCCCTGCGTGGACGCCTTCTGAAGAATAACGCCCAAACCGTGGGGCAATTTCCGGGCTTCGCACGCGGTCTCGCCCATGACGGCGCGCGCTTTTTCATCGGCCAGAGCCGGAATCGGAATTATTCCGCCGCCATGGGCGTGAGCCAGAACATCGCCATCGACACCGCCATCACCGTGTTTGATGAGCACACCAAGGTGTCCAAGAGCTTCCACCTGCCCTCCACGGTGTCGGAGATTCACGGCATTGCGCTCAACACGAAGCGCTGATCATGAAGATCGCGGTCATCCCGGCGCGCGGCGGCTCCAAACGGATCCCGCGCAAGAATGTGCGCCCTTTTCACGGCCAACCCATGATCAGCTGGCCGATCGCGGCGGCTCTGGAAACGGGCCTGTTTGATCATGTGATCGTCAGCACCGATGACGATGAAATCGCGCAAGTCGCGGAGGCAGCCGGCGCAACGGCGCCCTTCCGCCGCCCGCCAGAGCTGGCGGATGATTTCACCGGCGTCATCCCCGTCATCGCCCACGCCATGCAAGAGATGCAGCGGATCACGGGCCAGAGCGCCGAGCTTGTCTGCGCCATTTACGCCACCGCGCCCTTCCTCAGCGCCGCCGACATCACGCGCGGCCATGACGCCCTGATCGAGGCCCCGCAGCAGGAGTATGCGATCTCGGTGACGCCCTTCGCGTTTCCCGTGCAGCGCGCGCTGAAAGCCGTTCAAAGTGAATCCGGGCCGGGCCTGGCGCCGATGTATCCAGAATTCATCGGCTCAAGATCGCAGGATCTGGAAGAGGCGTTTCACGATGCTGCGCAGTTTTTCTGGTGTCGTCCCAATGCATTAAAAGAGGAGGCTCCGGTCTTCTCCCCCCGCGCCATACCCATAATGATCGCGCCTGAACGCGTTCAGGATATTGATACCCCATATGACTGGGACCGCGCCGAGCTTATGTTCGCCGCACTGCGCAAGGATGACGGGCGTAATCCGCAGCGTTAGAGTGCGCGTAAACAAGACGGCAACCGGGTGCTGGGGGCGCCCGAACGATACAGAACACAAAACAGGGAAAACACCCGACATGCGCTTTGAAGGCACCAAGGATTATGTGGCCACCGACGAGCTGGCCGCCGCGGTGAACGCCGCCATCATTCTCGAGCGTCCGCTGCTGGTGAAGGGCGAGCCGGGCACCGGCAAGACCGAGCTGGCGCGCCAGGTCGCGTCCTCTCTGGGGGCGCCGCTGATCGAGTGGCACATCAAGTCTACCACCAAGGCGCATCAGGGGCTTTATGAATACGACGCCGTGGCGCGCCTGCGCGATTCCCAACTGGGCAATGACAAGGTCAACGACGTCAAAAACTATATCCGCAAGGGCAAGCTGTGGGAGGCATTCGACGCCGATGTGCGCCCTGTCCTGCTGATCGACGAGATCGACAAGGCCGATATCGAATTCCCCAACGACCTCCTGCAAGAGCTCGACCGGATGGAGTTCTATGTCTACGAGACCGGCGAGACGATCAAAGCCGAACAGCGTCCGATCGTGATCATCTCGTCCAACAACGAAAAAGAGCTGCCGGACGCCTTCCTGCGCCGCTGCTTCTTCCACTTCATCGCCTTCCCTGACGAGGAAACGATGGAGCAGATCGTCAATGTCCACTTCCCTGGCATCAAATCCGAGCTGCTGGCCGAAGCGCTGGAGATGTTCTTTGAGGTGCGCAGCGCGCCGGGCCTGAAGAAAAAGCCCTCCACCTCCGAATTGCTGGACTGGCTGAAGCTCTTGCTGGCCGAAGACATCGATCCCGCCATCCTGCGCGAGCGCGACACCCGCAAGCTGATCCCGCCGCTGCACGGCGCGCTTTTGAAGAACGAGCAGGATGTTCAGCTGTTTGAACGCCTCGCCTTCATGACCCGGAGAGAAGGCTAGGAGCCGAGCGCATGGCGCTTTTCCATCGCTTCTTCACCGATCTGCGCGCGGCGAAAATTCCGGTCTCAACCCGGGAATACCTCACCCTGCTTGAAGCCCTGAAAAAGGGCGCGATCGAGCAGGAGGTGGACAGCTTTTACGCCGTCAGCCGCGCTGCGCTGGTCAAGGACGAGCGCAATTTTGACAAGTTCGACAAGGTCTTCGCCCATCATTTCGAAGGTATTGAAGCGCTTGGCGATCTGTTCAAGTCTGACGAAATTCCCGAAGACTGGTTGAAAGCCCAGATGCAGCGCCATCTCACCAAGGAGGAGATGGAGGCGCTGCAGGAGATGGATTTCGACCAGCTCATGAAGACGCTGCAGGACCGGCTCAAAGAGCAGGAAAAACGCCATGAGGGCGGCAATAAATGGATCGGCACAGGCGGCACCAGCCCCTATGGCAATTCAGGCTGGAGCCCGAACGGCGTCCGCATTGGCGGCAAGTCGAAGAACAAGAAAGCCAGCAAGGTCTGGGAGAACCGCCGCTTCAAGGATCTTGATTCAGAACGCGAGCTGGGCACCCGAAACCTGAAGGTCGCGCTGCGTCGTCTGCGCCAGTTCGCCCGTGACGGGGCGGAAGAAGAACTCGATCTGGACGGCACGATCCGCGCCACCGCCAACAAGGGGTATCTCGACGTCCAGATGCGCCCCGAGCGCCGGAACGCCGTGAAGGTCCTGGTGTTCTTTGATGTGGGCGGGTCCATGGACCCCTATATCGATCTCACCGAGCGCCTGTTCTCGGCCGCGCGGGGCGTGTTCAAGAATCTTGAGTATTTCTACTTCCACAACTGCATCTATGAAGGCGTGTGGAAGTCCAATCTGCGGCGCCGCACCGAGACCCAGTCCATGTGGGACGTGCTGCACAAATACCCCAGCGACTACAAGGTGGTGATCGTGGGTGACGCCGCCATGTCCCCAAGCGAGATCACCCATCCCGGCGGTTCGGTCGAGCACTGGAACGAGGAAGCCGGCGGGGTCTGGCTGCGGCGTCTGAAAGAAACCTATCCGCATCTGGTCTGGCTGAACCCGACGCCCGAAGGCTGGTGGCCGCACACCTATTCGGTGCAGTTGGTCCGCGAGATCATCGGCGAGGAGCGCATGTTCTCCCTGACCCTGACAGGCGTGGACAAGGCGATGAAGGAACTGGCCAAGCGGCGCTAAACGCTCGTGGCTGGATGTGATAAAGGGCGGCCGAAGGGCCGCCCTTTTGTCTTGGACTTCTCAGCCTGCGCTACTCCGGGTCGCCATGGACCGCGGCCTGGCCGTGCTCGATGCCCAGCGTGCTCTCCACCCGGCGCACCCAGCCGTTGACGGCGGGAAACTCTGACAGATCAAACCCGCCCTCATCGGCGACGCGCGTATAGGCGACTAGCGCGATGTCGGCGGCGGTCATGTCTTCGCCGACCATGAAGCTTTGCGACAGCAGATTCATCTCCATCACCCCCAGGGCGCGGCGTCCCTTGGCGTAGAGGTCCGGGTCGAGATCCGCCTCGCTCGCGCCCTTGAAGCGCAAGGCGCTGCGGCGAACGGCGATATAGGGTTCGTGAGAATATTGCTCCCAGAACAGCCATTGCATCATCACCGCGCGCTGGAACGGGTCGGACGGGATAAGATCCGTGCCTTCAAGAAGGTACAACAAGATCGCATTGGACTGGGCCAGCGTGCGCCCGTCCGCCATGCGCAGGACCGGAACCTGACCCGCCGGGTTGAGCGCCAGGAACGAGTCGCTGCGGGTCTCGCCGCCGAAGATGTCCACTTCCACCCAGTCATGAGGCGCCTGTGCGACTTTCGCCGCCCAAAGGGTCTTCAGACAATTGCCGCTTTCGATATTGCCGTAGAGGGTGACGGGCTGCATGGCGCTCTCCTGCAAACTTTCAGCGAGTTTTAGCTGCACCCGGCCATGATGCAATGCGAGACAGGGGTTTGGAGCCGGGAAACTTCAGCCTATAACGCCGCCATGTCGTCTAAAACGCCTGACCATTTTGATCTCGAAGATCTCAACGCTCGCACCGCTCCAGAGGCCTGCGAGACCATGGCGGACGTGCGCGATGGCGTGGACCGGATGGATCGCGCCCTTGTCGCGCTGATCACCGAACGCACGCGCTATATGCAAGCCGCCGCGCGCATCAAGCCCAGCCGGGATGTGGTGCGCGATGAGGCGCGGATTGAGGATGTTGTGAGCAAGGTGCTCAAAAGCGCCGAAACCACAGGCCTGCCCGCCACGATCGCCGAGCCGGTCTGGCGCGAGCTGGTCGAGCAATCCATCGCTTACGAATTCAGGGTCTGGGACAAGACGCGCTAGCCGCGGACCGCCGCCATGGCGTCTCGCGCCCGTTCGGACGCCGTCTCCACCGCCTGCAGCGCTTCAGCATCGGGATAGCACGCCTCCGCCTTGGCGCACGCCTCACCCAGCTCCATCGCGCCGACGCCGCGCGCGGCACCCTTCAGGGTGTGGACCGCCGTGCGCCAGTCTTCATCAGACCGCGCGGCTTTCATCAGGCTGATGCAGGCGTCGATCTGATCGGACAACAATCCGAACAATTCGGTCTCCAGCGCCGCATCGCCAGCGGTGTACTGCTCCAGATGATCTCGGTCCAAAACGGGCGCGCTCATGGGCGTCAGTGCCTCCGTATCTCGAAGCCCCCAGCCTTAGAGCCCGCACCTTAACAGACCTTCACGCAGCCAGGCGACTTGTCCGTATGCTTAAGGAGACGTAGGGCTTGGCCTCAGACCTACCAGCCCCAACAATGCAGGGACGCAACGACTCCATGATGCTGTCAGACGTGATCGGGCTCACAGGCGTCGCCTGCGTGCTCTCCGCCTTCTTCCTCCTTCAGATCGAGAAAGTCCGCAGCGACGGGTTGGGCTATTTGTTGCTCAATCTGTGCGGCGCCTTGCTCTTGCTCGTCTCCTTGATGGTGACGTTCAATCTGGCGAGCTTCGTTATTGAAATATGCTGGCTTTCCATCTCGCTGTTTGGCCTGGCGAAATGGGTGATCCGTCGCCGCAAGGCGCGATCAGACGCTTGACCGTTAAGGCCTAAAGCGTTCAACTCGGACCATGAGCTTGCTAGATACATACAAGGCCCGCCTGGGCCAATCGCATTCGTCGGACTGGTTTGAGGTCACCCAGGATCAGGTCAACACCTTCGCGGACGTGACCCTGGATCACCAGTTCATCCATGTGGACCCTGAGCGCGCCAGGACCGAAAGCCCGTTCGGCGGCCCGATCGCCCACGGCTTTCTGACGCTGTCCATGCTCAGCCATTTCGCCGAGAAAGCCCTGCCGGCCTTCGAGGCGGGCGTGATCGGCATCAATTACGGCTTTGAGAAAGTGCGCTTTCTGACGCCGGTGCGTGTGGGATCAAAGATCCGCGGCACGTTCACTCTGGCCAATGTCATTGAACGCAAACCCGGCCAGCTTCAGCTGACCCAGGACGCCGTTGTAGAAATCGAGGGCTCTGACAGCCCGGCGCTGATCGCCCAATGGCTCAGCCTGGTGGTGGAAGGCTAGCGCTCGAACGCCTGCCCCACTTCATCGAGTTGCGCTTCCAGCTTGTCGAGAAGGCTCATGAGCTGGTCGCGCTCTTCGTCTGAGAACGCAGCGAGTAGTTTTTGCTCGTAATCGAGCGCCAGGGGCGCCACGTCCGCGTAAATCGCCCGGCCTTCCGCCGTCAGTGAGACGTCGCTGGCGCGCCGGTCCTGCGCATTGCGAATACGAGTCACCAGGCCGCGTTCATCCAGAGCGCGGATCGCCCGGCTGACGCTGACCTTGTCCATGGCGGTGGCTTCACACACCGCTTGCGCGGTCAGAGCCGCGCCCTCGCCCAGCACCGCAATCACCCGCCATTCCCAGATCGTCAGTCCGAACCGGGCCTGATACGCCTTGGCGATCAGGCTGGACGCCTTGTTGGACGTCACCGACAGGCGATAAGGCACATAGGAGGGCAGGCGAAGGCTTCCGCCCTCGCCTGCATCCAAGGGTTTACGGGCGTCGTCGGCCAAAATTACTCGGCCGCCGGCTCGGTCTTGATCACGCCGCGGCGGATCTGATCAAGCTCGATGGATTCAAACAGGGCTTTGAAATTGCCCTCGCCGAAGCCTTCATTGCCCTTGCGCTGGATGATCTCGAAGAAGATCGGTCCGATATTGGTGGTGGTGAAGATCTGCAGCAGCAGGCCGTCGCCGGTTTCGGGATTGCCGTCCACCAGGATGTTGTTCTTCTTCAGACGCTCGAGATCTTCGCCATGGTTCGGCACGCGCTCATCGACCAGCTCGTAATAGGTCTCTGGCGTGCCCTGGAAGACGACGCCGTTCTTGCGCAGTTGCTCGACCGTCTCATAGATGTCCGGCGTGGTCAGGGCGATGTGCTGGATGCCTTCGCCATTATATTCACGCAGATATTCAGAGATCTGGGACTGATCATCCGAGCTTTCGTTCAGCGGGATTTTCAGCTTGCCGCACGGGCCGGTCATGGCGCGTGAGAGGAGGCCGGTATGCTGGCCCTTGATGTCGAAATAGCGGATTTCGCGGAAGTTGAAGACGTTCTCGTAAAAGCTCGCCCACTTGTTCATATTGCCGTTGATGACGTTGTGGGTCAGGTGATCGAGAACCTCAAGGCCCACGCCGCCCTTATCTTCGGCGCCTGCAATCGGCTCGAACAGATCGTCATAGATCGTCTTGTCGCCATAGGTGTCGACCAGGTAGAGCGCCGAGCCGCCAATGCCCTTGATGGCCGGGATCTCGTCGGTCCAGACGCCGTCGCCGAACGGTTCGGCGCCGCGGGCGATAGCGTCGGCATAGGCCGCCTTGGCGTCTTTGACCCGGAAAGCCATGGCGTTGGCGCTGGGGCCGTGTTCCTTGCGGAAGTCCGCCGCCTGGCCGGTTTCTTCCTTGTTCACCAGGAAGCTGATGTCACCTTGCTTGTAGCGGGTGATGTTCTTGGTCTTGTGCTTGGCGACAGCGGTGAAGCCGAGGCTCTCAAACAGCGCCTCGATTTTTTCCGGTTCCGGGCTCGTATACTCGACAAACTCAAAGCCGTCGGTGCCCAACGGGTTCTCAAACAGATCGGCCATGGGGGCGCTCCCTTAAATCAATCGTGATGCGCCGGCGGGCTTGATCAGCCGCTCTCCGGCGGGCATCGTCGTGTGGCGGAAGATAGTATCATTTGCAACTAAATTCACCCCCAATCTCAGCAGCCCCGCCTCAAACTCCGGAGAAATGTTTCATGAAACTCGTCCTGCACGGCTATTTTCGCTCCGGCACCAGCTATCGCACGCGTCTGGCGCTGAACTGGAAAGGCGTTGAGTATCAGTATGTCGCGGTGAACCTGGCCACGGGTGAGCAGCATTCAGACGCCTATAAATCGCTCAACCCCCAAGGCCTGGTCCCGGCGCTGGAAGTGGACGGACAGGTGCTGACCCAGTCCGTTTCGATCCTGGAATGGATTGAAGAGACCTTCCCCGAGCGGCCTTTGCTGCCTACCGCCCCCATTGAGCGCGCCCGCGTACGCGCCTTCGCGGCGGCCATCGGCTGTGACATTCATCCGCTGCAAAACCTGCGCATCCTGAAAAAGGCGCGCGAGTTATCGGGCGATGACGCCGAGGCTGGCCCCGCCTGGGCGCGTCACTGGATCAGCGTGGGCTTTGATGCGCTGGAACAGCTGGCTGATCAGGCCGATGGCCAGAACGGCTTCATTTTCGGCGACGGACCGACGCTGGCGGAGATTTACCTGCTGCCGCAAATGTTCAATGCGCGCCGGTTCGGCGTTGATCTGACACCCTATCCGCGACTGGTCGCAGCGGATGAAGCGGCGCGCGCGCTGCCCGAATTTGAACGCGCGGCGCCTGAAAACCAGCCCGACGCCGTCTAGTCGGTTTCGCGTTTGAACCAGTCTCCGCTGGGGATCAGGCGAGCGGTCTCAACGCCCAGCACCCAGATATAGACCCAAGCGTCCCGGTCCGGCTCGATGAGCCGGACCTTTTTTCGCACATACCGCGAGCGCGCCGGGTCTTCGGGCCAGTAATCCTCGAACGCATCCACCTTCGGCATGACCGAGGCGTCACGCACTTCAAAGAGTTCGCCGACCACCGAGCCCGCCCCGTCGACCAGCCCCGGATAGGCGCCCAGATCATAAAGCTGGCCGCGCAAGGTGCAGGGGCCGAGCGGGGCGAAGGCGTTTTCAAGCCCGAAGCGCGCAAAGCCGCTTTCTCCAGCCCGGAGCAGACCATAAACGGCGAACGCGTCGCCCGTTTGAACCTGCATCAGGCCTTGACCTTCATGATGGGCTGGAGCTGGCCATAGCTGAGGCTGCGCCACAGCCATTCAAACGGACCGAAGCGGAACACCTGCAACCAGAGGACGGACACGATCAGCTGGACAATCCAGACCGTGACCACCAGCTGCGCCTGCTGAATACGTTCCAGCTCGCCGAACAGGCCCAGGCCAATTCCGCCCACGGTCAGGAACACCATCACGATCGACTGCGTGAGATAATTGGTGAACGCCATGCGCCCGGCCGCCGCGAACGGCGCGCGGATCAGCTTCAACCAGGGCGCCTTGCACGCCAGGTTGATCAACGCGGCATAGCCCAGGCTCACCAGAAGACTGCCGCCGTAATTGGTGGCGGTATGGATCCACATCGTATCCAGAGAAAAATCATGGTCGATGGCCACCTGACCGCCCCAGGCCACGATGGGCAAGCCGACGCCCAGCCCGACCGCTGCGGCGATGACGTAATGACGCACGCTCCAGCGGCCCAGCAGAAAGCCGAGTTTATACAGCGCCATACCAAGCAGCATGACGCCGACGATCCGACCGCCGAAGAAAGCGAACATCAGGATATTGCCCAAGCCATTGAGGGCATTGGGAATACGGCTGGGCAAATAACCGCTCTGATAGGTGTTCACCAGCTCCGCCAGCTGCTCATCACTATACGCTATGCCCACATCCGTCGGGCCCATATCGGCCGGCAAAAGGGTGAAACTGGCGAAGATGGCGACCATCAGCAGCCCCGACAGGGCCACCCAGAACAGGCCCCAGCCGATCAGCTTGCCTGGCGACATGCGCCGGAAGAACACGATGATGAAGCCACCGATCGCATAAGTGACCAGGATGTCTCCAAACCACAGGCCGAACATGTGAATGAGGCCGATCACCAACAGCCAGGTCATGCGGGAGAAGTGCAGCTTGCGCGGAGCGTCTGGCTCTTCGCCCACCATCAGCAACATGCCGGCGCCGAACAGCGCGGAGAAAATGGTGATGAACTTCATCTCGAAAAAGACGTGCGAGATGTACCAGACCGTCAGATTGGCTCCGGTCAGATCCATGTGCGCCGGCGGGTACGCATAGGCGTTGGACGCCATGGTGAAAGCCTGCACATTCATCATCAGAATGCCCAGCACGGCGACCCCGCGCAGAACATCAAGGCTTTCAAAGCGATCCTTCGCGGCCACTGGCGCGGTATGCAGGCTCATGATGGTCCCCCAGTCCTGACAGCCCCCAATCTTAACAGGGCTTGAGTATTTGACAGGCTCGCCGCATTTCAGAAGCGGCGCAAGACTGTTATCAGTCCAGAGCCATCTAAACTTACCAAGAGTTCATGAAATTTCAGCGCAACCGACCTTGTCTCGGTCTCGCGTCAGGCGCATAAAAATTCTCGTTCGTCTTGCGCCAAGGCCCGTTATGTCGCTGCTCATCGATATCGCCCACATGATCCTCGCCGCCACCCTGTCCTTTCTGGGACTGGGGTATGAGCGCGAAGACGCTGCGCACGCCATCCAACTCGCTCCGCATCAGGTCGAGACCTTGTCCGGCGGCGCCTTGCTGACTCCGGCCACGTTTTCAGTGTCCGCTCAGAATACGCAATCGCTGTGCGCGCCGTCTCTGGTGATCGCACCGGCGGAGAGCGCGCCCGGCGCGCTTCCGGCGCACTCTACTCCGCAAATCATTATTCTTAACGATTGCGAAACCCTGTCTTTGCGGCGTGCGCTTCCCGCTCTTTGATCGACTCACACTCTGGCGTTACACACTAGGTCTGAACAAACAGGCCTGCAGTGCCGCGTGATTCTGTTAGGATAGTCGTTTCACGGCGATATCCGAACTGGATCAGCGCCAAACCAGACGAGACGTCATGGCTGCCAAGGATACAAAAGACGCTGAAAAGATTGAGGAAAGCGTGATCGCCGAACCGGCGGGCGGTGCGCTGGAAGCGATCCGCTCAACATCCCTCGCGCCTCAGATGACCGCGCCGCCTCCCAAAACAGAAGGCGGCGGCTGGCTGGCCTTTGGCGGGGCCGCGTTCGGGTTGTTGTGGTTTGGCGGCGCGGCGGCCTATCTCGCCGGATACACCGACCTGACAGCCCTGAGCCCTGCACAATTGGCGGGCCTGTCAGTCTTCGCGGCCGCTCCGGCGTTGCTGTTCGTGCTGGCGGGCCTTCTGGGACGTGAAGTGTCCCGCGCCGGCTCTCGCGCCCGCCATCTGGATGCGGCGGTCCTGCGCCTCGCCACGCCCACCGAACACGCCGAGGAAGACGCCTCGCGTCTGGCCGATGCGATCACCATGCAGGTCGATCGCGTCAACAAGGCGATGGAGAGCGCGCTGGCGCGGCTTGCGGCCATGGAAGAGGTGATCACCCACCATGCCGAAAGTCTGGAAGACGGCTCCAGCCGCGCCAAAGAGCGCGCCGAACAGCTGACCCGCGCCCTGCGCGACGAACGCCTGCGCCTTAATGACGTGTCTGAAGGTCTGGACGACAAGGCGGCCATGATCGCCGCCGCCATACAGGACCAGTCCAAAATGGTCGCCGCCGCCGCCGAGCTGGCCGACGCCAAGGCGTCAGAGGGCGAACGCCTGATCCGGTCGGGCGCCGAGCGCCTGAGCGCCGCCGGCCAGGCCGCCGAAGAAGCCGGCGATCGGGTCGCCCTGTCGCTGGACGCGCGCGCCACCGAGCTGCGCGACTTCTCCGATATGCTGCGCAATCGCACCGACGGGCTGGAAGACGCCTATGTCAAACACCGCGACCGTCTGCAGGACGTGACTGAAACCCTGCGCAAGGAACAAGAGAAGATCGGCGCCGCGCTCGACTTCCACAAGGCCGAGCTGGAAACCATGACGCGCAAGGCGCGCGACGGGGCTGAAATCCTTGAAAGCACCGCCAAGAATTCCGGCGAAGTCTTCCTGGACGCCGTGGACAAGGCGTTGGGACAGGCCAAGGATCTGGCCAATTCCCTGTCTGAACGCAGCGAAGAAGCCGCCCGCGCCCAGGAACGTGCGCTGGACCGGATGCGCGACGCCGCCCGCGCCGCGCGCGAAGCCGCCGAGGAAGCCGGCGAGAGCCTGAAAAAACAGGCCGACGATGCTGAAGCCGCGCTGGAGCGGGTCAGCGAAAGCGGATTTGACGTGGCCCGCCGCTCCGATGACGCCTTCCAGGCGCGTCTGCGTGAAGCGGAAGACCTGACCGTCCGCGCCGAAAAAGCCGCCGAAGAGGCCGCCGAGGCGGTGCGCAAGCAATTGTCTGAAACCCTCGACGCCGCGCGACGCGAAAGCCGCCGGATCGAGGATGAGCTGTCAGGTCTGCGCAGCAAGCTCGACGATGCGCCCGACGCCGCGCGCAACGCCGCCAAGGCCATGCAACGCACGTTGGAAGATGGTCTGACCCAGCTCAATGAGACGGCGCAGACCGCCTCGGACCAGGCGCGCGACATCGACGCCTTGTTCCAGTCGCGTATCCGCCAGAACTATGAACTGCTCAGCGACTTCATCCTGCGCATGGGATCTGTCGCTGGCGGCCACAAACCGCTGGACCTCAACATCAACGAATTGCCCGATCCGCTCAGCGGGCGGCGCAAGGATGAGGACGGGCCCAAAAGCGAGAAACCGGCGCGCAAGCGTACGGAAATCGCAAGCCGTGATGCTGAAAGACGCGCCTCGGAAAACCGTGATGACGGCGAACGCGACGAAGACTGGGAAGCCTCCAAGATTGAAGAGCGCAAAGCCGAACGGGCGCGCCGCAAGGATGAAGGCAAGCCCGATCTGAAAGCCGTCCGGTCCGCCCGCTCTGACGACGATGAAGACGAGGCGGCGCTCAACGGCGATGACGAGGACCCGGTGCGCGACAGCATCCGTGACGGCGTCGAGAAAGCCCGCAAGGAAGCGAGCTGGCGCTGGCGCGATCTTCTGGCCAACATGGATTCAGACGAGACGCCCTCCGCGAACAAGGACGACCCCAAACGCAATCGCCGAAATCGCGACAGCTAGGCGCGCCAAAGCGCGAACAAAAAAGGCCGGCCTCAGATGGGCCGGCCTTTTTCATACGGTCAGGTGCTCTGGCTAACAGGGCGCCTCGGCGCAAACCACGCCAGACGTCCAGTTCGCCAGAGCATGGGCGGTTTCGTTGGAGGCCTGACTGAAGGCTTCAATCAGCGCCGCCTGACGGTTATCGCTGGCCCGGACGCTGACATCAAAGCGGCGTGACGCCGCCAGAGCACGCTCCTCCCGATCAATCAGGCGGGCGACCATCCGCATCTGGATCAGCGGCGCCCGTCCATCGCCCTGATCATATTCGGCTTCAAACCGGCGCAATTCCAGTTGCAGGCGATAGCGCGCCTCCACCCCGTCTTCACTCCGAGCGGGGATCAGCTGCGGCGTCTCGCTGAGGAAGACATCCAGAATCCGGTCATGCACCAGCGTCGGCGCCGGCGACAGCCAGGCCGCGCCCGCCATATAGGCCAGCTCGCCATTGCGCAGCAGCGCCACCCGATCAACGGACAATCCGCGCGGGGCGCTGATCTGATCAATCAGTATGGTCTGCGCCTGGGCGGAAGGGGCCACTTCATCCGCCGTCAGACCGGTCAGACGATACAGCGACACCGGCTCGCTTTCCGGCAGCAAGGAGATGCAGCCCGGCGTCACCAGAAGGCTTGCAGCCCCAAGCGCGCCCAGCGCGACTTTCCCAAGAGTGCTCATCGCGGCACCTCCACTTCAGCGCCTTCAGGTTCGGCGATAAATCCGGCTGGATCAGACTCCAGCTCCAGCGCAACCCGCTCCAGCGTTGCGACCAGGGATCGCAAATCACGCAAGGTCGCCGTCAGCTGGGTCAGCCCGTCCTCGGAAAACTCTTCAAGCCCGGGGCGGATCGCGACCAGCGCATCATAGGTCTCGACAGCGGTGCGATCGACTTCCTGCGCGGCGGCGGCGGTGTCAAGCGTCGCTGGCGTCAGGTCATCGACCACATAGCGTTCGGTGACCTGGGCGAATTGTTGCATGGCCTGAGCGGCGACAGACACGTCCGCGCCCGCCTGCTGCACACTGGTCAGCGCCGCACGCGCTTCGGTGATCAACAATTCGCGTTCTGCCAGATGGCCCGTGATCGTCTCGATATGATTGAGCGTGTTGGTCATGCTCTCGAGATTCTCATCGCTGAGCAGGCGACCGATCCGCACAAAGCTGAGCTGGGCGGATTCAAGCAGGCTCTCGCCCCCTTCCACCAATTGCTCGATCTGGGCCTGGGTGGCGTAGATGCGCGGCGCGCGGTCGCCGGGCCGGCTTTCAAGACGCTCGGCATCGGGCGAGCCGGCCGAAATCTGAATATAGGACAGACCGGTCAAGCCTTGCGGCTCGAGCTGGGCTTCGGAATCTGATTTCACCGGCGTTTCCACATTCACGCGAATACGCGCGATCACCTGGCCTGGATTATCAGGATTGAGCCCCAGCTCAGTCACTTCACCAACCTGAATGCCGTTGAAGCGAACCTCCGACGCCGGGCGCAAGCCCCTGACGGCGCCGTCAAAGACCACGTCATACTCGCGGAATTCGCGGTCCAGCGCCGCGCCGGACAGCCAGAGCGACAACATCACCCCCGACACCGTCAGGAAAACGACGAAGAAACCGACAATGGCGTGATGCGCTTTGGTTTCCATAGCGTGCCTCTAGTCCTCAGCGGCTTGTCTTAACACGGCGCGTCCGCGTGGACCGCCAAAATATTCCTGTATCCAGGGATGCGGATTGCGGGTCAGTTCATCGAGCGGCGCATTGGCGATAATCGTCTTGTCGGCGATCACCGCAACGCGGTCACAGATGGCGTGCAGGCTATCGAGATCGTGGGTGATCATCACCACGGTCAGGTTTAACGTCTCT
The DNA here is from genome assembly GCF_000420265.1 of Oceanicaulis alexandrii DSM 11625. Lineage (NCBI taxonomy): Bacteria > Pseudomonadati > Pseudomonadota > Alphaproteobacteria > Maricaulales > Maricaulaceae > Oceanicaulis > Oceanicaulis alexandrii. The sequence continues at coordinate 600,332 of NZ_ATUP01000001.1, forward strand.
GACAATTCCTTGATCAGATCATCAAAGGCGCTGGCCCCGATCGGGTCGAGCCCGGCGGTGGGCTCGTCCAGAAACAGAATGTCCGGATCCAGCGACAGAGCCCGCGCGAGCCCGGCGCGTTTTTTCATCCCGCCCGACAGTTCAGCGGGAAACTTGCCCCCCGCCTCGCCTGACAATCCCACCAGACCGATCTTGAGATCCGCCAGCTCCTTCATCAGGCTGACGGGCATGCGCACATGCTCGCGCATCGGCGCCATGACGTTTTCCTGCACCGTCAGCGAGGAGAACAGGGCGCCAGCCTGGAACAGGACTCCCCAGCGCTTTTCCAGCTCGAGCCGGTCCCGGCCCGACATTTTCGACATGGGCGCGCCGCGAAACAGGATCTCTCCGCCATCAGGCGATTTCAGCCCCAGAATGGTGTTGATCAGCACGGATTTGCCCGAGCCTGAGCCGCCGACAATGCCCAGAGTCTCGCCCTGCCGGATCTCGAGATCGAGGTTGTCATGAACCACATGAGAGCCGAACTGGCTGCGCAGGCCGCGCACTTCGATCAAAGGCGCGTCGCTCATATATCGAGCTCCAGATACATCATGGCGAACAGCGCATCGATCACGATGACGGCGAAGATCGCCTGCACCACCGAGGTGGTCACACGCGCGCCCAGGCTCTCCACATCACCGCCCACCTGAAGCCCGTGGCGGCACCCCACAATGGCGATCACCAGACCGAACACCGGCGCCTTGGACATGCCCACCAGGAAGTGTTTGAGATCGATGGTGTCGTGCATGCGGGTGAGAAAGAAATTGGGCGAGATGTCCAATGTCCACCAGCTGACCATCATGCCGCCCACCACCCCCGCCACCATGGCGGACAGGGTCAGAAGCGGCGCCATCAGCACACAGGCCAGAACCCGCGGCAGGACCAGAACCTCGTACGGATCGAGCCCCATCACCTTCATGGCGTCGATCTCTTGCTGCATCTTCATGGAGCCAATGGCGGCGGTGAAAGCGGAATCAGACCGCCCCGCCAGCAAGATCGCCGTAATCAGCACGCCAAATTCACGCAGGACCGCGATCCCCACCAGGTCGACGGTGAAAACCGAAGCGCCGAAGGTCTCCAGCAAGCTCGCGCCCATGAACGCCACGACGGCGCCGATGAAAAAGCTGAGCACGGTGATGATCGGCAGCGCGTCCACGCCCGCCGTTTCCATCAGATGAATGGTCGGCGTCCAGCGCATCTTGGTCGGATTGACCAGGACGCTGAGCCCGGTGGTGATGGTGCGCCCGAAAAAGGCGAAGGATTCAACGGTCTCCTTCAGGCCGTCCTCCACCCCGGCGCCGATCCGGGCGAAGGTGGCGACCACCCCGCGCGGCGTCTCCTCGTGGACCGGACAATCGGCGAGGCGCTCGCGCATTTCCCCCATCAGGCGGCGCGCCGTCTCGTGACTGCCGATAAAATGCCAGTCTGCATCCGGCTCGCCGCACCGGCTCAGCGTCCGGCCCAGCAAATAAGCGCCGGCCGTGTCGATCCGGCCCAGCTGGGTCAGATCAATCACCAGATCCTGCGGATCAGTCTCGGTTTCGATGCGCTTGAGTTGGCGGTTGAAACGGCCGACCTTCTCGATCAGCCAATCGCCGCGCGGCTCCAGCACCAGACGCGCGCCTTCATGGCGCGTGGTCAGCCCCGGCTGCTGACGCTCTGTTGCGATCGCTGCTGTCATCGTCCCCGCTTCCCCTGAGCTCCGAGGCTTAAATGGGAGTGTGGCTCCATTATGGCTGTGTTCGCGCGGTTTGCACGAGCCAGAATGCAAAGAGCAACCCCAGACCCGAGGGAATCGCCATCACTGCAAAGCCGCCTGCCCCATACGCGCTATAGGCGAATCCCGACGCATAGGCCGCCAGCGCCAGGATCAGACCGCCCGAGAAGGCGGAGTTGATCGCCTGCGCCATGGAGGCGAAGCGCTGCGGGCTGTTATCGGCGGCATAACGCAGAAAGCCCAGATAGGTGGCGCTGAAGCTGAAGGCGTGCAGGATCTGAAGCGGGAACAGCAGCCAGAGCGGCGGAGACAGGGCCAGCGCCAGCCAGCGCACAACAGAGACCGCGCCCCCCAGCATCAGAACGTTCGCAGGACTGACCCGGCTGAGCAGACGGGCGGAGACGGCGAAAAACACGATCTCGGCCCCCACCCCGGTCGCCCAGAGCAGGCCCACCGCCCCGGCGGGCACGCCTTCCGCCCGCCAGGCCACGGCGGAAAAGCCGTAGTAAAATCCGTGCGCGCCCTGGATCAGCGCTGAGGCCGCGAAGGCCAGCGGCAAGCCGTTGGACAGCATGGCCGCGACCACGCCGGTCTTCGGCGCCGTGTCTGCGGCTGTTTCCGGCTTCAAACGGTTGCGCCCTTCAGGCAGCATCAGCGCAGTCAGCACCGCCAGAGCCGCGCCGATCAGCGTCCAGGCCAGGGCCGCCTCGCCGCCCAGCCAGCCGATCAGCCAGCCCGCGCCTACATTGCCGACGATGAATGTCGCCGACCCGAACGCGCGCGGCGGACCGAACGCGAAGCGGCGGCGGCTGGATTCCTGGATCGCGAAGGCGTCGATGATCGGCATAATGCCGGTGAAGGCGCCCCCGGCTATTCCCGCCAGTATGAGGATCGCCCAGGGGTTGGTGGCGGGAATGAAAGCGGCGAACGCAAAAAACGACACCAGCGTATAAGACAGCACCGCCCAGCGTTTCTTTGGCGCGCGGTCCGCCAGCATGGCGCCCAGCGGCGCCGCGATGACCCGCCCCGCCATCGAGGCCGCCGCCGCAGCGCCGATCATTTCCGGGCTGAGCCCCCGCCCCTCGTACCAGACCGGCATGTAGGGCAGGTATGCGCCGAACCCCAGATAGAACGCCCCGTAAAAGAGCGCGAAGCGAACAGGTCGCGGGATCGAGGCGAGCACGGCGGACATGATCAGGGGCTTAGCGCGGCTAAGCGTGTGTGGAAAGCGCGTTTGACCGCACGGTGAACACTGTTTGCTCTTGGTTTCCGGCGCGGCTGGCGATAGCTTCCCGCCTTCATGAAAGACGCCGTCCTTGATCCGCCCCTGACTCGCTCCGCGCCCTTGCGTGTGCTGGTCTCCAGCTATCGCTCCGCCCCCCATGTGGGAGGGCAGGGCGTTTATGTGCGCGCCTTGTCGCGCGCCCTCGCCGATCAAGGCTGCGCCGTATCGGTGATCTCCGGCCCGCCCTATCCCGAACTTGATCCGGATGTCGAGCTGATCAAACTGCCCTCGCTGGACCTGTTCAGCGTCGACAACGCCTTTCTGACCTTGCGCTGGAACACGCTGCTTGATCGCGCGAACCGCACCGAATGGCTGTCGCACAATACCGGCGCCTTCGCCGAAATGGTCAGCTATTCCATGCGTCTGGAAGCGTGGGTCGCCGAGCATGGCGACCGGTTTGACGTGGTGCACGACAATCAGACGCTTGCCCTGCCGATGACGGGCGTGGACAGCTATCTGCCGGTGATCACAACCTTGCACCACCCCATCGCCATTGATCGCGATTTCGCGGTGGCGGGAGCGGCGAACTGGTGGCGGCGCGCCCTGACCCGGCGCTGGCATTCCTTTGTGGATCATCAGGCCAAGGCCGCGCGCGCCCTGCCGCGCTTTCTGGCGGTATCAGACGCTGCGCGACAATCCTACGCCCAGCGATGCGGCGTCGATCCCGCCCGCGTGCGCGTGGCGTTCAACGGGCTCGACCTGGACAGCTTCAAGCCCGACCCCGGCGTGATCCGCGACGAGGATCATATCCTGGCGCTCGCCAGCGCAGATGTTCCCATCAAGGGGCTCGACGTGCTGATCGACGCCCTGGCGAAACTGAAAGCGCGCGGCCGCACGCCGCGGCTGACCGTGATCGGATCCTTGCGCGACGGCCCGACCAAACGCGCACTCAAGGACACCGGGCTGATCGACAGCGTCGACTTCGTCTCCGGCCTCAGCCTTGATGACATCGTGGCGCTCTATCGCAAGGCGACGGTGTTCGTCTCCGCCTCCCGCTTTGAAGGCTTCGGCTTTCCCGCCGCCGAAGCCATGGCGTGCGGCGCGCCGGTGATCGTGTCGCGCGGCGGCGCCTTGCCGGAAGTCGCGGGCGACGCCGGCCTTGTGACCGAGGTGGAAGATGCGGACGGTCTGGCCGACGCGCTGGAGCGCGTCCTGTCCGATCCGGCGCTGCGCCAGCAGATGAGCGCCGCGTGCGCAGCCCGCGCGCACAGCGCCTTTCGCTGGGATGAACACGCCCGCGCCAGCCTGGACCTTTACGCCCAGGCGCTGGAAGAGCGCGGGCGCCTGCCTGACATAACGGAGCTTGCCGCCCAATGATGGTGACGCTGGACCTTGATGCGCTGAACCTTGAAGACGGTCAGCGCGTCCTCGACCTGGGCTGCGGGCGCGGCCGGCACAGCCATGCCTTTTACTGGCATGACAAGGCGCTGGACGTGACCATGCTCGATCTCAGCCTTGAGGACCTCAAGGGCGCGATCGACGGTTTCTTCGAACTGCCTCCGCCGCCTCAAAACCCGCCGCGCAGCGCGGTCTGGAGTGTGGGGGACGCCGGACGCCTGCCCTTTGCGGATCACAGCTTTGACGTGGTGATCTGTTCTGAAGTGCTCGAGCATCTGCCCGATGTGGATGCGGCGCTCGATGAGATCACCCGTATTGTGAAGCCCGGCGGGCGCTTCGCCCTGTCCGTGCCGCGCTATTGGCCGGAAAAGATCTGCTGGGCGCTGTCGGAAGGCTATCAGAACACGCCCGGCGGCCATGTGCGCATCTTCAAGGATCATGAGCTTCGCGACCGCGTCGCCCGTCGCGGTTATCGCCCCTATAAGCGCCATTGGGCGCACGCCCTGCATGCACCCTATTGGTGGCTGCGCTGCGCCAAATGGGAGCGCCAGGAAGAGAGCCGGTCGGTCAACGCCTTCCGCAAGCTCCTCGAGTGGGATTTGATGGAAAAACCGCGCCTGACGCGCTGGACCGAAGCGGCGTTGAACCCGGTTATGGGTAAATCCGTCGCGCTCTATTTCCAGAAGGACGCGGCATGAGCCATCGCCCGCAATCCATCGGCGTGGACATCGCCGCCTGCGCGGACCGGATCGAGGATCTGCAATTGCGCGACGGCTCTATTCCATGGGTGGAGACGGGCGTCTGGGACCCGTGGAATCATGGCGAAAGCGCCATGGCGCTGGCCATCGCCGGTCGGGAAACCGCTGCGCACGCCGCCCTTGATGCGCTGGCCGAGCGCCAGCACGCCGACGGCTCCTGGCTGGGCGAGCTGGGCGCAGGCGTGCCCATGGATAAAGACGGCGAACGGATCGCGCCGCCTTCTGATCCGGTCACCGCGCATGACACCAATTTCACCGGCTACGCCGCCGTCACCGTCTTGCGCAGCGCGCTGGCGCTCGACGAGCCACGCCTGATCGCCCGGCATGCCGACATGATCAGCCGCGCGCTGGACTGGGTGGTCGATCACCAGACGCCCCATGGCGACGTGGTCTGGCGCAAGCCCGATGAGGGCCAGGCGCTGGAGGCTGTGGATTCGCTGAAAGCGGGCAACGCCTCGCTGTTTAAAAGTCTCGAATGCGGATTGCGCATCGCCGACGCCCTGGGGCGCAAACGCAGCGACTGGGCCCAGGCTAGACGTCAGATCGCGCACGCTTTCGCCACCAAACCGCACCGGTTTGACCGGCTGGGCGAGGACCGCTCGCGTTACGCCATGGACTGGTATTACCCGGTGCTCAGCGGCGTGGTGACGGGGCTGGAAGCCAAGGCGCACCTGCATGCCGGTTGGGACCGGTTCGTGGTCGAGGATCTGGGCTGCCGCTGCGTCACCGAAGAACCCTGGATCACCGCGGCGGAAACCGCCGAGCTGGCGCTGGCCTGTCTGAGTATTGGCGACACGGTCCGGGCGCAGAACCTTCTGGGCGCTTTGGCGCCCCTGGCCCGCGACGGCGACGGCTACTGGATGGGCTGGCAGTATGAACTGGGTCAGGTCTGGCCCAAGGAACGCCCCAGCTGGACCGCTGGCGCGGTGATCCTGGCGGCGGACGCCCTGTATGGGCTTAGCGCCGGATCAGACCTGCTGATCCGCCATGCCCGGGCCGACGCCTGGCTTAAAGGCGACGCAGAATCTCGAGCGTATTGATCCGCTCCACCGGCTCGAACAGGCCTGACGCGACCGCCAGCTTCCAGATTTCATAGGGCGGGCGACCGCCGTCCTCAGGATTGGGGAAGACGTCGTGAATGGCGAGCAAGCCGCCGCGCGCCACATGCCCCGACCAGGCGCGGTAATCGGCCAGCGCCGTCTCCATGGCGTGGCCGCCATCGATGAACACAAAGCTGAGCGGACCTGACCAGCTGGCGCCGATCAGAGCGGACGGTCCGACCATGGGGATGACGTCACGTTCGAGATCAGCCAGAGCCAAAGTCCGGCGCAGGGCGGGCAGCGTGTCGACACGGCCCAGCTCGGCGTCATACAGCTCGGGGTCGTGATAGCCTTCGCCCGGCTGATGTTCTTCAGAGCCGCGATGATGGTCGACGGCGAACAGAAGCCGCCCCGCCGCGCGTGCGGCGCGCCCCAGATAGACGCTGGAGCGTCCGCACCAGCTGCCGATTTCAACAAAAGCGCCCGGCGCCTGCTCTGCAGCGATCCGGGCGTGTCGGGCCAAGGCCTGGCCCTCATCATCGGCGAGGAAGCCCTTGATGGTTTGCGGGTCGAGCGCGTCGCCCGGAACAGTGTGGTTCATTAACTTGCTAGACCCCGGTTGGAGTGCATCGCCCAGCGGCGTTCCGCCAAGGCGTCCGCCGCATTGGCGAGGCGCGATTTCTCGGCGTCGAGGGTTTGCATCATGGGCTCATAGCCGCTCAGCGCGCCTTCGTCATCGAGGCGGTCAGACACCGCTGTGAAGAAGTCCTGCGCCCGGCGCACACTCCCCAGCGCGCTTTCCGCCAACGCCAGATCCTGGGTCAGGCTGACCTGCCCCAATTGATGCTCCGCCGCGGCGATGTCCTCAGCCGCATCAGCGATGGCGCGCGTGAGGCTGATCAATTGTCCCAGATCAGAATTGAGCGATTGCACCATCATGTCGTCATGGGCGTCCACATAAACGGTGACCGGGTCATCCTGGGGGGGCTGCTCGCTCGCGCCGTTGATCAGCCGGCCGAAAAAGGCGCGCGCCGCGGCTGCGGGCGCAGCGCTCAGCGACCAGCCCTCATCGTCGATCAAGGCGTTCAAGGTTTGCGAGTGTGTTCTCAGTTCGGTTTGTGCAGCCAGGTTCGCCTGAGTATCAGCGCCCAGCGCAATCGGCTGGCTCGCGCATCCTGACATCACGATGCAAGCGCTCATAACGATACCTAGGCCCAGAGCCCGGACGATCGTATTCATACCGAAGCGACCCTTCTCAACGCAGACCGGTTTCCCCTCCGAACCCGGTTCCACACAGTGATAAAACGACATAGTGTCACGGTAAACAGAACTTGAGGGTTAATCGGCTGATTACCGCACGAAAAATGGACACATTCCGCTCCCACCGCCGTCTGGGCCTGTATCCGCCCACGACTCCGGCGCACACCGGCTTTCTGGATGTCGGACAGGGCCATAGCCTCTATTATGAGGATTGCGGTCGCCCCGACGGGGTGCCCGTCATCACCTTGCATGGCGGGCCGGGCGGCGGCGCCGCCCCCGCCATGCGGCGGTTTTTCGACCCGCGCCGGTATCGCATCATCGTCTTTGACCAGCGTGGCTGCGGGCGCTCACGCCCTTATTCCTTGCTGGAGCACAATACGACCGCCCATCTGGTGAACGATATAGAACAATTGCGGTCACATCTGGGCATCGACAAATGGCTGGTGTTCGGCGGCTCCTGGGGGGCCACGCTAGGGCTGGCCTATGCCCGCGCCTGTCCCGAACATGTTCTGGGGCTTGTCTTGCGCGGCGTCTTCGCCTGCACCCGCAAGGAGCTGGACTGGTTTTACCGCGACGGCGCCAACCGGCTGTTTCCGGACGCCTGGGCAAGGCTGACCGAACGTCTGGCCCCGGCCGAACGCGATCAGGTCATAGCCGCCTATTACGAACGCCTGGCGTCCGGCGCCAGCATGGATGAACGCCGCGAGGATGCGCTGGCCTGGTCCAGTTGGGAGAGCGCGTTGATCTCGATGAGCGCCTCGCCTCACCATGTGAACCCCGACCCGCACCGCTCTGACGCGCTGGCCCGGATCGAAGCGCATTATTTTCATCATGGCGGGTTTTTCGAACGCGACGGGGTCTTGCTCGAAGACACCGCGCATCTGGCTGACATTCCTGGCGTCATCGTTCAGGGGCGATATGACATGGTCACCCCGCCGCGCACCGCCTGGGAATTGGCCAAGGCCTGGCCCGGCGTGCAACTGAACTTCGTGCCGGACGCGGGTCACGCTGCCGGCGAGCCGGGCACGGTGGACGGGCTGGTGCGCGCCACCGACATGTTCGCGCGACGCTTCGGCTAACCCGCTCCCCGCTGAACCGTGCATGAAAAAAGCCCCGGTCCATACGGACCGGGGCTTTTGTCGTCAGGCGAAACCGCCGCCTAGTTCAGAAAGGGCAGGTCAAAGCCAAAGGTGCTGGCCAGACCCGTCACGATGATCAGGCCCACAGCGACCGGCGCCAACCAGCGAATGCTGAAGCGCCAATAGGCGAAGAACTTCGCACCCGCATCAGGCAGCTCTTTCTGCATGAGCGCCTTGGAGACGACCCAGCCCGTGAAGAGCGCGATGAGGAAGCCGCCCAGCGGCAGCAAGATCGTGCCCGACACCTTGTCCAGAATATCGAAGAACTCCCCGGAGAAAGCCGCCGCGATGCCGAACATGTAGATGATCGCGCCAAAGAACAGCGCCGAGCCCACACGGCCGAAATCGGTGTGCTCCTCGCCAAAGGCCACAATCACCTGCAACAGCGAAATCGAGCTGGTCAGGGCTGCGATCAGGGCGAGGAAGAAGAACGCCCCGCCGACCCATTGGCCGCCCGGCATCTGCGCGAAGGCCGACGGCAGGGTCTGGAAGAACAGGCCGGGGCCTGCATCCGGGCTCAGCCCGAAGGCGAACACGAACGGGAAGATCGCCAGACCCGCAATGATGGCCACCATCGTGTCGGCGCCCGCAATGATGACGGCCGATTGGGGCAGATTGTCATCGCGCGAGAGATAGGAGCCATAGGTGATCATGATCGCCGAACCGACGCCGATCGAGAAGAAGGCCTGCCCCAGCGCTTCCAGGAAGGTCTGGGCGGTGATCTTGGAGAAGTCCGGCGCGAACAGATACTCGATCGCGGCGCCCATATCCGCGGTCAGACCGGCATAGATCACCATGCCCACCAGCATCAGGAAGAACAGCGGCATCAGGATCGAGACCGTGCGCTCAATGCCCTTGATCACGCCAAAGCACACAATGCCCACGGTGACGATCATGAAGGCGGTATGCCAAAGGATGACCGTGCGGGTGTCGCCCACAAGCTGACCGAAGGCGTCGGAGACCACAGACGGCTCCATGCCGACCATGCCGCCCGACAGCATCTTGAACACATAGGCGGCGACCCAGCCCGCAACGACCGAATAAAAGCACAAGATCATCACGCCGCCGGCCATGCCGACCCAGCCGGTGATCGACCACATCTCTGACGCGCCGGCGTCAAACGCCATCTTGCGGGTGGATCCCACGGCCGACCGGCGGGCATGGCGGCCCACGCTCAGCTCCGCCATCAGGATCGGAAAGGCGATCAACACCACGCAAACCAGATAGATCAGCACGAACGCCGCGCCGCCATTCTCGCCTGCCGTGTAAGGAAACCGCCAGAAATTACCCAGCCCGACCGACGACCCGATCGCCGCCATGAGAAAGCCGAAACGGCTGCTCCAAGTCCCGTGCGCGCTCGCGCCGCCCATCGCCATAGGTGCAGTCTCCTCCCCTCAGCCGCGCCTGACCGGCGCACGCTTTAAATCTGTATCCGCCCTGCGACGGTTTGGCGCGGGAGGTTGGTCGATCCGCGCCCTGCGGTCAAGTTGGGCAATGCGGTGTTAACCAAACAATCCTGCGCCCTTGGGCGGTTCGGTGTCACGGTGGACGTGAGCGCCCAGGATCAGGCCCAGCCCGATCAGGACCGTCATCATCACCGTGCCGCCGTAAGAGATCATCGGCAGCGGCACGCCCACCACGGGCAACATGCCCATCACCATGCCCACATTGATGAAGACGTAGAGCGAGAAGGTCGTCGCCACTCCCATCACCACCAGGCGCAGGAATACCGAGCGACACGACGTGGCGATCATCACGCAATTGGCCAGGATCAACGCATAGAGACCGAGCACCACCAATCCGCCGACAAAGCCGAACTCCTCGCCCAGCATCGTGAAGATGAAATCGGTCTGTTTCTCAGGCAGGAAGTTCAGGTGCGCCTGAGTGCCTTCCATATAGCCCTTGCCGGTCATCCCCCCCGATCCCAGCGCGATCTTGGACTGCAGGATATGATAGCCCGCGCCCATGGGATCGTCTTCAGGATTGATGAAGGTCATGATCCGCCGGCGCTGATAATCCTGCAGCCCGTACTGGAAGAAGAACCCGCCGGCGACGCCGCCGAGAACGCCAGACCCGATGATCACCTTCCAGCTCAGCCCCGCCAGGAATACGATCGCCACCCCGGTCGCCGCCAGCAAGAGCGAAGTGCCAAGGTCGGGCTGCTTGACGATCAGCCCCATCGGCAAGGCGATCATCAGGGCCGGTATGATCAGCCCGCCCAGCGAGGAGACCTTTTCCTCGGGCAGGTCGTGATAATAACGCGCCAGCGCCAGAACCAGGGCGATCTTCATGATTTCAGAGGGCTGCATCCGGATCGGGCCGATATCAATCCAGCGCTGCGCGCCCATCGCCGTGGCGCCGATCAGCTCCACCCCGACAAGCAGCACCAGTGCGCCCAGATAGGCGGGGTAAGCGAGCCCCATCCAGAACCGCGGCGGGAACAGCGCGATGACCACCATGATCATCAGCCCGACCCCCAAACGCAAAGCATGGCGTGAGGCGTAGGGATTCCAGGCGCCGCCCTCGACCGAATACAGCATGCCGACCCCGATCAGGCCGACGAGCAGGATCAACAGGACGAAGGCCCAGTTGATCTCAAACAGCTTGCCCCGAAAGCCGCGCGGCGCGGACTGGGTGAAAACGCCCATGCTCTAGCCCTCCGTGGTCGGACGCGCCGCCGAAGCGAGCATGTCCGGACGGGTGTTGGAGGGGTCGCGGCGCACCAGATCGCGCAAAATGGCCTGCGCCGGCCCAGCGGCGCGGGTGCCGCCGCCGCCATGCTCGATCACGACAGTGACCACATAGCGCGGCGCGCTGACCGGCGCGTAAGAGACGAACAGGCCGTGATTGCGAAGACGCCAGGGCAAGTCATCCTGGTCGCGCACGCCCGCAGCGCGTTCCTCTGTGGAGATGGAATAGACCTGAGACGTGCCGGTCTTGCCCGCCATCTCAAGCCCGTCCAGATCCAGTCCCCGTGTGCCCAGCGGCCAATAGGCGGAGCCGCCCGGCTCGTTGACCACGCCTGACATGGCCTGGTTCACAAGCTCCAGGTGCTCCGCATTCCAGCCCATGGAGGCGAAATCGGGAGCGGCGCCGGTCGCACGCGTCAATGTCGGCGTCACCTGACGCCCTGTCGCGATGCGTGCGGTCATCACAGCCAATTGCAGGGGCGACGCCAGCAGGGCGCCCTGCCCGATGCCCACATTATAGGTATCGCCCGTCGTCCAGGGTTCATTGCGGCGGGCGCGCTTCCAGGCGGGGCTGGGCACCAGGCCTTCCGCCCGGCGCGGGAACGGCAGGCCGATATCAAAATACTGACCCAGACCGCAGCTCAGCATCATCTCGCGATAGCGTTCAATGCCCAGCCGGTTCGCCATCTCGTAAAAGTAGATATCGCAGGACTGCTTGACCGCCTCATGCATATTCATGCGGCCATGGCCCTGGCGCCGCCAGCAATGGAAATCGCGATTACCGAGCCGCGTGGAGCCGCCGCAGTAAATCGTCTCTTCAGGGTCTGTCACCCCATGCTCGAGTGCGGCGAGCGAGGACATCACCTTCACTGTGGAGGCTGGCGCATAGAGCCCCGTCGTCGCCTTGTTGAACAAGGGGCGATAAGGGTTGTTGTTGAGCGACGCGAACGCCTCTGTCCCGATGCCCAGAACAAAGGCGTTGGGGTCAAAGCTGGGGGTTGAGGCGAGCACCAGAACCTCGCCGGTGATCACATCCAGCCCCACCGCCGCCGCGCTCTGATCGCCCAGCGCTTCCATCGCCGTGCGTTGCGCGCGGGCGTCCAGCGTCAGGGTGACGTCCTGGCCGGGAACGGAGGGAATGGATTGTTCGGGGATCTCGCGCATCACCCGGCCGGTGGCGTTCACCTCGACCTTGAGCTGGCCCGCCGAACCGCGCAAACGGTCTTCGTGCTGCAGCTCTGCGCCGGTGCGGCCGATCCGGAACCCCGGATGCAGCAAAAGCGGATCGTCATTGGCCGCTTCAGGCGGCGCCGCCTGCACATAGCCGGTCACATGCGCAAAATCATAAGGGCGCGGGTAGGTGCGCACTTCGCCCACATCAGGGGTGATGCCGGGCAAGTCTGGCAGGTGCAGATTGATTCGCGCAAACGTCTCCCAATCGAGATCCTCGGCCACGGTGACCGGGGTGAAGCGCGAGGTGCGCGACACGGCGCGCAAGATACGTTCAATGCGCGTTTCGCTGATCGGCATATAGCGCGACAGGCGCTCCAGCGCCGCGCTTGGATCGCCCGCCTGGTCGCGCACGATCATCAACCGATAGCTTTCGCGATTTTCCGCAATCGCTTCGCCAAACCGGTCCAGAAGCCGCCCCCGCGCAGGCGGTTGCAGGCGGAAATTGAACTGGTTTTGCTCAGACAACAGCCGGTAGGCGTCCTGCTCCAGCACCTGCAAGCCGTACATGCGCGCGCTCAAGGCGGCGAAAGCCCCCGCCCCGAGCCCTGACAACAAAAGGGACCGGCGGGTGAACTGGGCTTGGGCTTCCTGCTTGTCGCGACGCATTCGCGCTCTTTCTCAGCCTGGGCTGCCTTAGGAGAAGGTGCTGCGTTCCTTTCGCCGGGCGAACAACCAGGCGAAGATCGGAAATAGAAGGATGGTCAGGATCGCTTCAGTAATCAACGGTCCAGGCGCCACCGGGGCGCCGATGGCGAACGAGCCCGCCCCCCAGGCTGCGCCGAACGCCACAATCGCCGTCAGGGTGAACCGCAAGGCCAAAGGCCCGATCTCACCGCCTGCGCCATCGGCCTCACGCAGGCGCATGACGCTGAACGCGACGAGAAACGCGAACGCCCAGACGCCCATGGGCGCGCCCGCCAGCAAATCCTGCATAACGCCGACCAGAAGTAGAACAGGCGGAGCGATAAACCAGGGCTGACGCACCGACCAGATAAACAGCGCAATCAGGGGAAAGGCCGGCGCAAGATCCGGCCCGCCGCCCAGACGGCTGGGCAAAGCGTGCAGGATCAGAGCCACCAGCATCGTAACGATGAACACCACCAGATCGGTGGTGGCGTTATTGCGTTCGACCGATGGGCGCATCAGTTCGCCTCCTCTGGCGTGGAGAGCTCAATGACCGGGTCCGCCTCAGGCTCCTGAACAGGCTCGAACGGCCAGATCCAGATCAGATCAATCGGCGCGGTCCGGCTGAACAACGCCACCCGCCAGCGCCCGTCACGATCGCGAACCGCCTGCCCCACCGGCACGCCGCGCGGCATGACATTGTCATCGCCGGAGGTGACGATGCGGTCGCCTTCGCGCAAATCGGGCTCGGCGCCCAGATATTCAAGACGCGGAAACTCGGTGTTATCGCCCACCAGCAAAGCGCGAGCGTTGGACCGGTCCGCCATCACCGCGACACGGGAGTTGATGTCCGTCAGAAGCAGAATCCGGGTGGAGCTGCGCCCTACTTCAACTGTCCGTCCGACAAGGCCGTAAACATTCACCGCCGGATAGCCCGGGCGCACCCCGTCTTCATGGCCAGCGTCGATCAGGCGCGAGCGCACGAAGGCGTTGGACCGGTCCGCCACGGTCCAGGCGCTGATCCGCGCCTCCGCAGCGTCCGCCTGCAGGTTCAGCGCTTCGCGATAGCGGGCGTTGCGTTCTTGCAAGGACAGGGCGGCGTCACGCCAGGCGCGCATCTCGGCGGCCTGCATGCGCAGATTGCGGTTTTCATCGGCCAGCTCGAACTGGCGTTTCCACCATGGGCCGATATTGGCGAGCCCGCGGAAGGGGCGAACGCTGAGATCAAGCACCGGCGTCGCCAGATCATTGAAGCCGGCCCGCAGGCCCGTCAGGGCTTGCGGTCGGCTTTCAGGCCGGTCGATGTAAATCAGGAAACAGCTGACCAGAATGCAGATGATGAACAAGAGAGGCGAAAACCGCACTCCCTCATCCTGTCTCCGTCTGGAACTCCGCCGTTGAGCCACGCTGGGTAGCCTCCCTCGCAGGCTCGCTTACACGCTTAAACCGCTTCCGCCAGGATCGGACGCCACAGGCGCAGATTCTCGACCGCTTTACCGCAGCCCAGAACCACGCAAGACAGCGGCTCGTCCGCCAGGCTGACCGGCAGGCCGGTGCGATCGCGCAGCTCGGTGTCGAGATTGCGCAGCAAGGCGCCGCCGCCGGTGAGCACGATGCCCTTGTCGACAATGTCCGCCGCCAGTTCAGGCGGGGTCGCCTCCAGCGCCTGCTTGACCGCTTCCACGATCTGCTCGACCGGCTCTGAGAGCGCATCGGCGATCATGGCTTCGGTCACGACGATCTCGCGCGGCACGCCGTTCATCAGATCGCGGCCCTTGATGTCCAGCGTCAGGCCTTCGCCTTTTTGCGGCGGGGTGGCCGAACCGATTTCCTTCTTGATCCGCTCACCCGAGGTTTCGCCGATCAGAAGGTTCGCCGAGCGGCGAATATAATTGATGATGGCTTCGTCCATCTTGTCGCCGCCCACACGGACCGAGCGCGAATAGACGATGCCCGACAGCGACATCACGGCCACTTCGGTGGTGCCGCCGCCAATGTCGACGATCATGGAGCCAGTCGGCTCGTCGATCGGCAGGCCAGCGCCGACCGCAGCCGCCATCGGCTCGTCGATCAGATAGACCTTGCGCGCACCGGCGCCGACGGCGCTTTCATGAATGGCGCGGCGTTCCACGGCGGTGGCGCCGGACGGCACGCAGATCACGACCTGCGGGCTGACGAAGGTCTGACGATTGTGCACCTTGCGAATGAAGTGCTTGATCATCTCTTCGGCCACGTCGAAATCGGCGATCACGCCGTCACGCATGGGTCGGATGGCTTCCACATTGCCCGGGGTCTTGCCCAGCATCAGCTTGGCTTCTGCGCCGACGGCCTGAACATGCTTGCGGCCCTTGTCCACCTTGTAGGCGACGACAGAAGGCTCATTCAGAACGACGCCGCGGCCCTTGACGTAGACCAATGTGTTCGCCGTCCCCAAATCGATGGCGATATCCGCGGAAAGGAGACCGAACACGCTGGAGAACATTCTCTGCCTCTTTATCTGTCAGGCGCAGCAGGCGAGTCGCCGCGCTGGGGCAAGTATCATGACTCCTTGTGCGATGCTGCGTCACCGATTGCAAGCCGCTCACCCGTCTCAGCCTCAGCGTCAGCTGAGTCTTCCACGGGATTTTTTAACTCTGTTTCAGGTCCGCGCAGCCAGCGCCGCGCCAACAGCATGAAAACGATCCAGAGGGCCGCAATCCCAACCAGGGCAAGGATTGCGAGCCATCCGCCACCGGATAAAAGCGCCATCAAGCCGCCGCCTGCAAACACCACCAGAGCGGTTTTCGGCAGCACGCCGATGGCCAATCCGCCGATAAAGGCAAAATAACTCATATGCGAAACACCCGCCGCCATATTGACCACGATGAAGGGCGCGCTCGGAACGATTCGCACGATCATGGAGGCGAAAAACCCGTTCCGCCCCACAAATTCGGAAATACGATTGACCGTCTGCCCGCCATAGCGGCGCACCGCGTCCGCGCCCGCCAGACGTCCGGCGTAAAAGGTCACGGTCGCCGAAACGAGCGTCGCGACCCACGAATACAAAAATCCCTGCACCGGGCCGAACGCGAATACGGCAGCCCCGATCAGCGCAAACTGGGGCGCGCCGACAAAGGCCAGCACCGTGAAAATGACGATGGTCGCCGGCAGGGCGTACCATTGGTCCGCCGCGCTCTCAAACCAGGTCCCGATCTGCCCCGGCTCGATGTTCAGCACGAACTTGCCGGTCAGGAAAATCGCCAGGACCAGAGCAAACAGCGCCAGCGAAATGTAGATCGCGCGAGCGGCGCGGGCGTCCATACGAGTGAAAAAGCGAACAAGCGGGTTCATGGCGATCATATCCGGCAAAGGGTCAACGCCGCGCCTCAAGGCTGTTTGGCCAGCGCGGAGCGGCGGTACGCATACGCTTTTTTACACCGCTGGCAATCGGTTGGCGCAATCAATTCGATTAAGCGCTTCAGTCACCAAAGTTCGAAGCCCGGCGGATCAATCGCCCGGTCTCTTCCAGCTCGTGCTCGGCCGCTTTGGCGCGCATGGCTTTCAGACCCGCCCGTCCCTGCTCGTAATCGGCCACCCAGCGCTTGGCGAAGCCGCCGGCGGTGACATCCTTCACGATGGCTTCAAACACGGGGCGCACCGCATCACGGATCGGGCCTTCCACTTCGTGCGCGCCAAATTCGGCGGTGTCTGAAATGGCTTCACACATGCCGGCGATGCCGCGGCTCTGGATCAGGTCGGCGATGTATTTGATCTCATGCACGGTGTCGATATAGGCCATGACCGGACTGATCCCCGCGGCGACCAGCTGTTCATACCCTTCGCGCGCCAGAGCGCACATGCCGCCCACCAGCACCGCCTGCTCGCCCAGAATATCGGCCAGAGCCTCCTCGCCAAAGGTCGTGGCGTAGACCCCGGCCCGGCCGCAGCCCAGCCCGCCCAGATACGCTTTCGCCCGCGCCTCGGCCTGACCGGTATAATCCTGATGCACCGCCCAGAACCCGATCAGGGAGCCGCCCTTTTCAAAGCTCGATCGCACCGCGCCGCCCGGCCCCTTGGCCGCGGCCAGCACGACGTCAATATCGGCAGGCGGCTCTATCACCTTGTACTCAATGGAAAACCCGTGGCAGAGCAACAAGGTCAGGCCGGGGCGATAATGCGGCGCGATATGCTCGCGCCAGATCTCGCCATGCGCCTCGTCCGCCGCCAGCAGCGACAGCATATCCGCGCGCCGCGCGGCCTCCGCCATCGACACCACTTCAAATCCGTCCGCCTCGGCCTTGGCGCGCGAAGGCGAGCCCTCTCGCAAGGCGATCAGGATGGAGCGCGCGCCCATGTCGCGCAGATTGAGCGCATGCGAACGCCCGTGATTGCCGTAGCCGATAATGGCGAGGGTCTCGCTCTCAAGAGCGCTGAGGTCGAGATCAGCCTGATACAACGGTTCAGCCATCATGCGGCTCCGAAAAAGGGTTTGAGAAGAATGTCGTCCAGCTCGGCGCGCGCGGTGACCGGATCCAGGGATTGGACGCGCTTCCAGTCATGGTGCTGGTTGGAAAACCAGGTGTACTGACGTTTGGCGTAGCGGCGCGTGTCGCGCTTGGCCAGATCAATGGCCTCATCGAGTTCCAGTCGCCCCTGAACATGGGCGATGAGCGGCGGCAGGCCCACCGCTTTCATCGCAGGCAGGTCCGGCGACAGGCGGCGCTCGGCGATGGCGCGGGCTTCTTCCAGCGCGCCATGGGCCACCATCTGGTCAAAGCGCGCCTCGATCCGGGCGTACAGCGCCTCGCGATCCGGGGCGATGACCACGCCGACGGCGCGCCTGGGATCAATCAGCGGGCGCGTCTCGGCCTGGATGTCCGACAGCGGGCGTCCCGCGACGCGCGCTACGGCGATCAGGCGCATCAGGCGCTGCCGGTCGCCCGCCTCGATCCGCGCTGCGCCCACCGGGTCAAGCGCCTCCGCTTCGGCGCGCAAAGCCTCCAGCCCGCCGCGCTCATAGAGCGCCGCAACCTCGTCGCTGATCGCTTGCGGCACCTCCGGCGTCGGCGCCAGACCCTCCACCAACGCCTTGAAGTATAGCCCTGTGCCACCGACAAACACGGCGCGCTTGCCGCGTCCGGTGATCTCACGCACGGCGTCGACAGCCCGCTTCGCCCACGCCCCGACCGAGCACCGCTCGCCTGGGTCCATCACGCCGAACAGATGATGGGGCACGCCCGCCATCTCCTGAGGTTCGGGGCGCGCGGTGATCACGCTCAGCCCGTCATAGACCTGCATGGAATCCGCATTGACGATCTCGCCATCCAGCGCCCGTGCGGCATGAAGCGACAGCGCGCTTTTTCCGGACGCGGTCGGACCGGCCAGCAGGAGAATGTCGGGCGTGACGGCCATCAAGGCGGTCTAGCTGCGCAAGGTTTCAAGCACGTACTGACCCTGCCGGTTCAGGCTGAACAGCACGGGCGCGCCGTCCTCGCCAGCCCGGGCGACCAGATCGCGAGCCTGATCCAGGCTCTCCACCGGGGTCCAGGCGATCTCTTCCACCACATCGCCGGGACGGACCTTGCCGGCGGCGTCGCTGTCAGGGTCCACCGCCGTGACCACAAGCCCGCTGGCGTCCGCGTTGATGCGATAGCGACGGCGCAGCGCGTCGGTGATGGGCTCGAGCGTCATGCCGAACAGATCGCCATTCAGGACATCGCCGCGGCCATCGCCGTCTTCATCAAGCTCGGCGCCGACGGGCGGGGTGGGCCGTCCCTCTTCCTCAAGGCGTTCAACCTCCAGCACCAGGGTCAGGGATTCGCCCCGGCGAAACACTTCCACCTCCACGCTGGAGCCCGGCTCTGTCTCGGCCACGATGCGCGGCAGCACCCGGTCGTCGGCCACAGGACGGCCGTTGAAGGCCAGGATCACATCGCCGGTTTGAAGCCCGCTGCCTGCGGCGGGGCCCTCGGGATCAATACGGGTCAGGACAGCGCCGCGCGGCGTGTTCAGCCCCATCGCCTCAGCCATGTCGCGGGTGACTTCCAGCACGTTGACGCCGATCCAGCCCCGACGAGTCTCGCCATACTCGATCAGCTGGTTGATCACCGGTTCGGCGATGGCGCTCGGCACGGAAAACGAAATGCCGACCGACGTGCCGGTGGGCGAGAAGATCGCGGTGTTCACGCCGATCACATCGCCGTCCATGTTGAACAAGGGCCCGCCGGAATTGCCCCGGTTGATCGCCACATCGGTCTGCAGGTAATCGTCATAGCGCCCCCCGATCTCGCGGCCACGCGCGCTGATCACGCCAGCGGTCAGCGAGCCGCCCAGGCCGAACGGGTTGCCGATCGCGACCACCCATTCGCCGACGCGCGCCGCTTCGCTGTCGCCAAAGGCGACCACGGGCAAGGGTGTCTCGGACTGCACGCGCAACACCGCGATGTCAGTGGCCGGATCGCTGCCGATAACCGTCGCAGAGAGAATGCGGCCGTTTTGCAGGACGACCTCCACTTCATCCGCGCCGTCGATCACGTGGTGATTGGTGATCACCACGCCGTCCTCGTCGATGATGAAGCCTGAGCCGAGCGAGCGCTGCATGCGCAGGCGATTGCCCGACAGATCATTATAGCGTTCCAGCGGCGTGCCTGGCGCAAACAGGGGCGAGCCGTCCTCATCGCCAACCCGCTGGGCGGTGGCGATATTGACTACGGCGGGGCTCAGCCGGTCGTTGAGATCGGCGAAGCCCTCATTGGGCTGGGCTGCGGCCTGGACGGCGCAAACCGCCGCAAGGGCCAGAGCAAAGATCACAGCGCCAAGCACGCGCATCGGCATTCCCCGTTGTCTGTTTGGTCTTTCAATCAGGCCAAGAGTCTTAACGGCGCCGCACCGGCGCCGCCAAGCGCTGACCTGTGTTTGAGCGCCAAAAAGTGAAACGGCCGGGCGTTTTGCGCCCGGCCGGTCCAGTTTCCGCTCTCAGAAATACCGGTTAACGGCCTCTCTGGGATCCGAAATAGTCAAAGAAGGCGCTGTCAGGCCCCATCACGATGGGGGTGCCTTCACGCAGCGCCGTCTCATAGGCGATCATGGAGCGATAGAAGCGGAAGAACTCCTCGTCCTGCCCGTAAGCCGCCGCATAGATGGCGTTCCGCTGGGCGTCGCCCTCACCGCGGATCCGATCCGCGTCGGCGCGGGCGTTGGCGAGAATAACCGTCGCTTCACGATCCGCAGCGGCGCGAATCTCACGCGAGCGCTCTTCACCTTCAGCGCGGATGCGGGAGGCTTCCTGCTGACGTTCAGACCGCATGCGCAAGAACACACGCTCTTCCACTTCATTGGGAAGATCGGCGCGCAGAATGCGCACGTCGATGACCTCAATGCCGAGATCAGCGCGGGTCACGGCGGCGTCCACCGAACGCTCCACCCGATCCATCAGCTCGGCGCGCTGGCCGGAGATGACGTCCTGAGAGGAGATCGAGCCGACCACGGCGCGCAACGCATCTTCCATGATCGAGCCAAGGCGGGCGTTCGCGCCGGCCTCATTGCGAACAGTCTGGAAGTAGCGCAGCGGATTGACGATCCGGTAGCGCAGGAAGGCGTCCACTTCGAGACGTTCCTGGTCGCCGGCCTGCAGTTGTTGCGGACGCATGTCGAACTCGACATTGCGGCGGTCAAACAGCAGGACCTCTTCCCAGGGCAGCTTGAAGTGCAGCCCGGCTTCGTCATCGCCGATATCGTTGATGACGCGAACCGGATCACCGAAACGCAGCACCAGGGCGGAGCGAGTCTCGGCGACCGTATAGGTGGCGGTGGCCACAGCGATCAGAAGACCGCCCAGAATGACCACGAGGGCGATTGTCAGAAATCTCATGATTTAACCTCCCTGCCCTGAGCCTGCGGCGCGATTGACGTCGCCCCGGTTCCGACCCAGCTGATCGAGCGGCAGATACGGAACCGCCCCGTTCGCAGCGCCGTCCTGATCGAGAATGATCAGGTCGGACCGGCCCAGAACCTGTTCCATGGTCTCAAGATACATCCGCTCACGCGTCACGGCCGGAGCCTGGGCGTATTCGGTGTAGATCGAGTTGAAGCGGTCCGCCTGACCCTGGGCCTCGGCGACCACCTGGTCACGATAGCCGCGCGATTCTTCCAGAAGCCGTACGGCGTCGCCGCGGGCTTCAGGAACAACGCGGTTGGCGTAGGCTGTGGCTTGCAGAGCAATGGCCTCGGCGTCCTGCTCGGCGCTGATCACGTCCTGGAAGGCTGCAATCACCTCTTCAGGCGGCGCGGATTCCTGCAATTGCAGACCCACGAGCTGAATGCCGGACTCATACAGGTCGAGCGTGTCCTGAATGATCTCTTCAGCGCGCTGAGCCACTTCGCCACGACCCGTACCGATGATCGGCTGCAGGTCGGAGGTGCCCACCACTTCACGCATGGCGCTTTCAGACACCGCGCGAACCATGGAGGCCTGGTCACGAACGTTGAAGACAAAGTCCCGAACCCGGGTCGGATCGACTTGCCACTGAACGGTGAAGGACAGGTCCACGATGTTTTCATCGCGGGTGACCATCAGCGCTTCTTGCGGCGTCGAACCGATCGTCACGGAGCGGATCTCGGTGACGTTGACGGTTTCAACCGTTTCGATCGGATAGGGCAGCTTGATGCGAAGACCGGCGCCGGTCGTGCGCACGTATTCGCCAAAGCGCTGCACCACGCCCGCTTCACCCGGACCGACCTGATAGACGGACGCTGCGGTGATGACGCCGATGGCGATCAGCCCCGCCACCACGCCGACCAGGCCGCCGCCTGAACCGCCTTTTCCAGAGCCGCCACGGCCACCGCCGCGCGGACCCTTGCCGCCGAGCCATTGCTGGAACCGGCGCACCAATTCCTCAAGGTCAGGCTCCTGACCCCCGCCGGACGGGCCACGGCCCGGCCCGTTGGGGCCGCGGCCCCAGGGGTTGTTGTTATTGTTATTCTGACCGCCGCCGCCGGAGCCCCATGGGCCGCCGCCGCCTGCATTGTCGTTCCAGGGCATGGATCTCCCCGCTGGTTAAGTGGTTTTTTGGGTTCTTAGGTATACCAGTATGTGGCCGGTCACACGCTCCGGTTCAAGTAAAACCGGTATCAGGGTGCTGCGCTAAACCGTCCGCTTGCGATCGAGCACCCTCAGGGTGAACCCGGCATCGTCTGTGTCGGACGCCTCGACGCGTTCAGCGCTGATTTCACGCCAGTCCGCCTGATCAAGCTTTGGAAAATGCGCGTCGCCCTCAGGCTCCAGATCCACCTCAGTGAGATAGATACGGTCCACGCGCGGCAGCAGGTCGGCGTAAAGCTGCGCCCCGCCGATCAGGCAGACCTCATCGGTTCCCGCATCCACAGCCGCGGCGCGCGCTTCATCGAGGCACGCGTCGACATCGGCGAACACATAGGCGCCCGCCGCAGCCGTCATCGACCGGCTGATCACGAAATTCGCCCGCCCCGGCAAAGGCTTGCGCGGCAAGCTATCCCAGGTCTTGCGCCCCATCACCACCGGCTTGCCCAAGGTCACCTGCTTGAACCGTTTGAGATCAGAGGGGATGCGCCAGGGCAGATCGCCCGCGCGCCCGATGACGCCGTTTCTGGCGACCGCGACAACAATGGCGAGCTTGATGTGGGTCATATGTCTTTCCGAAAGGAGGCGACCTCTAAAAGACGAAGAAGTCTGTCGATAAATGCACAGATGGCGAATGCATCTTCCCGACTGAACTCGTCCGAAATTTGGTGATGGGTGCCATTCCTAAGAGCTAGAAACACACCCCGCACCAAATCCGCATATCCCTTCTGCTCGTCCCCATCGGTAGAGAAGACTATGGGCGAAGATGTCGCATCAGATTTGATAAACTGGTTGGCGAGCCGCGTACCCGTCAAATCTGACCCTCCAACCTTTTTTCGAATTCTATCTTCTAAAACTAAAGTTGCCTGATTGATTACACGGTCAAACTTTGAGTTTGAAGCCAGTAAGTCCGCACACCGATCGCGAAGCTGTGGGTCTTTGATTGAGTTGTAGAGGCTCCCCAGCTCAACTACCTGCTCCTTTACACCATAACCATACTCTAAAATGGCGATAGCTTGCTCAACCGCCAGCATAGTCTGAGCCTTAGAAATATAGTCATAGTTACTAGCTGCGGCAACTTCAGGTATATCAAGCAAATCTTTTAGCTCATCAACGCCCATGTCTAGCAACGCTTTGAGCACTGCCAGCACGGAAACTCCCATCACACCTTCAATATTTATTTCGTCCTGAGAATCTATCGCAGACCGCAAACCAAGTAAGCGTCCGTAATGTACTCTAAGTGCTCGGCTATCCATGCCTACACCGCCACCGGCGCGGAAATGCGCGCATGGGGATCATAGCCCTCGATCGTGATGTCTTCGTACTCGAACGCGAACAGATCGGTCACGTCCGGGTTGAGCGTCAGCGACGGCAAGGCGCGCGGGGTGCGCGACAGCTGTTCGCGCACCTGGTCGAAATGGTTGGAATAAATGTGCGCGTCGCCAAAGGTGTGCACGTACTCGCCCGGCTCATAGCCGGTGGCTTGCGCGACCATGGCGAGCAACAGCGCATAGCTGGCGATGTTGAACGGCACCCCGAGGAACATGTCCGCGCTGCGCTGATAGAGCTGCAGGTGCAAGCGTCCGCCCAGCACCTTGAACTGGAACAGCGTATGACAGGGCGGCAGCGCCATGGACGGCACGTCGGCGGGGTTCCAGGCGCTGATCACATGACGGCGGCTGTCAGGGCTTTGCTTGATCTGGTCGATCAGGGCGGCCAGCTGGTCGATCTCCTCGCCGTTCGGCCCTTCCCAGCGGCGCCATTGCTTGCCGTAGACGGGGCCGAGCTCGCCGTTCTCGTCCGCCCATTCATCCCAGATGCTGACGCCGCGCTCTTGCAGCCATTTGACGTTGGTGATGCCCTTGATGAACCACAACAGCTCCACCGCGATGGATTTGAAATGGACCTTCTTGGTGGTCAGCAGCGGGAAGCCGTCGGCGAGGTCACAGCGGATCTGGCGGCCGAACACGCCACGCGTGCCGGTGCCGGTGCGGTCGGTCTGGTCTTCACCCGTCTCCATGATCTCGTGCAGCAAGTCGAGATAAGCGCGCTCGATGGGGGAGCCGATCATCGGCGTCGGAGTTTCGGCGAGCGCCATGGCGGCCTCCTGAGATCAAATATCGTGAGTGAGTTTAACCTCGCTGACGATTCGGAAAAGGCCAGCGGCGCATCCATCATCCGGTCTTGCGCGGATAAACCGCATCTGTTTCGCACCGTCAGACACTTGCATATGACCCGCTCAGGGCCGATCTCAACGCCATGACCCAGACCGCTGCGCCCTCTACACTCACCCTGTCTCTCTCCGGCCTGACCTGTGCGGGCTGTGTGCGCAAGGTCGAGACCGCGCTGTCCAAGAGCGACGGCGTCGAGCGCGCCAACATCAATTTTGCGACCTCCCGGGCGCAGGTCACAGGTGCGGATCTGGATGAAGCCAGGCTGATCGCAGCGGTGCAGAGCGTCGGCTTTGAGGCGGAGCGCTATGAGCCCGCGCCGGATCGCGCCGCCCGCGAGGAAGCAGACAAGGCGCGCGAGCGCGCAGATCTCAAACGCCAGCTGATCCTCGCAGCCGTTCTGACCCTGCCGGTCTTCGTGCTGGAAATGGGCGGGCATATGATCCCGGCCTTCCATCATTTCATCATGAACACGCTGGGCCAGACGCTGAGCTGGTCAATCCAGTTCGTGCTGACGACGCTGGTGCTGGCCTTCCCCGGTCGCCGCTTCTTCACGCTGGGCGGCCAGGC
The DNA here is from genome assembly GCF_000420265.1 of Oceanicaulis alexandrii DSM 11625. Taxonomy (NCBI): domain Bacteria; kingdom Pseudomonadati; phylum Pseudomonadota; class Alphaproteobacteria; order Maricaulales; family Maricaulaceae; genus Oceanicaulis; species Oceanicaulis alexandrii. The sequence goes on from NZ_ATUP01000001.1 coordinate 625,272, forward strand.
CCTGTTCCGGCTGGCGCCGGAAATGAATGCGCTGGTGGCTTTGGGCGCTGGCGCGGCCTGGGCCTATTCCACTTTGGTTCTTGTGGCGCCCGAGCTGTTCCCGGTTGAGGCGCGCCACATTTATTTCGAAGCCGCCGCGATGATCACCACCTTGATCCTGGCGGGCCGGTATATGGAAGCGCGCGCCAGGGGCCGCACCAGCGCCGCCATCCGCAAGCTGATCGGCCTGCGTCCGCAAACCGCGCGGGTGGAGCGTGACGGCGAGATCGTCGAGCTTACGCTGGACGCGATCATCCCCGGCGATCAGGTTCATGTGCGCCCCGGCGAGCGCCTGCCCGTAGATGGGACAGTGGCGGACGGCCAGTCCTATGTGGATGAATCTATGCTGACGGGCGAGCCGGTTCCGGTGCTCAAATCAGAAGGTGACGCTGTCGTCGGCGGTTCGATGAACACCAATGGCGCGCTGACCATCCGCACCGAACGGACAGGCGCGGATACGGTGCTGAGCCAGATCATCGCCATGGTCGAACACGCCCAGGGCGCCAAACTGCCGATCCAGTCCTTGGTCGACCGGGTGACAGGGGTTTTCGTGCCCGCCGTGATCGCCATCGCTCTGATCACCTTTTTCGTCTGGCTGATACTGGCCCCGGATGCGGGGGTGAGTGAGGCGCTGGTGAAAGCCGTCGCCGTGCTGATCATCGCCTGCCCGTGCGCCATGGGGCTGGCGACGCCCACCTCGATCATGGTGGGCGCGGGCCGCGGCGCCGAACTGGGCGTGCTGTTCCGCCAGGGCGAAGCGTTGCAATCGCTCGCAGGCATCCGCGTCGCCGCCTTTGACAAGACCGGCACCCTGACCGAGGGCCGCCCGGCGCTGACCGCGATCCATACAAGCGGCGATCTGGGCGAAGACGACGCGCTCGCGCTCGCCGCCGCACTGGAACACAAGAGCGAGCACCCGATCGCCCGCGCCGTCCTCAAAGCCGCAGATGAGCGTGCGATCTCCCTGCCTGCGCTGAACGACTGGCGCGCCGAAGCCGGGTTCGGCGTGACAGCTGTTCTGGACGATCAAAGCGTCGCGCTGGGCTCCAAACGCTATATGACGCGGCTCGGCGTGGATCTCGATCCGCTGGCGCCCGCCATCAAGGCGCTCGATGAGTCCGGCGTCACAGTGATCATCCTCGCGCGGGACACCCAGGTTCAAGCCGTCTTCGGCGTCTCCGACCCGATCCGCTCCGGCGCTTTTGAAGCTCTTGAGGCCTTACGCCGTCAGGGCGTCAAAATCGCCATGATCACCGGTGATGGCGAGGCGCCGGCGCATGCGGTTGGACAGGCGCTCGGGATTGAAGATATCCGCGCCGAAACGCCGCCAGATGAGAAATACCAGGCCGTCGCATCCCTGCGCAAAGCCTACGGCCCGATCGCCTTTATCGGCGACGGCATTAATGACGCCGCCGCCCTCGCCGAGGCCGATGTGGGCGTCGCCATGGGATCAGGCTCTGACATCGCCGTGGAAAGCGCGGACGTCGTCCTGATGCGCGACGATCCCGCCAGAGTGGCCGCAGCCCTGGGGCTGAGCCGGGCGACCCTGAACAATATCAAGCAGAATCTGGTCTGGGCGTTTGGCTATAACGCACTGCTGATCCCGGTGGCGGCGGGCGTGTTCACGCCCGTCTTCGGCTGGTCGCTGTCGCCGATCTTCGCCGCCGCCGCCATGGCGGCCTCCAGCGTATGCGTGCTCACCAATGCCTTGAGGCTGCGCGGCTTCAAGGCCTGAGCCTAGGGTTTCCACGGATCTGACCGGAATTTCACTTGCCGCGACCTGGGCGGCATGGTTCATTGTCGGTCCGAACAAATGGGGAACGCACTATGATTGGTTATGTGACTGTCGGAACGAATGATCTTGAGAAAGCAGCGGCGTTTTACGACCGCATCGCGGAGCTGCTCGACACGCCGCGCATGATGGAGGATCCGGGCAATTTCATCGCCTGGGGCAAACCTGACGGCGGCGCCGGGATCGGGCTGACCAAGCCGTTCAACGGCGAACCGGCCAGTGTCGGCAATGGCGTCATGGTCGCGCTGGCGGCTCGTGACGAAGCCCATGTGGATGAGATCTACAAGACTGCGCTGGAACTGGGCGGAACCTGCGAAGGTGAGCCGGGCTGGCGCGGCGACAGCTTTTACGCCGCCTATTTTCGCGATCTGGACGGCAACAAGCTCAACGCCTTCATCATGAAAATGGGCTGACATTCCCGCGTTTGCGCCATCCCGTAATGGCGCTCCAGACACCCGACCTGGCGCTGGCCCCTATCAGGAAAGCCAGCGCCAGGAACAGGGCGACCGGAACGGTCCAACCTCCCAGCACGTCTTTTGACACGTCCTGACCATTCACGGTGCCGACGAGCCATGAACCGTCTGCAAGCTGGAAAAGGCCGACAGAGGCCGGATCGCTCAAACGTGCGAAGGCCGCCGCCAGCATCAAAAGCCCTATGACAATCGATACGCCGCGCGCCAGGCTGCCAGCCAGTCTGGCGATCTTCTGGCGTGCGCCATTCTGCGACGATACCAGTGAAGCGCCGCTCCACTCCGCGGCAATTTCCTCAGGGGCGCCGAGACGCGCCAGGGCTTCATCCACCTGCCGCACGCTAGCGCTCGCATCGTCGTGGAGCGCCTCAATCAGATGGGTCTCCAACAGGTCCCGCGCGGTCTTTCGCGCTGCCGACTCTCCCGCATAGGCCGCCTCAAAGCGGTCAAACCACGCTTGTGCATGCTCTCGCGCCGTTTTGTCGGCAAGATCGTGAATGCGAGCCAGTTTCATGAAAAACCCTCCTTGATCGCGCCAGCCAGCAGCTCGAAGCGCGCCCTGAAGCGCTGCAGCGCCTCGCGTCCGCTCTCCGTAATGCGATAAACCTTGCGCGCGGGTCCCGGGCGCGTGGTGTCCCATTCCGTACCGACCCAACCCTCCTCTTCAAATCCGGAGAGCAAGGGGTAGAGCGTGCCTTCAGGAACAGACGCGCCAAACAGCGCGTGCAGGGTTTGCGCAAGCGCGTAGCCATGCTGGGGCGCGTTCGCCAGCGCAGACAAGGCCGCCACACCCAGCAAACCCTTGCGCATTTGTCGGTCCAGCTTCGCTTCAGCGTCTGTCATCGCACCCCGCAATTCCCGTTTCCGTCCATGACCGGATACCACTTAAATCGAAAACTTGAATACCTTTGTTTTCGAGGTATTGTTGTAACGATAATAACTCAGGAGACTGGTATGAGCTCGTTTTCACACACCACCCTCGCCTTCCTGATCGGGCTGAGTGCGCTTCTGGGCGCATGTTCGGCGCAGGCCGACCCCGGAGACTCAAACCCTCCCAGCGCTGACGATATGTTTGACGCCTATCTCGAAGAGGATCGCGCTCTGGCGTCCAATCTCAGAGCCATAACACCGGACGCCACGCTGGAGATCCTGCGACAACGCACGGAACGCGATCAGCGTGTTCGCATGCTGATGCTGGACTTGCTCGAGACCCCTGGCGCAGGCCCGAATGAGGCCACGCTGACCTGGCTGCGTCTGATACGACACATGAACGGCATAGATCGGGACAATGCGACCTGGTTGAAGGCCCGCCTTGTGGATATCGACTGGTTCACCCGTTCAGACTATGGCGAACAAGCCGACAATGACGCCTTCCTGATCGTACAGCACGCCACACACGATCCGGAGTTCATGCGGGATGTTCATGCCCGTTTCGCACGACTGACCGTGACTGGAGAGGTTGCGCCCGACAATTACGCCTTGCTGACCGACCGTCTGGCCGTGATGGATGGAGCGCCGCAGCCTTATGGTTCGCAGTTTGAGTGCGCCGATGGCGAGCAACGCTTGCAAACGCCCTTGGCGGACCCGGAACCTGTCGTGGACCAGCGTCGCGCCGAGGTCGGACTGCCTCCCTTGGCGCATTACATCGAGCTGCTGCCAGATTGCAGCACTCTTCCCGGCGGCGGATAAGCAGGGGCGCCTTCAATGCGCCCGCCCCTTTAACGGGGCGCGTGCGTCGCCTATATTATGTTTGTTCGCTCCGGCGGACTATGGCGATAAACGCGCGTGTAATAACTAGACCGGACCCGGGTGCGAATCCCGGCGGCTCCACCAAATCTTCCTCCGCACGTTGGGCGGCGAGCATGGGGCCGAATAGGATCGACGGATGGCTAAAGACGTGGCTTTCGCCCGAATGGGCTTCGTTACCAGCCCATATATAGTAGTTGCCAACGACAACTATGCTGAAGAGGTCGCTCTCGCTGCATAGCAGCGCGGGTATCTCGCACTTAAGTCCTAATCTCTAGCAAGGTTAGGCGGGGTTCGGAGGCGCCTGGCAACAGAAGCCTCCACTTTCCCTCATCAGCTCCAGCGCCCCGCATCTACGACTAAAGGAGGGGGCTGCATGTCGCGACCGAGCGCGCGACTGAAGGTTTTATTAATATTCACGCGCCGATGCTGTGATCCCAGATTCGTTCTGCACTGGAACCGGCATGTCTACACGGCCTGATCCCGCCGCCGCTTCCGAACACCAAGCCGCTTCAGATCAACCGGACCCCACCGGATCTGAAGCGCTCTCCGCGTTTGGCGTATCCATGGCCGATGTATCGGGGGTCATTGACGAGACGTCCCGCACCATCCTGAGCCTGAAAGAGGCGTTCGCCGCACTCGATCAAGACGCCCGCGCGACGCTTGACCAGAGCCGGTCCATCCTGGCCGTCACCCAACAGACGCAAGCGCATTCGCAAAGCGCCGCGACCGCCATGACCGATGCAGATACGGCGCTGGGGCAAACAGGTCAGGACATCGCCACCCTGGTCAAAACCGTCGGCGCAATGCAGGGCCAGGTCGGCGTGCTGCTGGATGCGCTCAATCGTGTGGGCGACATGTCCAACACGATCGAACGCATCGCCAGCCAGACCAATTTGCTGGCGCTGAACGCCACCATCGAGGCCGCCCGTGCGGGCGAAGCCGGTCGCGGCTTCGCCATTGTGGCCGGCGAGGTGAAAGCGCTGGCCAGTGAAACCGCAAACGCCACACTGACCATTCAGGGTCTGCTCACCGAAATCCGGGGCGAAGGCGATACGCTCGTCAATCTGGGCGAAACCGCCGCCAAGGCCGGGGATGAAGTCAGCCAGTCCACCGGACATCTCAGCACGCTGGTCCAAGGCATGTCCGACGCGATCAGCGGCATGTCCCGCTCCAGTGTTGAGGCGGCGCGCGACGCAGGCGAAATCCAGCAACGCACAGAACACCTGACCGAACAGGTTCAGACACTCAGCAGCGTCGTCAGCACGTCCTCCGACCAGCTTGACCAGTCTGCGGCCCAGATCAGCCAGACCGTGGATGACGCCGACGCCATGGTCGTACAGGCCGCGCTTGATGGCGCACAGACACGCGATGGCGTCTTCATCGGCATGGTTCAATCGGCCAGAGATGAAATCATGGCGGCGTTCGAGAACGCCTTGGCGACCGGAGACATTCAGCTGGAAGACCTGTTTGACGAGGTCTACACGCCGATTGAAGGCACCAATCCGCAGCAAGTCATGACCCGTTTCACGGCTCTGACTGACCGCCTGCTACCGCCCATACAGGAACGTGTCGCCAGCCAGCATCCTGACATCGTGTTTTGCGCGGCTGTGGACCGGAACGGCTATCTGCCCACCCATAATCAGAAGTTCTCCCAGCCCCAGAGCCGGGATCCGGACTGGAACGCCGCCAATTGCCGCAACCGCCGGATCTTCAATGATCGAGTCGGCCTACGCGCCGGCCAGAACACCAAAACCGTTCTGCTGCAGACCTATCGCAGAGATATGGGCGCCGGTCGTTTTGTCATGATGAAGGATCTCAGCGCGCCCATTTACATCGCGGGGCGGCACTGGGGCGGGCTGCGGCTGGCGTACCGGATTGCTTCAGACAGCTAGGCGGACCGGGCGGGCAAGGCCGCGCATTGCGCCGCCAACGCATCAGATATCGCCTGTATCAACACGTCCTGGCGCAAGGGCTTGGCCAGAGTGTCGGTGAAGCCGGCCTCGATATAGCCTTCCACCTGATGGGCCATGATATTGGCGGTCATGGCGATCACCGGCGGCATGGAGCGGCCATCGTCACGGCGCGCCGATTTCAGGTCGCCAAACACTTGCACGCCATCCCGTCCCGGCATGCGGATATCCAGCAAAACCAGATCAAAATCATCCTGCTGGCATTGCTTCAGCGCGGCCTCTCCACTGTCAGCCAGAACCACTTCAACATCACAGGCGCGCAGCAATCCCGCTGCAACGGCCTGATTGGTCTCGCAATCGTCGACCACCAGCACTTTCAACCCCTCAGGAATGACGCCGCAGCATTCGCACTCTGTATTGCCGAGATCCTGGTCGTCTTCTGACTTCACCGACCGGAACGGCAAATACACGGTGAACAGCGTGCCGACATCGGGCTCGCTTTCGACATCAATGCGCCCTTTCATGATTTCCAGCAGACGCTTGACGATCGACAGGCCCAGACCGGTGCCGCCATATTCGCGCGACGTCGATGCATCCGCCTGGGTGAACGGCATGAAGACGCGATCGAGCTGCGCCGCCGTCATTCCGCAGCCGGTGTCACGCACCCTCAGGATCAGTTCTTCGGCGGCCTTGTCCTCAGTGAAAATCAGGCGCACGCCCCCTTTGCGGGTGAACTTGATGGCGTTCGAAACAAGATTATGGACAATTTGGCTCAGACGCGTCGGGTCTCCGACCCGCAGGCTCTGAGCGCTGACGCCATTTTCATAGCGCAGGGAGAAGCTGAGACCGGACTCTTCAGCCTGGGGCGCGTACAGCGACTCAATCTGCTCAGCGACTTCACCCAGGGTGAATTCCACGGTTTCAACATCCATCTGACCCGCATCGATCTTGGCCAGATCGAGTATGTCATTGAGCGTTGAGAGCAAATGATCGCCTGACGTGCGGATCACCTCCACCGCCTTTCGCTGACGATCATCCAGCTTTGATAGCGCCAGAACCGCTGTCATGCCGAGAACGCCATTGAGCGGCGTCCGAATTTCATGGCTCATATTGGCCAGGAAATGGGATTTCGCCTGGTTCGCTTGCTCCGCCTTGACCTTCTCAGCCTCAAGCGCAGCCACAGCTGTCATCATGCTGGCGCGGAAAAAGCCCGCTGACAGAAAGACGAACACCTGGGACAGAACCAGACCGGCATAAAGCGTATCCAGCGACAGTCCGGCGTCTCCGCCCAACCGGGTCATGAAATAGGTGGCTGTGTAAACGCCGATGCTGAACAGGGCGATCATCAGACCGTCCATCACGCCCAGCACCAGGCAGACCGTTAACACCGCCGGCACCAGGCCCAGATTGCTGACATTTATCAACTCGCCATTCAGTAGCGACAGCAAGCCCAGAAACGCCACGAACGTCACGCCGACAACGCGCATCCGCATTTGATAGTGCGGCCGGCCGTTAATCAGGTACGGCCCTGCGAGAATGAGGAAGGACACAGCAAAACCGGTCAGTATTTCAAAAGCGAAGTCTGGAAGAAAATGCAGATTGATGACGTTGACCGCCAAGCAGCTGAGCCCGCCGAGCACGCTGAAGACGGACAGAACACGCGCAGACGCTACGCTGAGAGGGTCATTCGCATCAGGCGACGGCCAATAGCGCCTATAAACAGCTCGCAGAACAGCTCGCATCCACAGTCTCCCCCACCATCCCGTCCCGTCCCGGGTCTCGACGGTGCTGATAATGGGAGCACAGTATACCAAAGACCTTAGGGTTTGGTTTCGAAAATCCTACTCAGGTGATCAAGCGCCATGAACACGCGCTGGTCGCCGAGTTTCAAATGACTTGCAGCCGGCGAGGCACAGGTGTGTCCGACCGCCACGACCGATTGACGCACCGCTGGGAACAAGTACCCTTCGTGACTGATTGCCGCGGCTGGGAAAGGGCGATGCAGGTGACGAAAGACCTGATGCAATATGAACGGCTCGCACAGGATGCTTTGCGCGATGTGGTTCGAAAGTCTCTTGAACGGGCGGCAGGCGACGGCCTCCCGGGGGCCCACCATTTTTACATCACCTTCCGCACCACCGATCCAGGCTGCGATATCGATGAATCTCTGGCCAGCGCCTACCCCGAAGAGATGACCATTGTCCTGGAGCATCAGTTCTGGGACCTGGAAATTGATGACGTCGGGTTTGAAGTCACGCTGAAGTTCGGCGGCGTTCCGAAATACCTCAAGGTTCCCTGGCGTGCAGTGACGCGCTTTCATGATCCCAGCGTCGGCTTTCGTCTTCATTTTGATTACGCCACCCCCGCTCCCGGCGATACGCCGGGCGACGGTTCTGGCGAGGATGAATTTCACGAGGGCACCGTGGTCAGCCTTGAAGCCTTCCGGAATAAAGAGTGAGCGCGTCCCGATCGCGTCGGGACGAGCTGACGGCGCTATTCTCTGACCCCGCTCATTTGCCTGCGGTCACAAGGCATTTCGGCTTCTCGCTGATTGATCTCGACCCGGAAGCACATTGGGTCGAAGCCTGGTTTGAAGCCCGGCCGGACTTTCTCAACCCTAACGGCTCTGTTCAGGGCGGCATCGTCACAGGCTTTCTGGACGAGGCCATGAGTTTGTCGGCCTTCATCGCTGGCGATCTGAAGATCGCCGTGCCGACCCTGGAAATGAAAACCAGCTTCTTACGGCCTTTGATGACGGACCGGGCGCGCGCCCGCGGTCAGATCGTCCGGCTGGGCTCCAGCGTCGCCTTCACTGAAGGCTGGCTTTGGAATTCTGAAGGCGTGCTGTGCGCTACCGCGTCGGCGACAACCGCGCTGCGCCCGTTCAAGCATGGCTGACCTGTCGGGCAAGCCGCGTCACCTGGCGCTGATCGCCCTGTCTCAGGTGCTGGCGTTGTCCGTCTGGTTCGCCGGCGCCGCCGCCCTCCCCGGCTTGCAAGACACCGGCGCTCTGACCCCGTTCGCCGGCGCCGCCCTCTCAAGCGCGGTCCAGCTTGGCTTCGTGCTCGGGGCGCTGACCAGCGCCGTTCTGGGCGTGGCGGACCGCTATGACGCCCGTCATGTCTTTGCGGCGGGCGCGGGCGTCGCCGCCTTGATGAGCTGGGCGGCCGTGCTGCTGGAGCCAGGCTCTCTTCTGATGCCTTTGACACGACTGGGCGCGGGCGCGGCGCTCGCCTTCGTCTATCCTGTGGGCATGAAACTCGCCGCCAGCTGGGCCAAGGGCGATACCGGGCTGTTGATCGGGCTGCTGGTCGGCGCATTGACGCTGGGGTCAGCCAGCCCGCATCTGGCGCCTGTGGTCACCGAAAGCCTGGGATGGCGCGCGCCCTTCGCCCTGTCAGGGCTGGCCGCGCTCGCCAGCGCCGCTTTGATCCTGACCGCGCGGGCGGGACCGGCCTTCAAACGCGCAGCGCGATTTGACCCTCGCGCCATCAAGCTTAGCCTCACGGACCCGGCGCTGGCGCGCGTCAATCTGGGCTATCTGGGCCATATGTGGGAGCTCTATGCGTTCTGGGCCTGGGTGGGCGTCTTTCTCACCATCTGGTCCGAACAGACCGTCGTCTCTTCAGCGTTTTCAGCACCCGTGACCACTTTCATCATCGTTGCGGCAGGGGCGCTGGGCGCCTTGGGAGCAGGCTGGCTCGCAGATCGGGTCGGGCGCACCCTGGTGACAAGCGTCGCTATGGCGCTCAGCGGCGGTTGCGCCCTGCTCAGCGCCTGGGCCTGGTCAGGCCCTGCCGCGCTGATGATTGGCCTGCTTGTGATTTACGGCGTGACGGTGATAGCGGATTCCGCGCAATTTTCCGCCGCCGCCGCCGAACTGGCGCCCCCGGACAAGGCGGGCTCCATTCTGACCTTGCAAACCGCTCTGGGCTTCGCCCTGACCCTTGTCACGGTTCAGCTTCTGCCTGTCTGGGCCGACTTCACGGGATGGCGGTTCGCCTTCTGGCCGCTGGCTCTTGGCCCCATCATTGGCGTCTGGGCGATGCTCAGCCTCAGATCGCAAGACGACGCCGTGAAAATCGCCGGCGGCCGCAAGTAAAGCAGCCCTCTTGTGCAAACATATATTAACGCGGTCATTGCTAAGCATGGTTAAGGATTGCGGCCCAAACGCCAGGGTTGTGAACAAGTCGCGCAATCCCATAGCCAGCCAGGGGGCCCCTATGATCCAACAGCTTGATCAGTTCTCCATGACGACGCGTCTGCGCATGATCGCGGGGGCGTCCATTATCCTGATGCTAAGTTATGTGGGCGCGAACTTCCTGATGGGCGTGTTCAGCCAGCAGGCGGATAACCGCGCGACCCAAGCCACTGAAAACCTGGTCGCGGCGAGCGGTCTCGAAAAAGATCTCACCTCGCTCCTGCGCGACACCTATCTGATGGCCAGCTCGCCCACGGCTGATCGCCGGGACGCAGCGCTGGGCAACCTCACCGATTTCGAGATCGCGCTGACGGATGTGGAAGCCATCGTCACCAAGCCTGAATTCCGCTCCGCGCTCGCCGCGATCCGCGCGGATGTGCCGGGTCTGAACGCGCTGATCCAGGGCGCCGCAGCCAACATCGCGACTTATACCGACGTCGAGATGCAGCGTTTCATTGATGAACTCGCTGTCTATGACGACCGGATGGACACCAATATCGAGATCGTTCGGGATGGTGAGCGCGAGCTGCTGGACGCCGCCTGGGCCAGCCGCGACCAAATGGCGTCTGTAGCGCAATGGGTCAGCCTGATCGCCCTGATCCTGACGGCTGCGGGCCTGATGGCGATGACCCAGATTATCGGCGGCAGCATTCGCCGCTCGGTCAGCTCGATCCAGTCGCTCGTCGGCAAGCTGGCGGACGGCGAACGCGACATGAAGATTCAGGAGACTTCACGCAAGGATGTGTTTGGTGATCTCGGACGAGCGCTCGCCACCTTGCAGGAGGCGTTGAGCAATGCCGACCAGGTCCACGCCAACCAGGCCAGCGAGGCGTCCCAGCGCCTGCAGCGCCAGAAAGATATTGAAGAGGCGGTGCTGCGCTTTGAGACCAGCTCCACAGAATTGCTGAGCTCGGTGATGGCCGCCTCCCAGCAATTGTCCTCCTCCGCCTCGCAAATGCAAAGCTCGTCCAGCGAAGCGTCCGGCCTGTCACGTGACGCGCAAACCGCGTCTGGCGCAGCGGCGTCCGGCATTCAGGCCGTCGCCGCAGCTTCAGAAGAGCTGGCGGCCTCGATCCGCGAAGTCTCCGAACAGGTCACGCGCACCAGCGAGCTGTCCAATGAGGCGAGCACGGAAACCGAGCAAAGTTCAACCGTGGTGACCCAGCTCTCTGAAGCGGCCCAGGCCATTGGCGAGATCGTCACGCTGATCGAGACCATTGCGGACCAGACCAATCTTCTGGCGCTCAACGCCACCATCGAAGCCGCGCGCGCCGGCGAAGCCGGTAAAGGGTTTGCGGTTGTGGCCAGCGAGGTCAAGGAACTGGCCGAGCAGACCAGCAGCGCAACCCAGCAGATCTCCGCTCAGATCAACGCCATTCAGTCCGCGTCTGAAAAGACGGCGGCGTCCACGGACCGCACCTTGCAGGCCGTGCGTCAGCTGGGCGAGCTGGCGACCAGCTGCGCAGCCGCCATCGATCAGCAACGCGTGGCCACCACCGAAATCGCCGAATCTGCACAGCGTGCGGATTCAGGCTCCAGCGACGCCGCCTCCAGCGTCGCCAAAGTGGTGGAGTTCACCCATCAGACCGACCAGATTTCCAAATCCGTGCTCTCCGCCGCCCAGGAAATGGCGGACCGGCATGAGGCCTGGAAAGAAGAGTTCGAAAGCTTCGTGCAGCTGATGCGCGCTTCGTAACGCATCTCAAATACGGTCAGCAAAGGGGGCGCTCCGGCGCCCTCTTTTTTTGTCTCCGCCCTCCCCAATCTGAAGACCAAGACACACGCTAAAGGGTGCATTAATAGAGCTGGCGCCAATTTAGGGGAATTCTGATTGCGCATTCTCGGATAACGCGAGGCGCGCATCTCAACGGAGGCCCCGCCATGCCTGCCTTGACGTCTGCTCCCTCTCCTCTGGTTGGCAAGGCGCTGCCAAGCCTGGCCCTGCTGCTCCTGCTGACCTACGCTGTGATCAGCATCCTGATCGGCGCGTCCATTCGGCAGTTTGAAACCCAGTCACGGCTGAATACCGAACGCATCTACGCCGCCGCGACGCTTGATAAGGAGCTCAGCTCTTTGATGCGGGACGCCCATGCGATGATCAGTGCGCCGTCCCAATTGCGGATGCAGGCCGTACTGATCAATCTTGAAGAGTATGAGGTTGGCGTGGACGCCATGAGCGCTCTGGCGACGCCGCGCTCAAACCTTCAAGCGCCGCTCGACGCGCTGGAGCAGGCTCTGCCCGCCATTCGCAGCCTGACCCTGCAAGCCGCACGGCTTGATACGGACCGCTCAACCTCGGCCGTTCAGGATCAGGTCTTGGCGATGACCCGGCTCGATACCCAGATGCGGGCGCAAATCACTGACATCAATGAGGCCCTCGCCGCCGCCCCCGCTGTTTCATCCGCCATGGCCGGGCGCCTGCGCATCCTGTCCTGGATCATCAACAGTCTGGCCGTGCTCGCGGTCCTTGGACTGATCTACGGCGCGCTCAAATCAGCACGCCCTCGCCTCCGCGCAGTGCAGGCCGTCGAGTAAGCTTGCCCCTCAAGCCCTCTGCCAGAGAGCCAATTTCAAGTGGAGGCAGGGACCAGCATTTGTCCTGAACACCTGACTAACCAAAATTGAAGTATTTTTATTCTTAATAGCCCCAGACACAGGCCGCTCAGAACCGGGCAGCCGAATATTTTTTAGTTTTCGACCGATGGGGCTGGACATGAAATCTTCTCAACTCTCCCTGCTGCTTGGCGCAGGCGTGGCTCTAGTCCCGCAAGCCGCCCTGGCTCAATCCGCCGAAGTCTTCGGTGATTTCCGCACTCGCTACGAAACAGTGGAACAGACCGGCAAGCTGGATGCGGACTCCCTCACCTTGCGCAGCCGGGTTGGCGTACGGTTCAAACCCGCGGATGACCGGTTCACCTTCCTCGCAGAAGCCGAGAACAACATCACACTCTCCGGTGATGACCGGAACACCAGTCTGGATCCGCGTCCCCAGTTCGCCACGATCAACGATCCCGACTTCACCGAGCTCAACCGCGCCCAGCTGACGTTCAGCCCGGACGAAGCCTGGTCTTTCACTGTGGGGCGGCAATATATCGGTTTTGACGGCAACCGCATCATCGGCTCGCCCGGCTGGCGTCAGGACAAGAACTCCTATGATGCTGCGGTGGTCAATTTTGAGCGCGGCGCCCTGGAAGCGACTTACGTCTATTCATGGCAACTCAATCGCGGTCCCGGCACAGACTTCAACTGGGATATGAGCTCTCATCTCCTGAATGCGAGCTTTGCGGTCAGTCCTGCCCTGAAACTTGCGGGATTTGTCTATCTGATCGATATCGAAGAAACGGGTCGTGAAAACCTCTCCAACACAACGTTTGGCGCACGGCTGACGGGTTCGACCGAGATCGGCGAGTTCGGCGTCAGCTATGATCTGATGGTCGCAACGCAGACCGATTCCGGCTCCGCCACCGCCAGTTATGACAATACGCTGATCGACAGCGGCGTCGCGTTCACACGGGGCGGCGCACGCTTCGCTCTGGGCTATGACGTGATCACCGGCGATGGCACGTTTGCCTTCGCCAATCCGCTGGCCGGCAATCACGGCACAGCCGGCTGGGCTGACGTGTTCCATGGCGGAGGCCGCTCGTCCCCCGCGGACGGGCTGGAAGATTTCAACGTGGAGGTCAGCTATGGCGCCAGCGTGGAGTCTTCAGCCATCGAAGGCTGGCGCGCGGGCCTGATCTGGCGGGATTTCAGCTCTGAAAACACCGGCAATGATCTGGGTGAAGAGCTGGACGCCTATCTGCGGCTGAGCTTCGCCAATGATGTCAGCCTCTCGTTTGAAATGGCCGATTATGACGGCCCGGACGCCAGCTACGCCCCTGCGGACAAGACCAAATACTGGGTCACGCTGGGCTATAAATTCTAGGCGGCCCAAACACGCAGTCAGAAACGCCAGGGCTTCGGCCCTGGCGTTTTTCGTTCAGGCGGCGTCTGCATGCATGTCCTGCGTCAACGCGGCGACTGGCCGGGCCCGCACTTTCACCCGGACGCGCTCGCCCAGAACCTTTTCCACATGCAGGCGCTGAACCTGGCTGTCATCGTGAAACACGATGCCGGTCAACGCCTCGACGACGGCCCGGGCCACAGCGTCCACATCGTGAACAGGGCTGTCAGCGTTATGCTCGATCTCGATCACGATTTCGAACGCGCCGTATTTGGGGCCCACACGCTTGAACTCGGTGCGGAAATACGCGGCGATCAGATCCTTGAACTTGGCTGACTGCGAGGTCAGCGCGTCCACGCGCACATTCAGCGAGCCTTCAGTGGCGGATGCTTGCACGTTCCCTCTCCCAATCCTGTCGTCTGATCCCAAGGGTCCCGCGGTGAGGACAAGAAGCGAGTCTCGGGATCTTATCGCACGATGCGTATGACGATTCGCCGGGCGCCAAGCATCTTCAGGCGTCCTTTGAGGCTGACATCGTCAGCAGGGATCTTACACCTGGACGCGGTCTGACATTAAGAGGGCGTCGCTCAGAGAGGTCTCAGGCCGCCATTGAGGTGCAGATTTGACGGTGAGACGCCAAGCAGCGCCTTGCCTGCCTTTACTGTGCGGGCCTATAGACGCCCCATACATGGCCCACGCCGAACTGGAGAAAGACCGATGACCGAGATGCGCGTTGAAACCGATTCCTTCGGCCCCCTCGAAGTCCCCGCCGACAAGCTGTGGGGTGCGCAAACTGCGCGCTCGCTGATGAACTTCAAGATCGGCGGCCAGACCCAGCCCCTGCCCCTTATCCGGGCGCTCGGCGTGGTCAAGCATTGCGCCGCCAAGGCGAACATGGCGCTTGATAATCTCGAGCCTAAACTGGGCGACGCCATTGCAGCCGCCGCGCTGGAAGTGGCTGAAGGCAAGCTCAACGATCATTTCCCGCTAGTGGTCTGGCAGACGGGGTCGGGCACCCAGTCGAACATGAACGCCAACGAGGTCATCTCCAACCGCGCCATCCAGATGCTCGGCGGCGAAGTGGGCTCGAAAGACCCGGTCCACCCCAACGACCATGTGAACCGGTCGCAATCGTCCAACGACACCTTCCCCACCGCCATGCACATCGCGTCGGCGGAAGTGTTCGTGCATACGCTGGTCCCCGCGCTCGAAACCCTGCGCGACGCCCTCAATGACAAGTCCGAAGCCTTCAAGGACATCATCAAGATCGGCCGGACGCACCTGATGGACGCGACGCCGCTGACCCTGGGCCAGGAATTCTCCGCCTATGTCCACATGCTCGACAACGCCATCCGCCGCGTCGAAGCCACCCTGCCCGCGCTGTACGAGCTTGCGCAGGGCGGCACGGCGGTCGGCACGGGCCTGAACGCCAAGATCGGTTTCGCCGACGCCTTCGCCGAAGAAGTGGCGGAGCTGACCCATCTGCCCTTCGTGACCGCTCCGAACAAGTTCGAGGCGCTGTCCACCAAGGACGCCATGGTCGAGGCGCATGGCGCGCTGAACTCGGCGGCGGTGTCGCTGTTCAAGATCGCCAATGACATCCGCCTGCTGGGCTCGGGCCCGCGCTGCGGCATCGGCGAGATCTCCCTGCCGGCGAACGAGCCGGGCTCTTCGATCATGCCGGGCAAGGTGAACCCCACCCAGTGCGAAGCCATGACCATGGTCTGCGCCCAGGTGATGGGCCACAACACGGCGGTGACCTTCGCCGGCAGCCAGGGCCAGTTCCAGCTCAACGTCTTCAAGCCGATGATGTCCTACAACGTGCTGACCAGCGCCCAGCTGATCGCGGACGCCTGCCACTCCTTCACCGACAATTGCGTGGTGGGGATCGAGGCCAACGAGCAGCGCATCGCCGACATCATGGAACGCTCGCTGATGCTGGTGACGGCGCTGGCGCCCACCATCGGCTATGACAACGCCACCAAGGTCGCCAAGACCGCCCACGAGAACGGCACCACCTTGCGCGAGGAAGCCATTCGTCTGGGCTTCGTCACCGAGGAGGAGTTTGACCGCGTGGTGCGCCCCGAAGACATGATCGGCCCGAAATAAGGCCGAACATCCTGCTCCGCCGCTTCGGCGGCGGAGCCTGGAGGTCCCATGACCCAGCCGATCAATTTGCGTCAGGTCCGCAAACACAAAGCGCGTAAAGACAAGGCCAAACAGGCTGAGATCAATCGCGTTCAGTTTGGAACGCCCAAGGCCCAGCGCGATCTTGAAAAAGCGCGCGAAGCCAAACGCAAGGCGACGCTTGAGGCGCACAAGCTGCAGGATGGGGATAAGGGGTCTCAAGACAACTGAATTCCCGGCCGACCGAAGGGAGAGCCGGGACCTCTCTGCCTGTTCAGCGCCAAATTCTGATAGAGGCCCCGGGTCTTCGCTCCGCTCGCCCGGGGGTTCACTCTGTTGAAAGACATAAAAAAAACGGCGGCTCGATGAGCCGCCGTTTTCATTTCGGGACGTGCCGTTTCTGGAACAGCTTAAGGCGATCCCGCGTCTAACCGAACGCGCCCAGCGCCAACGCCAGGATCAGCGGGTAAATCAGTATGCCGGCGCCGATCAGCACCAGAGGGAAGTTGCGCATCACCGTCGCCTTGCCCAGCGAGGACGCCTGGCTGAGCAGGTCCGGCCATGTATAGCTGACGAAATCACCCTGGGTGAGCACCTGGATCAGGCGCCCATCCTCATCGACCACGGGCAAGCGGCGAAAGCGCTCATTGCTCATCATCCGCAGCCATTCGAGCATGTCGTCATCAGCCTGCGCGGTGCGCGGATTGGCGGTCATAATGTCGGACAATGGCGTCTTGGCGGGATCGCGGCCTTCATTGACCAGACGACGCAGAATGTCGCGCTCGGTCACCACGCCTTCGACCTTGTTATCGGCGTCCACGATGATGACGGAGCCGAAATTGCTCGCGGCCATTTCAGCGACCGCATCCTTGGCCATGGAACTCGCCGACATGGTCAGAGGGGCCGTCTTGCGCGAAAACTCTGGCCGGTCGCGCAAACGCAGGCCGTGGCGGGCGTTCCGGGTCGGGGCGGATGTCATGATCGCGTCTCCTTCAAGATAGCTCTCGACATCACCTAGTGCGACTTCCGGTCGCGGCGAACTTGCCTGCATAGAGAAAAGGCGGTGAAGCCATGCTCCACCGCCTTGGTTCATCTCATATCTGTCAGCTTGAGAGCCTAGAACTGGTGGCGGATCGTGATCCGCGCATTCAGCGGCTTGCCGGTCGAGATATTGTCGTTGGAATGCGCGTCGGGGAAATACTCTTCATCGAGCAGGTTCTCGATATTGAGCTGCAAGCGCGTCTGGTCGGTCAGGTCATAGAACACCGCCGCATCCACGCGGGTGTAGTCAGGCACCAGCACCGCATTGTCTTCGCGCACGAAATAGCTGTCCTGATAGGTCACGCCCAGCGCCAGGGCGAGCTGGTCGGTCGCCTGATACTCATTCCAGATCGAGAGCATGTGTTCAGGCGTCTGCAAGGTGCGATTTCCGTCAAACCCGCCGCCATCAATCGTGCTGTCGAGATAGCTGTAGCCGGCGTTGATCGCCCAGGCGTCGGTCAGCTGGCCGGCGATCTGGACTTCAAACCCGTCCGTCACGCTGCCCGGAATGGTGATGACCTGGGACACATTGTTGGGATCCACAGAGGTGAACAGGCCACGCTCGACGCGGAACACCGCGGTGGTCAGGCTCAGATTGCGGGTAAAGTCCCACTTCAACCCGACTTCGGTGTTTTCAAACTGCTGGGGCTGCACGTCTTCGGTGGTGCGGGTCAGCGTCAGGAACTGGTCCCCGGCGCTCGGCAGGAAGGATTCCGCATAACTGGCGTACAGCGAGACATTCTCCGCCGGCTTGTAGATCAGACCCAGACGCGGGGAGACTTCTTCATCCACCCGGCCGCGGCGGCCGTCATCAGTCGCCGACACTGCTTCACGGTCCAGCACATCCACATCAAACCGGTCAAAGCGCAGGCCGAGCACAAGCTTGAGCTGCTCGGTCAGATCAATCTGGTCCTGCAGATAAAGCGAGGCGAACTGTACGTCAGACTCACGATCGCGCAGCGTATCCACGAACGCATAGTCAGGGACCGTCACCGGTGTGGAGAAGTCGATGGTGATCTGATCGTCATTGCTGGCCGCAAACGTGTTGTCGATGCGGGCGTTGCTGGTGGACTGATCGCCATATTCGACACCCAGCAAGACGGTGTGGCTGAACGCGCCGGTATCGAACTCACCCACCAGATTACCCTGGGCGATGAAGTTCTGGCGCGCAGTCTCATCCGCATACCCGTCCAGGGTCAGCCGCTGCGGGCTGGCGGCGGCGTCAAAGCCGGCCGCATAGATGTTCTGATAGTATTTGTCGTAATCGGCGTACTGGATCGTCACATTGCCGCGCAGCGTATCGGAGAAGGTGTGATCCAGCCGCGTGCGGAAGATGCTGGCTTCCAGCGTGGTGTAGTTGCCATCGGCGGATCCGAAGAAGGTGTCGCGATACCCGTCCAGCGGCACGTCCGGGCCACCCACGACCGTGACGGACGGCACGCCGCGGTCCACCACCCGGTCGTCATTGACGTACTCATAGCTGAACACGGCCTGGGTCCGATTTCCCAGATCGAGCGTGAAGGTCGGGTTGACCGCAAACCGGTCGCCTTCAAACACGTCGCGATGGTTCTCCTGATGCTCGCCGAACACATTGACCCGGAAGGCCACGGTGTCTGACAGCACCGAGTTCACATCGCCTGACACCTGATAGGCGCCGAAGGTATCAAGGCTTGAGGTCAGGCCGCCGAAATTCTCGTCCAGCTGCGCCGTCTTGGTGACGCGGTTGACCACGCCGCCGCCGCCGCCGCGGCCAAACAGAAGCGCATTGGCGCCGCGCAGGATCTCGACCTGTTCCAGATTGTAGAGCGGGCGGTAGTACTGAACATCGTCGCGCAGACCATCCAGGAAGAAGTCCGCCGTGCTCTGATTGCCGCGGATGATGATGGCGTCGCGATGCCCCTCGCCCTGGCTGACGGCCAGGCCCGGCGTATAGCGCAGAATGTCCGCGATGGAGCTGAAGGCCTGATCTTCGAGCTGGGCGCGCGTGATGATGGACAGGCTCTGCGGCACGTCCAGCACCGGCGTCGGCGTCTTCACCGCGTTCAGCCGGTCGATCGACAGGAAGCGCCCCGTCACCGTGATGGTGTCACTGACGGTCTGCTCGGTGGTCTCAGCCGCCCAGACAGGCGCTGCGCCGAGGGTGAAGAGGGCGGCAAGCGCGGTCATCATACGCGCACGAGAGTTCAGCATGCTGGGCAGTTCCGATTTGAAATTGAGAATGCGTTGCGTTCAAGCCAGAGTTATAGAGGGACAACTTCGATAATCAATCTCATTATCAGTCGCAACTACAGCCGCTCGCGCCTGCTACCAGCGTTGGCGCCGCTCTGAACTCAAAAAGCTGCTGCCTAGGTCTATCTGCGTATTGCGCTGAAATACCTGAAGAATATGCTGACTGAGAGGGTGCAGGCATAACCCCATTCAAGATTGCACCTTGATTGTCGCGCGCGATATATCCAACTGGGTCCGGTATTTTCGTGCATTCAGGGGATCCCAATGCTCAACACAGACGCCCTCTACCAACCGTTCGAGCTTGGCTCGCTCTCACTGAAGAACCGCATCGTCATGGCGCCGATGACCCGATCCAAGAGTCCGGGCGGCGTCCCCAATGATGACGTGGTCGGATATTACGAGCGCCGCGCGGCCAATGATGTGGGCCTGATCATCACTGAAGGCACCACGGTCGACCGTCCGGGCGCCAGCTTTGATCCGGGCATCCCGAACTTTCACACCGACGAAGCGCTGGCCGGCTGGAAAAAGGTTGTGGACGCCGTCCACGCCGCCGGCGGCAAGATCGCGCCTCAGCTCTGGCATGTGGGTCTGGCGCGCAAGCCCGGCACGGGCCCGCACCCTGACGCGCCGTCCGACAGCCCGTCGGGCCTCATGCCCGGCGGCAAAAAAGTCGGCGAGCCGATGACCCAGGCCGACATCGACGACACCGTCCGCGCCTTCGCCGAAGCCGCCGAGAACGCCGCCAAGATCGGCTTTGACGCCATCGAGCTGCACGGCGCGCACGGCTATCTGATCGACCAGTTCTTCTGGGACGGCATGAACCAGCGCGACGACAAATACGGCGGCGACATGATTTCGCGCACCGAATTCGCGCAGGAAATCATCCGCGCCGTCCGCGCTCGCATTCCCGCAGACCTGCCTGTCATCCTGCGGTACTCGCAGTGGAAGCAGCAAGATTATAACGCGAAACTGGCCCAGACCCCGGCTGAACTTGAAGCCTTCCTGGCGCCGCTGGCTGAAGCGGGCGTCGACATCTTCCACGCCTCCACCCGCCGCTTCTGGCTGCCCGAGTTTGAAGGCTCTGACCTCAATCTCGCCGGCTGGACGAAGAAACTCACCGGCAAGCCTGCCATCACCGTGGGATCAGTTGGCCTCAATAGTGACTTCATTGGCGCCTTTATGGGGGAAGCCTCTGAAAAGTCCGGCCTCGACAAGCTGATCGAACGTCTGGACGCGGGCGAGTTCGAACTGGTCGGCGTCGGCCGTGCGCTGCTCTCTGACTACGCCTGGGCGCGCAAGGTCAAGGACGGCCGTTTTGACGAACTTGAAGACTTCAACGCCGAAGCGCTGAAAGAACTGGCCTAAACACCATGCTCAAGAAACGTTCAGTCACCTTGAAAGGACACGCGACCTCTCTGGCTCTGGAGCCGGAATTCTGGTCCGTGATCGATAAGGAGCTGAGCGTTGTCGGCGGATCGCTGGCCGGGCTCGTGACCTCGATCGACGAGAGTCGCGAGCCCGACCAGCCCCTGTCGAGCGCCTGCCGGGTCTGGGCGCTCAATCGCGCGCTCAGCGCAGGTCAGGATTGATCCGCAGTTGACGCCATAGCCCGCGCGGGGTTTGAAGATGGCATGAGCACCGCCATCAACCCGCCGCCGCCATCGCCGTTCGACAAGCTGTTTCGGTATCTGAAGAACAGTTTCGCCGATGGACGCTCACCGGCGCTCTGGCTGCTGGCGCTGGTGGTGGGCGTGGTGGCGGGCTACGCCGCCATCGGCTTGCGGCTGGCGATCCAGTCCGTGCAGTTCGTCGCTTTCGGCGAGTTTTCAGAACGCCTGGCCAGCACGGCCTCTGGCCTGCCGGTCCATCACATCATCCTGGCGCCGGTGGCCGGCGGCTGCATCGTCTCCCTGCTCCTGTATGTGGGTCTGAAAACCAACTGGCTGCCCGAAACTCGCGCCGAGGGCGTCGCAGACGTCATGGAAGCGCGCGCGGCGCAGGGCGGGAAGATGCCGCTTCTGCCCGGCCTCTGGTCCGCCCTGATCAACGCCGTCTCCGTCGGCGCTGGCGGCTCGACCGGACGTGAAGGCCCGTCGGTGCATCTGGGCGCCTCGCTCGCCAGCTTCATCAGCCGGCCCCTGAACCTGCCCGCCCGGGGCGCGCGCATCATGCTCGCCTGCGGCGCAGCGGCGGCAGTGGCCGCCAGCTTCAACGCCCCTGTCGCCGGGGCGCTGTTCGCGTTTGAAGTGGTGCTGGGCCATTACGCCCTGCGCTCGATCGGTCCTGTGGCGGCCTCCAGCGTCATCGGCGCCATCCTGTCCCGCATCCATTTCGGCGCCAGCCCGGCCTTCACAGTGCCCGAGATCCCGCCCGCCAGTCTCGCTGACTTCATCGCGATCATCCCCTTGGGGCTGGCGTCTGCGGGCGTGGCCATCGCCTGCATCATGTTGTCGTTCAACGCGCCGCGCCTGGTCGCCATCCGCGCGCAGGCCCTGTCGGTCCCGCTCTGGGTGCTGCCGCCTTTCGGCGGGCTGGTCATTGGCGGTCTGGGCGTTCTGGCGCCGGAAGTGCTGGGCGTGGGCTATGAAGCGACCTCCATCGCTCTGGCGGGCGGCTACGCCATCGCCACCCTCGCCGCGCTGATCGTGCTGAAGCTGATCGCCACCATGGCCACCATGGCGTTCCGGTTCGGCGGCGGCGTCTTTGCGCCTTCGCTTTATCTGGGGGCCATGCTGGGCGCGCTCTATGGTGCGCTTGTCGCGCCCCTGATCGGCCCGGACAGCGCAGGCTCGGCCTATTTCGCCGTGATCGGCATGGGCGCGGTCGGCGGGGCGGTGCTGGGCGCGCCGCTGTCGACCACGCTGATCGTGTTTGAACTGACCGCCAGCTATGAAGCCTCGATCGCGCTATTGGTCTGCGTGTCGCTGGCGAGCGTGATCACCACGTCTGTCACCAAGGGCAGCTTCTTTCACAAACAGGTGGAGCGCCACGGTTTTGACCTCACCCAGGGCGATGCCCGCGTCATCTTGCAGACCATTCGCGCGCGCGACATCATGACCCCGCTCGACAGCCATGACACAGCCGGCGAGCTCGATGAATCCTGCGTCTATGACGATGATTATCTGGGCCGGGTGATGGGCTTCTTCTCAGCGGAAAAACTCGACGGCGCCCAGGTCCGCTCCCGCCATGGCGACCAACCCATTGTGGGCTACATCACCAAGGCCGACGCCCACGCCGCCTATGCCGCCGCGCTGCAGGCCCGGCACGAGGAAGAGCATCGCTAGGCGCGCCTGCGCGTCACACCGATGACATCGCCGCCCCTACGCATTGCAAACGGATGTGCTAGTTTCGTTCTCCTTAGCGAATCGATCTGCGAAAGCGTGCGTCATGTCCTCTGTTCCCCTTTCCCAGCAGGCGGCCCCGCGGGCGCCGCGCGCCGACGCCGCCTATCTGGACGGGTTGAACCCTGAACAGCGCGCCGCGGTCGAGGCGGTGGACGGCGCCGTGCTGGTGCTGGCGGGCGCGGGCACGGGCAAGACGCGGGTGCTGACCACGCGGCTGGCGCATATTCTGGCGACCGGCAAGGCGCAGCCCTGGAACATCCTGTCGGTGACCTTCACCAACAAGGCCGCCCGCGAGATGAAGACCCGCGTCGGCGCGATCATCGGCGAACAGGTCGAGGGTCTGCCCTGGCTGGGCACCTTCCACTCCATCGCCGCGCAGATCCTGCGCCGCCATGCCGAGCTGGTAGGCCTGAAATCAAGCTTCACCATTCTCGACACCGACGACCAGCTGCGCCTTTTGAAGCAAATCCTCGAGGCCGAGGGGATTGATGCGAAGCGCTGGACGCCGCGCCATCTCGCCAGCCTGATCGATGGCTGGAAGAACCGCGCCCAGACGCCCGAGCGCATCCCTGAAGAGGACAAATGGAGCTTCGCGGACGGCAAGGCGCAAAAGCTCTACAAGCTCTACCAGGACCGGCTGAGCGTTCTGAACGCCTGTGATTTCGGCGATCTGCTGCTGCACAACATCACCATCTTCCAGACCCATGACGATGTGCTGGCGGACTATCACAGGAAGTTCCGCTATTTGCTGGTGGACGAGTATCAGGACACAAACGTCGCCCAGTATCTGTGGCTGCGGCTTCTGGCGCGCGGATCAGGCAATGTGTGCTGCGTGGGTGATGACGACCAGTCGATCTATGGCTGGCGTGGCGCGGAAGTGGACAACATCCTGCGCTTTGAACAGGATTTTCCCGGCGCGACCGTCATTCGCCTCGAACGCAATTATCGCTCGACGGGCCATATCCTCGGCGCCGCGGCGGGCCTGATCACCGCCAACAAGGCGCGGCTTGGAAAGACGCTGTGGACCGAGGATGATCCCGGCCAGAAAGTCCAGGTGTCCGGCCTGTGGGACGGCGAGGCCGAAGCGCGCTTTGTCGCCGACGAGATCGAGGGCCATGTGCGCTCAGGCGGCCAGCATTCCGACATCGCCGTTCTGGTGCGCGCGTCGTGGCAGATGCGGGCGTTTGAAGACCGCTTCATCATGCTGGGGCTTCCCTACAAGGTGATCGGCGGACCACGCTTTTTCGAACGCGCCGAGATCCGCGACGCCCTCGCCTATTTGCGGCTGGTGCGGAGCCTGGATGATGATCTGGCGTTCGAGCGCGTGGTGAACACCCCCAAACGCGGCGTGGGCGACACCTCGGTTCAGAAGATCGCCATGGCCGCGCGCGGCGCCGAAGTGTCCATGGCCGCCGCCGCACGCCTGATGACCCAGACCGACGAGATAAGGGGCAAGGGCCGCACCGGGCTCATCGCCTTCCTGCGCGATCTGGATCGCTGGGCCGAGCAGTCAGAGACCATGCGCCATGACGAACTGGCGGAAGTGATCCTCGATGAGAGCGGCTACACGGCCATGTGGCGCGAGGACAAGAGCCCGCAAGCCGCCGGCCGGCTCGACAACCTGAAAGAACTCGTCCGTTCCATGGGCGAGTTTGACAGCCTGGAAGCCTTCCTTGAGCACATCGCCCTGGTGTCGGACGCCGACCGCAAGGAAGATGGCGACGAGGTCTCCATCATGACGTTGCACGCCGCCAAGGGACTCGAATTTCCGCTGGTCTTCCTGCCGGGCTGGGAAGAAACCGTCTTCCCCTCCCAACGCTCCATGGATGAGGGCGGCACGGCGGCTTTGGAAGAAGAACGCCGCCTCGCCTATGTGGGCATCACCCGCGCCCGCCAGCGCGCGATCATCAGCTTCACCGCCAACCGGATGATCTTTGGTCGCTGGCAATCCGTGCTGCCCTCGCGCTTCATCGACGAAATGCCGCATGAGCATTGCGAGGCGCAATCGGAGACCGGCTATTACGATGCCGGGCCCGGCTTTGAGGGCGTGGCGGAAGCCGCCGATCCCTTCAAGTCCAGCTATGAAAGCCCCGGCTGGAAACGCTTTCAGGCCAGCAAGGCGTCGGGCCGCCGCCCTGATCCCGGCGTCATCGAGGGTCAGGCCACCCTCATCGACTCAAGCTCGGTGGGCGGAACCTCCAAATGGAAGCCCGGCGACCGCGTCTTCCACCAGAAATTCGGCTATGGCACGGTGAAAACCGCCGACGGCGCCAAGCTCAGCGTGGCCTTCGACAAGGCCGGCCTGAAGAAGGTGGTGGCGAGCTTTGTGGAAGAGGCGCCTTAGGCGTGTCTTCGTATCTATTACCCTTTTCTGCCTGACGTCCCGGCTCTCCCTTCGGTCGGCCGGGAATTCAATTCTGTAAAGAGCTTGAATCCCCGGCCTTGAGCCGGGGCCTCTCTCAGAATACAGCGCGCACCTTTGAGCACTCAGCCCGAGATTTCCGAATACAAATCTCTCCAGTCCGGATTGGCCTGCTCGATCAGCTCGACCTTCCACGCTCTTTTCCAGCGCTTCATCCGACGCTCGTGCTCGGCGGCTGCGGTCACGTCCGAGAACGCAGCGAACCAGACCAGACGCTTGCAGTTGTATTTGTCAGCGAAGGAAGATCCGCCGCTTTGGCGATGCTCCCACATCCGCCGTCGGAGATCAGCGTTGCACATGCCTGTATAGAGCACGCCACCAGGCCGATTGCTCAGCATGTAGACCCAGGCGCGCGTCATACTCCCTCCTAAGTTCTAGGCTGACCGCAGGGAGAGCCAGAATTATGACAGAGTATAGCGCCATATCCTGAGGGAGGCCCCGGGTCTTCGCTACGCTCGCCCGGGGTTTCAGGATAGAATACTGAAAACAGAACCGGATACGCCCATGCGCCTCGCCCTCAGCCTTACCGCCGCCCTCCTCGTCACTGCACCCACGCTGGCTCAAGACCTGCATGCTGACGCCCGCCCAATCAGCTGGCGCGACCTTCTCGACCGTGAGCGCGCGTCCGCTGACGCCCGCATCGAATACGGCCAAGGCGAAGAGCAGTATGGCGAGCTGTGGCTTCCAGAGGGCGACGGCCCTTTCCCGCTGGTGATCATGATCCATGGCGGCTGCTGGCAGGCGGCTATTCCGGGCACCATCCTTCAAGACCAGCTCAACGCGGACCTAAAGGCGCGCGGCATCGCTGTGTGGAACCTCACCTATCCGCGCCTCGGTCATGAGACGGGCGGCTATCCGGGCACGTTTGAGAGCGTGGCGATGGCGACCGACTATGTGCGGACGCTGGCCGAGACCTATCCCATTGATCTTGAGCGCACGGTCCTGATGGGCCATTCCGCGGGCGGGCATCTGGCGCTATGGGCCGCCGCGCGCGGCCAGCTGCAGGACACACCGCTTTACGTGGAAGACCCGTTCATGCCCAACGGCGTCATAACGCTCGCTGGCATCAATGATCTTGAATTGTACCGCGCCGAAGGCCCCGGCCGCTGCGGCGAACCCGACACCGTGGACGCGCTGATCGCGGGTCATCCCGGCGCGGCGCCTTATGCCGACACCTCGCCCGATCAGCTTTTGCCCATGCAAGTGGAGCAGGTGATCATTTCCGGCGCGCTCGACCCCATTGTGCCGCCGCAGTTCGGAGCGGCTTATGCGCAAGAGGCGCAAGCGGCAGGCGATACGGTCACTGAAGTGACGCTGGAGAACGCCGGGCATTTCGAGCTGATCGACCCGACCGCGCCGGCCTGGGATGTGATTTTGGCTGAGGTTGAGCGGCTTCTGGGGGAGTAATTTCACCCCTTCCTGTCATCCCGGACGCCGCAGGCGATCCGGGATCTACCGCAACCACTCTGTTCTGATCACAGAGACGCTGTCAGTAGATCCCGGCTCAAGGCCGGGATGACAGTCATAAAGTTTAGGCCCTCAGCCCCCGATCAACCCCAACCATTCATCCTCGGTCATCGTCTGAACGCCCAGCTCCTGCGCTTTCTTGAGCTTGGAGCCTGCGCCGGGGCCGGCGACGAGAATGTCGGTTTTACCGGAGACCGAGCCTGATACCTTTGCGCCCAGGGACTGCGCCCGCGCCTTGGCTTCATCGCGGGTGAAGCGTTCAAGCGAGCCGGTGAACACCACCGTCTTGCCGGCGACCGGGCTCTCGGCGGCGACCTGTTCAGCGTCTTCCACCGTCACATGCTCCAGAAGTGCGTTCAGCGCGTCCTGGTTATGGCTTTCGGCGAAGAACTCCGCGAGGGCTTTGACCGCCGTCTCGCCAATGCCGTCTATGTCCATGAAAGCGGCGAAGGCTTCGCCGGGCTGGTTGGCGGCTTCTGCGGTCTCCCGCACGGCCTGCCAGCTTGTGAAGCTGCGCGCGATCAGGCGGGAGGTTTCCTCGCCCACATGGCGGATCCCAAGCGCGAACAGGAAGCGCGCGAGGCCGATACTGCGGCGCTGATCAATCGAGCCAAACAGGTTCGCCGCCGAACGCTCGCCCCAGCCCTCGCGGGTCTGGATGGGCGGGTTGATCTCGCCCGCCTCGTTGCGCGCGCGCAGGGTGAAGATGTCGGCGGGCTGTTTGACCAGGCCCTCATGGTAGAAAGCCTCGATCTGTTTCGCGCCCAGCCCTTCAATGTCAAACGCCTTGCGAGACACGAAATGCTTGAGGCGTTCGACGGCTTGCGCGTCACAGATCAGCCCGCCCGTACAGCGGCGCACCACTTCGCCCTCCTCGCGCACAGCATGGCTGCCGCAGACGGGGCATAGGGTGGGAAACTCAAAGGGCTCCGCGCCCTCAGGGCGTTTGCCCAGCACCACTTCGACCACTTGCGGGATCACATCGCCGGCGCGCTGGATGATTACGGTGTCGCCCACGCGCACATCCTTGCGCTCGATTTCGTCCTGATTGTGCAAGGTGGCGTTGGACACCACCACGCCGCCCACGGTGACGGGTTCGAGCTTGGCGACAGGCGTCAGCGCGCCGGTGCGCCCCACCTGGATCTCGATGGCGTTGAGCCGCGTGACGGCTTTTTCGGGCGAGAATTTGTGCGCGATGGCCCAGCGGGGGGCGCGGGCGACAAAGCCCAGCCGCTCCTGCCAGTCGAGCCGGTCCACCTTGTAGACCACTCCGTCAATGTCATAGCCGAGATCGGCGCGTTTCTCTTCCAGCGCATGGTAATGGTTGATCACCGCCTCGACGCTGTCCACGCGCACCATGTCGTCATTGATGACAAAACCCAATGCACCCAGGCGTTTGACGGCGTCATACTGGGTCTCGGCGAGCGGCTCGCTCAACTCGCCCCAGGCATAGGCGAAAAAGCGCAAGGGGCGCTCGGCGGTGATGGTCGGGTCGATCTGGCGCAGCGATCCGGCGGCGGCGTTGCGCGGGTTTTTGTAAGCGGGTTTGCCGCGCTCTTCCTGCTTGGCGTTGAGCGAGGCGAAATCGGCGTGGCTCATATAGACCTCGCCGCGCACTTCCAGCACGTCCGGCACATCGCCGTCGAGCTTGTGGGGAATGTCGGAAATGGTCTTGAGATTGGCGGTGACATTTTCGCCCGACCGGCCGTCGCCGCGCGTGGCGCCGATCACCAACTCGCCCTTTTCATAGCGCAGATTGGCGCTCAGCCCGTCAATCTTGGGCTCGGCGGTCAGAACCAGGGTGTCATCTTTCAGATTGAGGAAGCGGCGGATGCGATCTGCGAAATCGCGCACATCCTGATCGTCAAACGCATTGCCCAGAGACAGCATGGGCACGGCGTGGACCACTTCGCCAAACTGCTCGGACGGTTTGGCGCCGACGCGCTCAGACGGGCTGTCCTTGCGTTTCAGCTCGGGAAAGCGCGCCTCGATCGCCGTATTGCGCGCCCGCAAGGCGTCATAGGCGGCGTCCGAGATTTTCGGCGCGTCTTTCTCGTAATACGCCGCATCATGCTTGGCGATTTCGCGGGCGAGGCGTTCGAGTTCTGTGGCGGCGTCCTCGGAGGTCAGCGCCTCCACATCCTTTAGCGCAGCGTTCATGAGCCCATCAGCTGGTCGGCGGCGGCGCGCGCCGCATCGGTGATTTCCGCGCCCGACAGCATGCGGGCGATTTCTTCGCGGCGGTCGTCTTCGGCGAGACGACGCACGGTCGTGCGCATGCCGCCTGACTGCTCCGCCTTCTCGATACGATAGTGCGCACTGGCGCGCGCGGCCACTTGCGGGCTGTGTGTGACCACCAGCGCCTGACCGGTTTCCGCCAGGCGTTTGAGACGTGATCCGACCGCATCGGCCACCGCGCCGCCCACGCCCTGATCCACCTCGTCAAACACCATGGTGCGAGCGTCCTCGCCCACCAGACACACTTTCAGGGCCAGCGCGAAACGTGACAGCTCGCCGCCCGAGGCGATCTTGTCGAGCGGTCCGAACGGCGCGCCGGGATTGGTGGCGACTTCAAACGCGACCTTGTCCCAACCGCTTGCGCCGGGCTTGTCTTCATCTGTCTCGACGCGCACACGGAACCGCGCCTTGTCCATTTTGAGCGGCGCAAGTTCGGCCTCGACGGCTTTGGCGAGCGCGTCGCCCGCCTTGGTGCGCAAGGCTGTCAGCGCCTTGGCGGCGCGCGCATAGTCCGCCTGCGCGGCGTTCAGAGCGCCTTCGGCCTCTTTCAGCCGGTCGTCGGCGTGCTCGATCATGTCGAGCCGGCTCGCCAGACGGTCACGAAGCTCGGCCAGCTCATCCACCTCGACATTATGCTTGCGCGCGGCGGCGCGCAGGGCGAACAGGCGCTCCTCGACCTCGTTCAAGCGTCCCGGCTCGACGTCAAAGCGCGCAGCGGCGTCTGACAGCGCTTCCTCGGCCTCGTTAAACTCGATCAGCGCCCGATCCAGCGCGCCGGCGGCCCGTTCCACAGACGCCTGCGCCTCGCCAGCCGCGCCTTCAGCGCCATCCGCCTCACCCAGGGCGCCGCGCACGCGCTCAAGCCCGCGCAGGGCGGTGTTCAGGCGGTTGGACAGGCCGTCGCCGCCCGCCACGGCGTCCATGGCGTCATTAAGTTCAGTGAGGGCGGATTCGGCCTGCTGCAGGAATTTGCGTTCGGCGGCGAGGCTCGCTTCTTCCCCCGCCTGGGGATCAAGCGCATCGAGCTCTTCCACGCTGCCTCGCAGAAAGGCTTCTTCGCTGGCCGCCTTGTCCCGGGCGTCCGTCAGCTCGTCCATGCG